>JAFRRD010000024.1 GCA_017428265.1 Lachnospiraceae bacterium | reverse complement strand
GGCGGCGACATCACGCGCAAGAAGAAACTGCTTGAAAAACAGAAGGAAGGCAAGAAGCGGATGCGCCAGATCGGGAATGTCGAGATCCCGCAGCAGGCCTTCATGAGCGTTCTGAAGCTGGACGAAGACAGGTAGGCAGATGGAGAAAACACCCTTAAGCGTATATATACATATCCCGTTTTGCGTGCGGAAATGCCTGTACTGCGATTTCCCTTCGGCACCGGGAACGCCGGAAGAGATCGCTTACTATTTCCGTGTGCTGCAAAAGGAGATCCGCTCCTTTGAAGCCCTGGGGAGCCTGAGGAGCGTTTCCACCGTCTTTTTCGGCGGCGGCACGCCCTCCCTGGTCGACCCGAAATACATCGGGCAGGTCATGGACCTTCTGCGCGCGCTGTATCCCTTCGATAAGGAGGTCGAGATCACGCTGGAGGCGAACCCCGGGACGGTCACGAAGAAGAGCCTTGCCGCTTACAAAAGCATGGGCATCAACCGCCTGAGCTTCGGTCTGCAGTCCGTGAATGACGGGGAACTGAAGCTTCTCGGCCGCATCCACACTTACGAAGATTTTCTGCGAAGCTATGAACTGGCGCGTGAAGCCGGCTTTGGGAATATCAATGTCGACCTGATGAGCGCCCTGCCGCGCCAGACGATGGAAAAATGGAAGAAGAGCCTGGAGACCGTGGCAAATCTGGAACCGGAGCACATCTCGGCCTATTCGCTGATCATCGAGGAGGGCACGCCCTTTGCCGAAGCCTACGGTACGCGCCAGGGCCGCATTTACCTGCCCGGCGAGGAGACCGAACGGGCGATGTATCATTGGACGAAGGAGTTCCTCGAGGGGCGCGGGTATCACCGCTACGAGATCTCAAACTACGCGAAGGCGGACCGCGAATGCCGCCACAACCTCGTCTACTGGACCGGCGGCGAGTACATCGGCTTCGGGCAGAGTGCCGCGTCCTATGTGGACGGCAGGCGCTTCCAGAACCCGGCAGACAGGGAGGAATATCCGCAGTACGCCCGTACCGCCTATGGGAACTTCAAAAAAACGAGGCCGCTCAGCCTGAAGGAACGCGAGGAGGAATACATGTTCCTGGGGCTGCGCACCGCGCGCGGCGTGTCCCGGGAGGAATTTAAGGAACGTTTCGGGGAGAGCTTCCCCGGAACCTACGAAAAGAAGCTGATGGACTACTGCAGCAGGGGCTTCATGGAAAAAGCAAATGACAGGATCCGCCTGACGGACAAAGGCATTGACGTTTCCAACGTCATCATGGCGGATTTCCTGCAGGATTAGGAGGAAACATGCCGGTCAGATTTCTGCTTGGCGCAGGCGGCAGCGGCAAGTCCACGGCGCTTCGGAACCATGTGATCCAAAAGAGCCTGGAGGACCCGTCGTCCCGCCATATCGTCATCGTGCCTGAACAGTCGACCTTCACGACGCAGCAGGCCTTTATTGCCGCCCACCCGCGGCAGGCCATGCTGAACATTGAGGTCATCAGTTTCGGGCATCTTGCGCAGCGCGTTTTCCGCGAGTTTTCCGCGGAAAAGGTGCAGCTTCTGGGGGAAAACGGAAAGCAGATGCTTCTGGCGCTTGCCGCGGAGGACCGGAAAAACGACCTGACGATCTATGCGAAACAGATCGGCAGACCCGGTTTTCTGACGAAACTGGGGAGCCTTTTTGCGGAATGGGACATGAACGACATTTCCCCCGTACGTCTGCAGGAGATCGCGGACGGCGAGGGGATCACGCCCCTGCTTTCGGCTAAGTTGAAGGACCTTGCGGCGATATACAGCGCCTTTAAGACCCGTCTCGGCAGCGGGAAAATGACGGCGGAAGAGACCCTGCCGCGGCTGGTCAGACTCCTTCCCCGCTCGGACTGTGCCCGGGGTGCATATCTCTATTTTGACGGCTTTACCGGCTTTACCACGGTGCAGTACCGGATCATCACGGAACTGATCAAAAGGAGCCGGGAGAGCCTTTTTGTGTTTACGGTCCCGAAAAAAGAGGCGGAAAGCGGAAGCCACAGCGGCAAAGAGCAGCTTTTCGGCATGAGCGCCGCCGCGATCGGGAGCATCAAACGCTGTGCAGAAGAGGCCGGAACGGCCGTGAAGGGAACGGCCTATGCCGAAGACATCCCGTCGCCGATCGCGAAAGCGGAAGACCTTGCCTTCCTCGAGCAGCATCTGATGCGCTTTGACCGCGAGACATTCGCCGGGAAGCCGGAACATATCGCAGCCTTGTCCTGCCGGAACGTGCGCACGGAGTGCCGCGCAGCCGTACTGGAGGTCATCCGCCTGGCCCGCGAAGAAGGCCTGCAGTGGCGCGAGATCGCACTCACCGTGGGGGATCGGGACCGCTACATCCCTTTCCTTGAGGAAGACCTGAAGGAAGCCGGGATCCCGTATTTCACCGACCGCCGTGCACCGCTCGGGCGGCATCCGCTCATCCGCATGACGGAGGCGGCATTGGACGCCGTGACCGGCAATTTCGACCGCGACAGCGTGCTCCGCTATCTGAAAAATGAAGGCAGCCCGCTCACGCGCGAAGAGACCGATGTTCTGGAAAACTATCTGCTGGCAGCCGGGATCCGCGGCGGGCGCTCGGGAAGAAAGCCCATGACGGAGGAGTATACCCGCCTGTCCCGCCTGCGCTATGAATCGGATGAAGACTATGAAGCCCGGAAAGCGGAGACGCTGTCCGTCCTGAACGAATACCGTGAACGGGCAATGAGCCCGCTCCTTGCCCTGCGGGAGACGGTAAAAGGCCGTGCCGGCGCAGGGGAAATGGCCGGCGCCGTATTGGATTTCCTGGAGACGCTCGGCGCAAAGGAGAAGCTCTCACAGCGTGCGGACGCCTATGAGGCGGCCGGAAAACTCCGCGAGGCAGATGAATGGCGAGGCGTATATGACAGCGTCTGCGAATTCTTTGCGGAGATGCAGAAGTTCATCGGCGGCATGAACCTGAGCGCAGCGGACTTCGTCCTGCTCGCAAAGTCCGGACTGGACAGCCTGAAACTGGGACGTCTGCCGGCAGAGCCGGACCAGCTCGTGATCGGTGACGTCGAGCGCAGCCGCTACAACGATGTGAAAGCCCTGCTCGTCCTGGGCATGAACGAGGGCGTGATCCCCGGCACGGGCCGGAGCGGCGGCATCATCACCGACCGCGAACGTGTCCAGCTGGAGCAGTTCGAACCCGACCTCGGTTATACCGACGAACGTGCGCTTTTCGAAGAACGATTCTATATCTACCGCCTGCTGACGCGGCCGGCGGAGCGACTGTACATGAGCTTTTCCGAAGTCGGCGGCGACGGCAAGGAACTCGGCAAAAGCCCGGTCCTTCGGGAGATCGGGGCTCTGTTTCCCAAACTTTCCGTAAAGCCGTTCGGCGAAGTATGCCGTGAAGACCCGCTGTACGCGGTAGCCGGAGAGGAATCGGCGGCGCGCGTACTTGCGGAGCAGATCCGAAAAAAACAGGGAGGCTGGGACGAACTCTATGCCCTGCTCGCGCAGTCGCCGGGCTTTGCCCTGCGGCTTGAGAAGCTGGAAGACGGCGCCCTTCGCTGTTACCGACCGGTTCCGCTCACGTCTGCGCAGGCCGAAGCCCTCTTCGGAACGGTTCTGCGGGGAAGCGTGACCCGTCTGGAAAAATTCGCGGAATGCCCCTACCGGCATTTTCTGCAGTACGGCCTGGGACTTGAAAAAAGAGATGAACTGTCCTGGGAGGCTGCGGACCACGGCACCTTCTTCCACAAGGTAATGGAGGTCATCCTCCGCAGCGTGAAGGAAAGCGGCCGGATGCTGAAGGACCTCGGCGAGGAAGAGCAAAGCGAACTGATCCGGAAAGGGATCGAAGCCGCAGCGGCTGCCGGGAGCGACACCGAGCTGCAGAATAAGGCTGATAAAGACTATCTGCTCGGCCGCTGGAAGGAACTTTTCACGCGGCAGATCAAAGCCATGGCGGAAATGGAGAAGGACGACGGCTTCGTCCCGGAAAGTTTCGAACTGCGTTTCGGCGACAAAGGCGACGCAGTCGTTCTGGATCTCGGCGGCGGCAGGTCGATGAAACTGAACGGCCAGATCGATCGCCTGGATGTCTGGAAAAATAACGGGACGGACTGGATCCGCATCGTGGATTACAAGACTTCGGACCGTAGCCTGGAGGCGGGAAAACTCCACGCGGGCCTGCAGCTGCAGCTCTTTACCTATCTGGACGCTGCACTCGGCAAGGCGCGCCGGGAAGGCAGAAATGCCATGCCGGGCGGGCTTTACTATGCCGTCCTCACGGATAAATGGATCGATGAATACAGCGACGATCCCGCTGAACTGGCTAAAAAGCTGCAGAGCGCATACAAACTTTCCGGAATGACCGCGCTGGAAGCCAAATCCGTGACCGGTGATGCGAGCTACGGCAAGAACGGGAAAAACGCGGTCGCTGCGTCGACGCTGGAACTGATCTGCGGCTGGGTCCGGGATCATGAGGTCCAGCTCGGACGCGAGATCCTTGACGGCAGGATCACGGTCGGTCCCGCGGAAAGCGAAGACGGCAAAAAGAGCGCCTGCACTTACTGCGAATTTGCGAGCGTCTGCCGTTTCGACGAGCGGATCCCCGGCATGAAGGCACGCTGCTTTGAAACGATGGGGATGGATGATTTCTGTCAGGAAGTCGTGGACAGCGCAAAGAAGAAGGAGGCGGTACAATGAGCTTCGTTCCCAGTCCCATGCAGAAAGAGGTCATCGGCCACAGGAAAGGATCCCTGCTGGTCGCGGCCGCGGCCGGCAGCGGCAAGACGACGACGCTGATCGCCCATGTGCTTGACCGCCTGAAGGAAAAGGATCCGGAAAAGCGCAGCGACCTGCGCCGCATGATCATCGTGACCTATACGAACGCGGCGGCGTCCGAGATGCGTGCCAAACTGATCGGTGAACTGAGGAAGGCGCTGGAGGCGGATTCTGGTTCTGCCTGGCTGCGCCTGCAGTCGGAAATCGCACCGCAGGCCCATATCTGTACCGTGGACAGCCTCTGCGGCTTCCTCGTGCGGAACTATTTCGATAAGATCGACGTGTCTCCGGACATCCGGATCGCGGACAATGCCGAACTGCTCCTGCTGAAGGATGACGTGCTGGACGCTCTCCTGGAGGAGAAATACACCGCCGGGGACGAGCGGGACCTTCTGGACCTGCTGACCGATTATTCTTCGGAAAAAGGCGATAAGACCGTCCGCGACATGGTAAAGAAACTCTACGATACCGCGCAGAATGCGCTCTATCCCGACGACTGGCTCAAAGATGCGGAAAAGCCGCAGCCGGAGGATGAAGAGGCCTTCTGGCAGCAGGAGTGGATCGCGGCGGCGTACGGGAACCTGCGCGAAAAACTGGAGGCGGTCCGCGGGCGCATCACCGCGCTGCAGCAGGAAACTGAACAGAGCGAAGCGCCGCAGAAGGACCGCTTCAAGTCCATGTTTCAGAACGATCTGGCCCTGCTCGACGGCATCCTGGCGCAGGACTTTGCCGGGATGCGGCAGACGCTTTCCGGAATAGTGAAATTTGGCCCGAAGCCGCAGCTCGTCAAGGGAAAGATTTACCTTGATGAGGAACTGGATAAGCGGATCGCGGACACCCGCAACAAAAAGATCAAACCGGAAATCGCCAAACTACAGGGACTTTACGGCAGACCGTCGGCGACTCACGTTGAAGAGGTCCGGATGGCGCAAAAACCGAAGAAGGCGCTGATCAGGCTGACCGGCGAGTTCGCGGCGCGTTTCAGGGAGGAAATGAAAAGCCGCAACATCGCGGACTTTATCGATATCGAACACTATGCGCTCGGCCTGCTGATCGAAAAGGCCGGAGACGGAACCGTCACGCGCACCGATCTGGCAAAACAGCTGGCTGCCGAATTCGACGAGATCATCATCGACGAATATCAGGACATCAACAACGTGCAGGATGCGCTGCTGTGGGCCCTCTCCGGCGAGGAGGACGGCCGCCCGAACCGCTTCATGGTCGGCGACGTCAAGCAGAGCATTTACCGCTTCCGCCGCGCGAATCCGGAGATCTTCCTGCACAAGTACAGGACGTTCAGCGATGCGAAAGATGCCGTCTGCCGCAGGATCGACCTGTCAGCCAACTACCGCTCACGCAGGGAGATCGTGGACGGCGTGAACGACCTGTTCCGCCGGATCATGGATGAGCCCTTCGGCGGCATCGTTTACGATGAGCGCGCGCAGCTCAATTTCGGGGCGACGGGCTTTGACGAAAACGGCCATGTGCCGGAGATCCTGCTGTGCGAAAGCGTCGGTACCGCGGCGGAAGACCGCGCCGCCGAGGCGGCCCGTATCGGACGGAAGATCCTGGAACTGCTGGAAAACGGTGTGCTGAACGACGGCAGTCCGGACAAAACGCGGAAAGTGGAACGCAAAGACATTCAGATCCTGATGCGGACGATGAAGGATGCGCGGATCTATGTGGAAACATTGATGGAAATGGGAATCCCCGCCGCCGCACCGCTGAAGCACGGCTTTTACGATACGGAGGAGGTCCAGACGGTCCTGGCCCTTCTCAGGGTCATCGACAACCCGCGGCAGGACATCCCGCTCGCGGCGGTCCTGGTTTCGCCTTTCGGCGGCTTTGACGATAGTGCCCTGGCGGACATTGTGGGCTTCGCGAAGAAGGAGGCGCCGGAGGCGGAGGGGCTGTACGAACGCCTCCTCGCCGCACGCGATCTGGCACCGGACCGCTTCGGCAGGGTCGGCTTTTTCCTGGAGCAGCTGGACAGATGGCGGGATCAGGCAGAGGTCAGTTCCATTCCCGAACTGATCCACAGCCTTATGACGGAGAGCGGCTATGAACTGTATCTGCGGGCGATGCCCGGCGGCATGTCGCGGCTCGCGAACCTGGAAGCCCTGCTGGACAAGGCGGAAGCTTACGAAAAGTCGAGCTACCGCGGTCTGTTCCAGTTCAACCGCTATATGGAGAGCGTCATCGACCGCATCCGGGACGGCACCGATGAAGGTGAATCTGCGCCGGTGCAGGACGATGACGACGTCGTTCACATCGATACCATACACTCCTCCAAGGGGCTGCAGTACCCGGTCGTCTTCCTGGCCGATGCTTCAAGAGAGTTCAACCTTATGGATGCGACAGGCAGTGTCCTGATCCACGAGAAGGAAGGCGTCGTGCTGGAGAGCCGCGACCGGGAGACCCGGCTGAAGATCAAAAACCTCCGCAAGACCTACGCCGTGGACCTGATCCGGGAAGAACTCAAGGCGGAACAGCTTCGCCTGCTTTATGTTGCCATGACCCGTGCAGAGGAGTACCTGTTCATTTCCGGTACCGCAAAGGATGCGCGGCATTGGCGGGATAAATATGCGCATTTGAAGGGAAACGGCGGTCCGCTGCCGTCCTACGCACTGAAAGCCGGCGACTCCTATATGGACTGGATCCTGATGGCTGCCGCAGCCGGAACACCGCACCTTCGCATGATGCCGGAAACGGTGCAGGAACTGGCGGAACACGAAAAGAGAACTCTGCGCAGCGCGCTCAGCCTGGAACAGCTGCGGCAGCGGATGGAAGCCATCCGCAATGATCCGCCTGAGATCGGCGAAGCTCTCGACAAACGCGTGCATTTTCGCTATCCTTACGAAGCGCTGGCCGGCGTGCGGGGGATCTATACGGTCTCGGCACTGAAGCAGAAAGCACAGGAGGACATGCAGGCAGAAGAGCAGGAGGAGCAGCCGGAAGAACTGCCTTCCGTAAGGAAGGAGAGCGAAGCGGCGCCCCGGTATGAGGCTGCCGGCCGCAGTACGGTTACGGGCGCCGAACGCGGCACCGTGTATCATAAGATCATGGAACACCTCGAGATCGCGAAACTGACGGATGAAGCCTCGGTGGATGTCCAGATCGCCGGGATGAAAGACAGGGGACTCCTGACCGAAGAAGAAGCAGCAGCCGTGCCTGCGGCAGAGATCCTGGCCTTCTTCGAAACGCCGCTCGGTGCACGCGTCCGCCGCGCGGATGCGGAAGGAAAACTTTTCCGCGAGCAGCCTTTCATCCTGGGGGTCCCGCTGTCGGAGATCGACCCGGCACACGCAGACAGCAGTGAACGCGTCCTCGTCCAGGGCATCATCGATCTGTATTTCGAAGAAGACGGAAAACTGATCCTTGCCGACTACAAGACCGACTGCGTCGCGGAGATGAGCGAGCTGGAGGGCCGCTACCGCACGCAGCTGGAATACTACCGCAGGGCGTTGGAGCAGGCATCGGCCAAACCTGTTGCCCGGACTTTGATCTACAGCACCGTGCTGCGCAGCTTCAGGGACATCCGCTGACAGAGAAAAAAACAGTCTGCCTGCACGCTGGAGAAAGCCGGCCGGCGTACCCGTGGACAAAACGGAAAAGCTGTGCTATAATAATCCTCTGCTGTCAGGAAAGGAGAAACCATGGCGGAAGAGTTCAGGAAACATACCAATACCGGAGCGGATGAAGACCTGCTGAAACTGGACCTCGATGAGGAACCGGTTCCGCAGGAGGACCTCAGTGTGACCGGTACACATAAAAGCCACAAAAAGAAGAAAAATAAGGCGCTGTACCCGCTGCTTATCATCCTTCTTCTGTGTGTGATGGGATACAGCGGCTATCAGATCGCGGCAACAGTTATACGGAACCTTAAGGCGGAAGCCGTCTATAATAATATCGAGAACCAATTTGTTGTTGAAATAGCCCCGACAGAGACAGAACCGTCTCCTGCGGAGACATCCGGTGAGTTGACGAAGCCTGTTGACGAGACCGAAGAATCGGTTGCACTCATGACGGTCGAAGCGGATCCCGAGACGGAACCGCCTACGACAACGGCAGCACCGGACCCGATGCGCCTTCTGAGTGTGGACTTTACCAGCCTTAAAAAGGCCAACAGCGATTCCGTTGCCTGGCTGCAGGGGCTGCAAGGCTATGTTAGTTATCCTGTCGTTCAGGGAAAGGACAATTCATACTATTTAAAACATCTGTTCAACGGCACGGTCAATGCCAACGGGACACTGTTCGTACATTGTGACAACAACTTTCTGCAGGACGATATTACGTATATCTTCGGCCATCATATGAAGAGCGGCAAGATGTTCGGCCATCTTACGGACTACAGATCGAGAGATTATTATTACAATAATCAGGAACTCAGATTATATACGCCCGGAAAGATCTATACGCTGAAGCCCTTTGCCGTTGTGCTCGGTGTCGGGACGGAGCAGATCACGCTGAACTATGCGGGGGCTCAGGATTTCAACCGCGGCATACAAGGCTATATTTCGCGCTCGCTGCATCCGGCGACCGTTTCGGTATCCTACGGGGATAAACTGGTCTGTCTGTGCACCTGTTCCCACCTTCAGGACGACGGACGCTTATTCGTCTTCTGCAAGATCATGAATCCGGGGAACTGACATGAACAGGCATTACGATATCATGATCATCGGGGCCGGCCCCGGCGGTATATTTACGGCTTATGAACTGCTGCAGAAGCGTTCCGACCTTAAGATCGCGGTGTTTGAAGCCGGCGGCAGGCTGGAAGAGCGGCACTGCCCCATCGACGGCGAGAAGATCAAATCCTGCGTGCACTGCAAGACCTGCGCCATCATGAACGGTTTCGGCGGCGCGGGCGCCTTCTCCGACGGCAAGTACAACATCACGAACGATTTCGGCGGAACGCTGTATGAGCACATCGGCAAGGCCAAAGCCACCGAGCTGATGCAGTACGTGGACTCGATCAACATGGCGAACGGCGGAGAGGGCTCGAAACTCTATTCCACCGGCAGCACCTACATCAAGAAACTCTGCCTGCAGAACAAGCTCCATCTTCTGGACGCTTCCGTGCGGCACCTCGGCACCGACAAGAATTACGTCGTGCTCGGGAACCTCTTCGAGGAGCTGAAGGATAAGATTGATTTCTTCTTTCACACCCCGGTCGAGAAGCTGGAGAAGACGGAAGAGGGCTTTGCCGTGACGGCGAAGGGTGAGCGCTTTGAGGCGCCGCGCTGCGTGGTCTCCGTGGGCCGCAGCGGCAGCAAATGGATGGAATCCATCTGCAGGGATCTCGGGATCAAGACCCGCTCGAACCGCGTGGACATCGGCCTGCGCGTGGAACTGCCGGCCGAGATCTTCTCGGAACTGACCGATGAGCTCTACGAGAGCAAGATTGTGTACCGGACAGAGAAATACGGCGATCTGGTGCGGACCTTCTGCATGAATCCGCACGGCGTGGTGGTCAATGAGAATACGAACGGTATCGTGACCGTGAACGGCCACAGCTACGAGGATCCCGCGCTGCACACGCCGAATACCAATTTCGCCCTGCTCGTGGCGAAGCATTTCACCGAACCCTTCAACGACTCGACAGCCTATGCCGAGAACATCGCGAAGCTGTCCAATATGCTGGGCGGCGGCGTGATCGTGCAGCGGCTCGGCGATCTCGTGCAGGGGCGGCGGTCGACGCCCGAACGCATCCGCCAGAGCTTCATTGAGCCGACGCTTTCGGCAACGCCCGGTGACCTTTCTCTGGTCATGCCCAAGCGCATCCTGGACGGGATCATCGAAATGATCTACGCTCTGGATAAGATCGCGCCTGGCACTGCGAACGATGAGACGCTCCTTTACGGTGTGGAGGTCAAATTCTACAACATGGAAGTGGAGATCGACGAGAATCTCGAGACCTGCCACAAAGGCCTCTATGTGATCGGCGACGGCAGCGGCGTGACGCACTCCCTGTCCCATGCCTCCGCCAGCGGCGTATATGTCGCCCGGAAGATCGCGGAAGAAGCGTGACAAGGAATATGAGACATCTGTCCGCGTGATACGGACTGAGATAAAATTTTGTATACTGACCGCGGACATATTGCTCCGCGGTTTTTTTGTGCTATAATCAGGGCAGAAGATGAAAGAACGTATTCACATAAGGGCAGTCCGGCAGATGCGCCGCGCCGCCCGTGAAAGGAGCGTATGATGAAAGTTGCCGTATATTGCGGCTCGAAATGCGGGAACGATCCCGCATTCCTGCAGGCGGCGAAGGATCTGGGGCACTGGATCGGCAGCCACGGCTGCACCCTCGTCTACGGCGGCGCGACCGACGGTCTGATGGGCGCGGTGGCGGACGCGACGCTGGAAGCCGGCGGCGAGGTCATCGGCGTGATGACCACGATGCCGGAGATCTTCGAGCGAAAGCACCCCGGTCTCAAGAACTGCATGGTCGTGCCGGACCTGGGCAAGCGGAAGGCCACAATGATGAGCCTGGCGGATGCCTATGTGGCGCTTCCCGGCGGCCCCGGGACACTCGACGAGGTCTCGGATGTCATTTCGCTGGCGCGGCTGAAGGTCGACGACAAGCCGGTCATTCTGATGAATATCAACGGCTACTATGAGCCGTTAAGAGAGGTGCTGAACGCCATGGTGAACGCGGAGTTCATCGCGGCGGAGGAAATAGACGGCGTGCATTTTCTGCCGACCGTTGAAGAAGCGGGAGAGCTGCTTGGCAGGACCGCGGGAGGAGACAAATGAAACAGATGATGGATGCCATCGTCAAGCCGCGCGCAGGCGTCGGGCTTGAACTGAGGCAAGTGCCGGTGCCGGTCCCCGGCCCGGGCGAGGTCCTGATCAAGGTCCACAAGACCGCGATCTGCGGCACGGACGTGCACATTTACAACTGGGATCCGTGGGCTGCGGAACACATCAAACCGCCGATGACCATCGGCCACGAGTATGTGGGTGAGATCGCGGCGGTCGGCGACGGCGTGAAGGGCGTGGAGATCGGCCAGCGCGTATCCGGCGAAGGCCATATCACCTGCCACCACTGCCGCAACTGCCACTCCGGCAACATCCAGTGGTGCAAGAACACGAAGAGCGTGGGCGTGGACCGCGACGGCGCATTTGCCGAGTACGTCTGCATCCCTGAAACGAACCTGATCCTGATCGACGAGAGCCTGCCGGAGGACGTGGTGGCTTTCTTCGACGCCTTCGGCAACGCGACGCACACGGCGCTCATGTGGAACCTTGTGGGCGAGGACGTGCTGATCACCGGTGCCGGTCCCATCGGCATCATTGCGGCAGGGATCTGCAAATATGCGGGCGCGCGGCGCGTCGTGATCACCGATCTGAACGATTACCGGCTCGGACTTGCCCGGAAGATGGGCGTGGACGCGGCGGTCAATACCGGACGCGAGGAACTGCCCACGGTCATGAAGGAACAGGGCCTCGTGGAAGGCTTTGACGTGGGTCTGGAAATGTCCGGTGCCGGCCCGGCCTTAAAGCAGATGGTCAGCGTGATGCGTAACGGCGGCAAGGTCTCGCTGCTCGGCCTCGGCAACAAACCGATCGAGCTGGACATGAACCAGATCATCGGCAAGGGCCTGACGCTCCAGGGCATTTACGGCCGCAAGATGGACAACTGGCATCAGATGAGCTACATGGTGCAGGGCGGGCTGGACCTGACCCCCGTCATCACGCACCGTTTCCACTATACCGAATTCGAAGAGGGCTTTGCCGCAATGAACAGCGGCAATTCCGGGAAAGTCATCCTGGACTGGACGAAATGACACCGCAGGTGTCATCCTGAGGAAGCCGCAGGCTGACGAAGGATCTTCAACCCAAACAGCAAGAAGATCCTTCGCTTGTGCCCTGCGGGCACTGCGCTCAGGATGACAGGGAGTGATGAAAGGAGACATAATGAAAACTGCATTAGAGAGTTACTTAAAGGAGTTGGATGCGATCCGCGAGGCGGGGACCTGGCGCGAGGAGCGCATCATCACCACGCCGCAGCGCGACGTGATCGATACCACGAAGAAGGCACACGTCGTCAACATGTGTGCGAACAACTACCTGGGCCTGGCCAACAATTCCGACCTGATCGCGGCGGCGAAGGCCAGCTACGACCGCTGGGGCTTCGGCCTGTCGTCCGTGCGTTTCATCTGCGGCACGCAGGAGATCCACAAGGAACTGGAACGCCGCATTGCGAACTTCGTCGGCACCGACGACGCGATCCTGTATTCGTCCTGCTTTGACGCCAACGGCGGCCTCTTCGAGACCCTGACCGGGCCGAACGACGCGATCATTTCCGATGAACTGAACCATGCGTCGATCATCGACGGCGTGCGGCTTGCGAAGGCGAAACGCTACCGCTATAAAAACAACAACATGGACGACCTGCGCGTGCAGCTGGAGCAGGCGAAAGCAGACGGCTGCGAGAGGATCATCATCGCGACCGACGGCGTCTTCTCGATGGACGGCTACATTGCGAACCTTAAAGGCATCTGCGACCTCGCCGACGAATACGGCGCTCTGACCATGGTGGACGATTCCCATGCGGTGGGCTTCATGGGCGAGCACGGCCGCGGCACCAGCGAGTTCTGCGGCGTGATGGGCCGGATCGACATCATCACCGGCACGTTCGGCAAGGCCATGGGCGGCGCCTCCGGCGGCTACACCGCGGCGCGCCAGCCGATCGTGGACCTTCTGCGGCAGCGCTCCCGTCCGTACCTGTTCTCCAACACCCTGGCTCCGGCCATCTGCGCCGCGACCATCAAGACCATCGACCTGCTCGAAGAGTCCACCGCCCTGCGCGACCGCGTGCACGAAAATGCCCGCTATTTCCGCGCGGAAATGGAGAAGCTTGGCTTCGACCTGCTGCCCGGCGAGCACCCGATCGTTCCGGTCATGATCTATGATCCGCGCGTCGCGGCGGAATTTGCCCGCAGGATGCTCGACAAAGGCGTCTACGTGGTGGGCTTTTGCTATCCCGTGGTGCCGAAGGGCAAGGACCGCATCCGCACCCAGATCTCGGCCGGCCACACGAAGGAAGACCTCGATTTCGCGGTGAAATGCTTCGGCGAAGTGAAGAAGGAAATGGGGCTGTAATGAAGCGTTCGTTAAAACCCGGCAACATGCTTTATCCGCTGCCGGCGGTGCTGGTTAGCTGCGGCGACGGCGAGGGGGTGCAGAACCTCCTCACCGTTGCCTGGGCCGGCACGGTCTGCTCCGACCCGCCCATGCTCAGCGTCAGCATCCGGAAGGACCGCTTCTCGCATCATCTGATCGAGGCAAGCGGCGAGTTCGTGGTGAACCTCGTCTCGGAGAAGATCGCGAAGGCAGCGGACTGGTGCGGCGTACGCTCGGGACGGGATCACGACAAATGGAAGGCCTCGGGGCTTACCCCGGTGAAGGCGCCGAACCTTGCGAAAGCCCCTGCTGTCGCCGAGAGCCCGGTCTGGATCGAATGCCGCGTGAAGCAGATCCTTGAGCTCGGCTCGCACGACATGTTCCTGGCGGACGTGGTCGCTGTCCATGCCGATGAAGCCCTTTTTGAGGAAAACGGTCGTCTGGATCTCGGCAAAGCGGGACTTATCACCTACTCGCACGGTGAATATTTCCTGCTCGGCGACAAGATCGGGACATTCGGCTGGTCGGTGAAAAGGAAATAGTTGTTAGCCAGTGGTGGGGATAAAAATCATCTGTTGCTGAACAGCATTGCAGCAATTGTTTTGAAGGGGGAGTGAAAACTTGAACTCGAAAAACAGAGATGAATTTGTTGCGGGTATTTTATACAAGTCGGCAATAGAAGATGAAAAAGAGTGGAGAAGAGAAAAAGAAAACAAGCATGATGTGCTTATATGCGACAGACTGATTAAAGAAGTCAGAGATCTGGGATATAACTATCATTATCTTGTGGATCTTACAAACAGAAAGAATGATGATCAAGAACTGCTGGACATTGTCTTAAAATACATTGGGAAATTCGATGATGAATTTGTTTCCGCTGAATTGGCCGACGTTGTCGGAAAAAAAGGGAACTATTCGGCAACGGAAACAATACTGAATCATTATAAGACCTCTCCCGCAAGGAAGGCGTATCGGTATTCATCTTTCTATGATAATGCCTTTTACAGAATAAAAGATAAGAGGTTTATTTCATCTTATCTGGAATTTCTTCGAGAACCGGAAGACGCTGTCAAGCTTCCGCTTACAATGGTACTGTTGGGTAAATGGCAAGTAAAAGAAGCGTTACCTTTCTTGTTGGAATATCTTGATTCTGCTTTGCCTTATTCAAATGAATTCGCCAGAGACTTAATATTTTTAGCGATAAACGCGTTAAGTTATTATCGTGATGAAGATGGTTCGATTCAGAAAAAGATAGAATTTCAGTTAATGTCAAAAGACAAGGACATCGCAGCTGCAGCGCAGAAAGCGATAAAGCGAATGCAAAAGAAAAAGAAGTAGTATGGCGAAAGATATTTGGATCTCTGAAAACTGGATGAAGGATCCAGAGATAGCTAAGCCGGGACGTCGGACAGGGCTCAGACTGCGCTTTGACCGTGACGTTGATCCGGACATTAGGGCTGCTTTCAAAGAACTGGCAAAATGGATCCGCGAACGGTTTTGGTTTCCGGTCCGTGTGCCTGTATATGTCAGATCGTCAAAAACCGTGACAGCAAGGGACGGAGATCAATGCGTCGGCACTTTTTTATGGCCGGACAATCATTCTGTTGATCCGTATATCCGGGTCGCTGCGGGAGATTATCAGGACCTGGTAAATGAAAAAGGTGCCTTACAGGCGAAAATACTGGTCCTGCTGCCATTTCTTCATGAACTGACGCATTATTATCAATGGATCAATTCCGAATCGCTGACACCGATCGGTGAGGAACGCCAGGCGGAAAGATATGCACAGGATATCATGGATGAATACCTGGACGACCTGGGACTGCTGGAAACGCTGAGGTAAGCAGGTGGGCTTTCGTTTCCTGAATGAGTATAATTCCGTTGTCGAGGAGATCCTGGACCGTTATCCCGTGCTGCGAAAACGCGGAAACGGCAGAGACCGCTCGATCGAATTATTGCGCGAAGAATACGGGAAAGAACTGAGTGACGCGGATGACCGTTCCTATGTACTTGTTGCTCTTGCCTTGACTCTTTGCCGCAAAACCGAGTTGACGCAGCCCATAAGAGATGAGGCACTGCAGGCGGTCGGTCGGCTGAGAGAACAAGTGCCGAACCGAAATAAGGATTTCGATAAACTGATTGCGTATCTGTCAAAAGACCGTATTGGACCAGAAGCAGTCTATCGCAGCAGAAAAACCTATGATCCGCAATGGCGCATCGGCGACACGTTTATTCATGCTTTCTCGCAGCCTGCCGCCGAAAAGGCAGGACTGTCCGGCTGGTATGTTATATTTCGAAAAGTCGGTGAATATTTAGATCGGGAAGATCATCACATGCAGCTGGTCTATGTTACGCTATGCCCGCCCGGATCGATTCCCAAAACGGATGAAGAACTGCGTTCTTTAGGATACCTCAGAATGATGCTGCATGACCACGGCTGGGATTATCTCGTGCAGTTGTATTTCAAGAGCAGGAAGGACGAGGAGAAATGGCAACTGCAGAAGATCGGCTGTTTCCCGGATGCGGGAAGCCCCGCTGATGCGACGGTTGAAGATCCGCTTGTCAGTATGCCGTTTTTCGGTGCCCTTCATCGAAACACTGATGAACTTGCCTACGAGAACCAGGTTTGCAGTCTGTACAAATTGAGAGGCATCGGCAGAGGTTTATAAGTTGTTTATTGAGGTTTTCCGATATGTCTTTCAAACAATGGTTCAAGGATCACAGTGATGAGCTTCCGGGCGACTGGGGACATCATGACATTGAGATAAAAGAAGTCGGATGGACGGCGTTGTTCTGGCTTGCCGGATTCATTATCAGTCCGGCCATCTCCGGGGCCATTTGTCTGGTCATCAAAGCTCTTTTCCATTATTCGTCTTCATATCTTTTCTTTGTGCTTTTTGCGCTTGCCATGATCGCGGTCCTGGTTTTCGCGATGATCAATACGTCAAAGCATATCAACGCAATAAAGGGAACGGCAGAAGATCATTCGAAAGAGGAATGGACAGTCATTGAAAGAAGGATCACGCGCATAACAGGATGCATAATTGCTGATATTGCGTTGGCATTGATGCTCTTTGGTATTTTTGTGCATGAAATGATCGCCTTATTCAAGTAAAGAAATATGTGGTATATATTTCCTTTTTTGCCCCTTGACAGGCTCCGCCCGGGTGTGCTATAAATATCGGGCGGAGCATTTAGGGGCATAGTTCAAGGGTAGAACAGTGGTCTCCAAAACCATCGATGAGAGTTCGAATCTTTCTGCCCCTGCTCGTTCAACATAGATGATTATCATAGATGATGTCGGCTGAGACCGGCGTTTTTTTATGCCTTCTTTCCCGCAGGTTTCGGATCATTTTGCGCAGCCGCCTCTTTACGGGGCGGCTTTTTTTTGCTATGATACCGGCAGCGCCCAGGAGTGAGCGTAGTTTTGGTATGAGTAGGACAGGCCGTACGGCCTTCCGTGAGGAATAATGACTGAGAAGATCCTGAACTGGTTTATGCAGGTCCTTTCCGGGATGCCGAACTGGCTGATCGTGGGGATCGTGTCCATGGTGCCGCTGGTGGAACTCCGCGGCGGCCTGATCGCGGCGGCGCTGCTCGGCATGCCGCTCTGGGAGGGCATTTTGTTCTGCCTCATCGGCAACATCATCCCGGTGCCCTTCATCCTGCTGTTCATCACGCCGATCTTTGCGGCGTTAAAGAAAACGAAGCTGTTCCGCCCGCTCGTCGAGAAGCTGGAAGCCAAATCGATGGGCAAGAGCGAGAAGATCCGCAAGGCGGAGTTCTGGGGGCTCGTTCTCTTCGTGGGCATCCCGCTGCCGGGTACCGGCGCGTGGACGGGGTCTCTTATCGCGTGCCTGCTGAATATTGACAAGAAGAAAGCATTTATTGCCGTGATCCTTGGCCTGCTGCTCGCGACCACGATCATGAGCATTTTCACCTACGGCATCCCGGCGATCATCGCGTCGATGCAGGGGTAAGAGCGGTGAATCAGCGAGAAGATCCTTCGCTCCGCTCAGGATGACAGAGGAGAGGCCGCTCAGGATGACAGCCTTGTCATCCTGAGGAGGCTGAAGGCCGACGAAGGATCTTCAAATCAACAATAAGGAGTTTAGCAATGGCGATCATGGAACGTCTGGAAGAATGTGACCGGATGTGCAGGGCGATCACGGAAGCGCGCGTGTCCGACGCGGCGCAGCACGACTTGAAGGGGCTGCTGCACCGGGACATGATGCAGTTCTGCGTCTATCTGTCGCTGCAGGACAGGAACTTTACCGCGGCGCAGCGGGCTTACGTCAAGGCCAATCTGGGCTACGACCTGTCCTATACCGACCGCACCGGCCTGTATGACAAGGTCGCGGTGGGCTACGCGGAGAAACTGCCGACCTCGATGAAGTATTTTATCCTGGCGGATGCCAAGGGAAAGATCCCGAACGACCCGTGGCAGAACAAGAAGACGGCCTACCTGATCGCGACCTACGAACAACTCGGCCGTGAATTCCTTGCCCTGAGCAGCGGCGATCCCGACCAGGGCGCGGTCCAGGCGCTCACGGAATACATCCGCATGCTGGACAAGTCGATCGAGACCTACGGGCTGTTCCGCAACAAGAACGTCAAGGTGACGGCCGGCAAGAACAGCAATGTGAAATATACGCCCGGGAAGACGTCGGGCAAGACCTCCGGTTCTTCTTCCGGAACGGTGGTCCTGACGCCCGGAAGCTCCGGCACGGTATCGGGCGGCAAGCCTTCGGCTGTCGTCACGCCGGCTGCCGAGAAGGCCGGTGAGACGGACACCTCCGACCTTTCCGAGGACCGCATCGACGAGATCCTGGCCGAACTCAATTCTCTGGTCGGCCTGGAAGTCGTGAAGGAGGAGATCGAGAACCTCGTGAACCTTCTGCGCGTGCAGCAGATGAGAAAGGAACTCGGCCTCTCCAATGCGGGCACGTCCCGCCACATGGTGTTCTACGGCAATCCCGGCACCGGCAAGACCACGGTCGCGCGGCTCATCGCCGGGATCTACGGCGAACTGGGACTCCTCCCGACCGGACAGCTGGTCGAGGTGGACCGGAGCGGCTTAGTCGGCGGCTACGTGGGCCAGACGGCCATCAAGACCAAGGAGGTCATCGACCAGGCCGTGGGCGGCGTGCTCTTCATCGACGAAGCCTATACCCTGACCCAGAACAAGGGACAGAATGACTTCGGCCCGGAGGCCGTGGAGACCATCCTGAAGGCGATGGAGGATTACCGCGACGAACTGGTGGTCATCGTGGCCGGATATACCGAGCTGATGAAAGATTTCCTGAAGACCAACCCGGGACTGACGTCAAGGTTTAACTACTTCATAGAATTTCCCGATTATACGCCGGAAGAACTTGTTGACATCCTCAAACTGATGTGCAAGAAGAACGAGTACAGCCTGTCCGCGGAAGCGGAGGCAAGGGCGCTCGAGATCTTCACGGCCCGCTGCGAGAACAAGCCGGACAATTTCGCCAATGCCCGCGAAGTCCGCAACTTCCTTGAGAAGGCGATGTTGAAGCACGCGGCCCGCGTGACGAAGCTGCCGAAGGAGCAGCGTACGAGAGAGGCGCTCACGACGCTGGAAGCGCCGGACGTCGAGATCAAACTGCGGTAAGGAGCGGCCATGCGGATCATTGTCATCGGCGGAGGAGCCGCCGGCATGATGGCGGCGGTCGCGGCAGCCGAAGCGGGCGCCGGGGTCGCGCTCCTCGAGAAAAACGACCGGCTCGGCAAGAAGGTCTATATTACCGGCAAGGGCCGCTGCAACGTGACCAATGCCTGTGAGAAAGAAGAGTTTTTCGCGCACATTATCCGCAATCCGCGCTTTCTGTATTCGGCCTTTGACCGCTTCCCGAACGGGGACATGATGAGTTTCGTCGAGGCACACGGGACGAAGCTGAAGACCGAGCGCGGGCAGCGCGTTTTCCCGGCCAGCGACCACGCCTCGGATATCATCAAGGCCCTGAAAAAGGCACTTGACGAGGCGGGGGTGAAGGTCATCTTTAGTGCGCAGGCGGAAAAACTGCAGATCAGAAACGGCGCCGTGACAGGCGTCGTGTGCACGTTCGCTGACGAAGAGGGGAAGCCGAAACGCAAAACCCTGCAGGCGGACCGCGTGATCGTGGCGACCGGCGGCCTGTCCTATCCGGGCACCGGCTCGACCGGCGACGGCTACCGTTTTGCGGAGGAAGCCGGACACCGCGTGACCGACCGGATGCCTTCCCTGGTACCGCTTTCCGCGCGCTTCGAAAAGCCGCTGTCCGACCGCTTTTCGCCGAAGAGCCTGATGGGGCTCTCGCTGAAAAACGTCGGCATCCTCGTCGAGCAGGGCAGCAAAAAGATCACCGAAGACTTCGGGGAAATGCTCTTTACCCATTTCGGGCTGAGCGGCCCGGTCATCCTCTCGGCATCGGCGCTTCTCGGCACTGCGCTCGAAGAGGAGAATGTGAAGAAAAAAGGCCCGGTGCGGCTGCACCTTGACCTGAAGCCGGCGCTCAGCGAAGAGCAGCTGGATGCGCGTTTCCTCCGGGAAGCCGCGGAAAACAAAGGGAAACAGCTCGACACCTACCTTGCCGGCTGGATGCCGAAGGCCCTGATCCCGGTGATCCTCGGGCAGGCCGGCGTCGCTCCGGCACAGAAGGTGCAGACGGTCTCGAAGGCGCAGCGCACAGATCTCATCCGCGCGGTGAAAGACCTGCCGGTGGTCATCACGGGCCTGCGCGGCTTCGACGAAGCCGTCGTCACCCGCGGCGGCGTGGACGTGAAGGAGATCGACCCGAAGACCATGGCGTCGAAGAAGGTCAGCGGGCTTTACTTTGCCGGCGAGGTCCTCGACCTCGACGGAACGACCGGCGGCTTCAACCTGCAGATCGCCTGGTCGACCGGATACGCGGCCGGGAAAGGCGCAACCGACAACAAGGAGGACTGAAATGAACAGACATATTGCGATAGACGGGCCGGCGGGATCCGGCAAAAGCACCATTGCGAAGATCGTCGCGGCGCGCCGCGGCCTCATTTACGTGGATACCGGCGCGATGTACCGCGCCATGGCCATCCATTTCCTGCGGCTCGGCCTTTCGGCTGACGACGAGGAAGGCATCACGAAGGCCTGCGAAAGCGCGGACGTCACCATCGACTACGTCGACGGCCAGCAGCAGGTGATCCTCTGCGGCGAGAACGTCACCCCGTATCTCCGCAAAGAGGAGACCGGCAAAATGGCCTCCGCGAGCTCCGTTTATGCGGCGGTCCGCACCAAGATGACGATCCTCCAGCAGAAGCTCGCCGCCGAGAAGACCGTGGTCATGGACGGCCGCGACATCGGCACCGTGGTGCTGCCCGACGCCTTCCTGAAGGTCTACATGACGGCCTCGGCGGACGTGCGCGCAAAGCGCCGCTTCGACGAGCTGACGGCGAAGGGCGAGACCCCCGATTTCGAGACCCTGAAGGCCGAGATCATCGAGCGGGATTACCGCGACAGCCACCGCGAGATCGCCCCCCTGAAGCAGGCGGACGACGCCTTCCTGCTCGATACTTCGGACATGGGCATCGACATGGTCGCGGGCTACGTTCTGGGCCTTTATGACGAACGGAATACGCACTTTTCTGACGGAGAATGAGACGGCGATGAACGACGCGGCAGCAGAGAACATTACAGCGGCAGCGCTGAGCGGCACAGATACGGAGAGAGAGCCCATGCAGGTCATCACGGCCGAAACGGCGGGCTTCTGCTTCGGCGTGGAACGCGCGGTGAGCCTGGTATGGGATCTGCTGAAAAGCGGAAGACAGCCCCTTTACACCTACGGCCCCATCATCCACAACGAGACCGTGGTGGGCGAACTGGAAGAAGCCGGCGTGCGGATCCTGAACTCTCTTGACGAACTGGAGCAGGCTGAGCCCGGCACCGTCGTCATCCGTTCCCACGGCGTGACCCGCGCAGAACAGGAGCGCATGGAGCAACTCGGCCACAGCGTCGCCGACGCGACCTGCCCCTTCGTGAAGAAGATCCACCGCCTTGTGCAGGAGTCCGAAGAACGCGGCGAACAGGTCATCATCGTCGGCGATCCGGCCCATCCCGAGGTGCAGGGAATACGCGGCTGGTGCCGGGACGAGCCGCTCATCATCGCGGATGAGACGGATATTATCACCAATACCGCGGAAAAACGTTATTTTGCCGTCTCTCAGACCACATTTAACCTGCAAAAATTCGAAAAAATCGTTGCAAAACTAAAAAAGAGCGGTTATGATATTTCTGTTGTGAATACAATTTGCAATGCTACACAAAGACGCCAGTCGGAGGCGGAGGCTATCGCAGCCAAAGTCGACGCGATGATCGTCATCGGCGGGAGTCAAAGTTCAAACACCAGGAAGCTCTGCGAAATATGCAGGGCTAATTGTGCCAAGACCTATTACATCCAGTCAGCAAATGACTTAGGCAATCTCGGTTTTACACCTGTACGTAGCGTGGGCATCACAGCAGGGGCTAGCACCCCAAAGAAAATCATTGAGGAGGTTCAATCTTATGTCAGAAGTAAGCTTTGAACAAATGCTGGAAGAAGAAGGTTCCCTGAACCAGATACGTACGGGGGCCGTGGTAACGGGCACCGTTATCGGCGTTAAAGACAATGAGATCAACCTGAACATCGGCTACAAGGCCGACGGCGTGATCACCAAGTCCGAATACACGAACGATGCCAACCTTGACCTGAAGGAAGCCGTCCATGTGGGCGATGAGATGAAGGTCAAAGTGCTGAAAGTCAACGACGGCGACGGCCAGGTGCTGCTGTCCTACAAGCGCCTTGCGCAGGACCGCGCACTGGAAGCGCTGAATGAAGCCTGCGAGAGCGGCGAAGTCCTGAAGGGCACCGTGGCGAATGCGACCACCGGCGGCCTGAGCGTCATGAAGGACGGCGTCCGCATTTTCATCCCGGCCAGCCTGGCGGGTGAGAACTTCGTCAAGGATCTGAGCAAGTTCGTGGGCGAAGAGATCGAATTCAAACTGATCGAATGCAATCCCCGCAAGCGCCGCGTCATCGGCGACCGCAAGAGCGTCCTGAAGGAACGCCGCGAAGCGGCCGAGACCGCGCTGTTCGAGAGCATCCAGGAAGGAATGATCGTGACCGGTACGGTGAAGAACCTGACCGATTTCGGCGCCTTCATCGATATCGGCGGCGCCGACGGACTGCTGCACATCTCCGAGATGAGCTGGGGCCGTCTGGAACACCCGAAGAAGGTCTTCAAGGTGGGCCAGGAAGTGGAATGCTTCATCAAGTCCATCAAGGGCAAGAAGATCGGCCTGTCCATGAAGTTCCCGGATCAGAACCCGTGGCTGGACGCTGAAGAGAAATATGCCATCGGCAACGTCGTGACCGGCAAGGTCGCCCGCATGACCGATTTCGGCGCTTTCGTCGAGCTCGCGCCCGGCGTGGACGCCCTGCTGCATGTGTCCCAAATCGGCAAGGACCGCGTGAACAAGCCCAGCGACGTGCTGCAGCTCGGTCAGGAGATCGAAGCGAAGGTCGTTGAGTTCAACGGCGCGGACAAGAAGATCAGCATCTCCATCAAGGCCCTTGAGATGGACCGCCCGGCGGAAGCCAAGGCGACCATCGAAGTCCCCGAAGCGATCGCTGCTGCCGTGAAGGAAACGGAAGAAGCGGCTGAAGAAGTGAAGGAAGCGGCTGCCGAGACCGTCGAAGAGGTCAAGGAAGCCGTCGAGGCTGCCCCCGAAGCCTGAATCTTTCGCTAAGAGCAGATCAGGACCTGCCCACCGGCGGGTCCTGATTTTCTTTATTTTCCCGTTGCATTTTTATTATTTATAAGTTACAATACTTAGGATTTTAGTCCAAGATAGCCCAAGGAGGTTTTTCATGAGACGAATACTCCGCATCCTGCTGCCCATGCTGGTGGTCGCACTGGTGATCGTGATCGCGCTGAGCAAGTGCAATCCGAATACCCCGATCGTCCCCAGCAGTGATGTGAAAGGCTCAACCAACGGAACGAAAGCTTCTTCGTCCGATACTGATACGGAACCGAGAACGACTGCCGAGGCGGTCACGATCGAGTTCAAGCCGACGGCGACCGGCATCTATGTGGCGCGCGACGGAAGTATCCGCACCGCCGAGATCACCGAATTCAGCAATGACGGCTTTGAACAGGCCCGCTATGACGAAGCGACGCTTCGCGGGTATATCGCCGATTGGGTTGACAGTTACAACAATGCCAAGGGTAAAGACTCCGTCCGCATCGAAACGATCGAAGTCAAAGACGGTATGGCGACCCTGATCTTATACTACGACAGCCTGAACGCCTTCATCGATTTCCAGGGCGAGGATTACGGCATCACTTCTCTCCGGGTGGGCACGGCGGAATACGCCGCCCGCAACTTTGCCTTAAGCGGCCTTAAGGATGCCGAAGGCAACACCGTGACACCGATCGATGCGCTTCAGGATGAGGACGTGACTGTGGTTGCGGTCAGCGGCTCGTCGCTCATTTCCTTTGCCGGCGAGGTCAAATTCCTGTCCGGTTCCCTGACCCTTGTCGACGCCAATACGGTGCGGGTCAGCAGCAAATCCGACACCTTCATCATCTTCAAATAGAGCATGCAGGCAGGGCCTGTGAATGCGGGGGCGGCTTGCCGTTCCCGCTTTCCTCTTCTTATATACAAGCTGAAAAAGGAGCAGAAAATATGGAAAAAACCATGGAAAAGATCGTCGCCCTCTGTAAGAACCGCGGATTCATCTTCCCCGGCTCGGAAATTTACGGCGGCCTCGCCAACACCTGGGACTACGGCCCCCTCGGCGTCGAACTGAAGAACAACGTCAAGAAGGCCTGGTGGCAGAAATTCGTGCAGGAAAACCCTTACAACGTCGGCCTCGACGCGGCCATCCTCATGAATCCCCTGACCTGGAAGGCGAGCGGCCATCTGGCCGGCTTTTCGGATCCGCTCATGGACTGCCGGCAGTGCCACGAACGCTTCCGCGCGGACAAGCTGATCGAAGACTGGTGCGGCGAAAACGGCTTTGAACTGCCGAAGCCCATCGACGCCTTCTCGCAGGCGGAAATGAAGGCCTTCGTCGAAGACCACAACATCCCCTGCCCGACCTGCGGCAAGCATGATTTCACCGATATCCGTCAGTTCAACCTGATGTTCAAGACCTTCCAGGGCGTCACCGAAGACACGAAGAATACCATTTATCTGCGGCCCGAGACGGCGCAGGGCATCTTCACCAACTTCGTGAACGTCCAGCGCACCACCCGGAAGAAAGTGCCCTTCGGCATCGGCCAGATCGGCAAATCCTTCCGCAACGAGATCACGCCCGGCAACTTCATTTTCCGCGTGCGCGAGTTCGAGCAGATGGAACTGGAATTCTTCTGCAAGCCCGGCACCGACCTCGAATGGTTCGACTACTGGCGCAGCTTCTGCCACAACTGGCTGCTGTCCATCGGCCTGAAGGATGAAGACATCCGCCTGCGCGACCACGATCCCGAAGAACTGGTGTTCTACTCCAAGGCGACGACTGACTTCGAGTATCTCTTCCCCTTCGGCTGGGGCGAGCTTTGGGGCGTCGCGGACCGTACCGACTACGACCTGACGCAGCACCAGACGACTTCCGGACAGGATCTGTCCTACTTCGATCCGGAGACGAACGAGCGCTATCTGCCGTACGTTATCGAGCCGTCGCTCGGCGTGGAACGCACGGTGCTCGCGCTGCTTTGCGGTGCCTACGACGAAGAAGTCCTGGACGAAGCGAAGGGTGACGTCCGCACGGTCCTGCATTTCGCACCGGCCGTCGCGCCCGTCAAGATCGCGGTGCTGCCGCTGTCGAAGAAACTGGCGGAACCGGCCGAGAAGATCTACGGCGAACTGTCCCGCGACTTCGTCTGTGATTTCGACGTGACCGGCAATATCGGCAAGCGCTACCGCAGGGAAGATGAGATCGGCACGCCTTACTGCGTGACCTACGATTTCGACTCCGAGGAAGACCATGCGGTGACCATCCGCGAGCGCGATTCCATGGCGCAGGTCCGCGTCCCGATCGCCGAACTGCGGAACTGGTTCGCCGATAAGTTCAGACTGTAAGAACACTTTGTCATCCTGAGGAGCGAGAGCGACGAAGAATCTTCTCGAAAAGAGTAAAACAGGAAGATCCTTCGCTTCGCTCAGGATGACAGCGCTGATAGACTGTGAAAGGAGGTCGGACATGCGATCGCTGAAGAGAATGACACGGCCGCTGGCGGCATTGCTTGCGCTGCTGATGATCCTCGGTACGTGTACCTATGCGTCAGCCGGGTCGGTATCCGGCCTGGAAAACGATATCTCCGAGCAGGAGAAAAAAGAGCAGGAGGCGAAAGCCGAGGCCGCCTATTATCAGGGCCTTTATGACGAACTGCAGACGGAACTGGAGGCGGCTCAGGAAGAAATCGATACCCTCCTGGAAGAGATGCTGGAGACAGACCGCAAGCTGACGGAAGCGGAGGCGGAAGTCGAATACTATACGCAGCTGATCGAGGAAAATGCGGCGACTCTGGCCGAGCAGAAGGACGCGATGGCCAAGCGCATCCAGTACATGTATGAGCAGCAGAACAGCTCCTTCTGGGAAGTGCTGACCGGCGCCCGTTCCCTTGCCGAAGTCATGAACAGCGCGGACTACATCGCGTCCCTCAGTGAATATGACAACAAGATGATGGAAGCCTACAAGGCGGCGCTGGCGGAGTCGGAGAGACTGAAAGCCGAAAGTGTCGCAAAGCAGGAAGAGATCACGGCATACCGCGACGAACTGATCGAAAAGCAGACGGCGATGGCCGAGAAGACGCAGAATATCATCGATAAGATGAACGGCTTCCAGGAGAAGATCAATGCGTCAAAGGCAGCAGCGGCAGCCTATGCGGCACAGGCGGCGCAGAAAAAGTACGAACTGGAACAGCTGAAGCTGGCGATCCGCCGCGCGGCGGAAGAAGCCGCCCGGAAGAGAGCGGAGGAAGCCCGCCGGAAAGCGGAAGAGGAAGCCCGCCTGAAAGCAGAAGAGGAAGCCAGGAAGAAAGCCGAAGCCGCAGCGAAAGCTGCAGCGGAAGCGGCAGCCGCCGAAGCCGCCCGGAAGAAAGCCGAAGAAGAAGCAACAGCGGCAGCCGCGGCAGCCGCAGCCGAGAACAATCAGGGCGGCAATCCCGGCAGCAGTTCGAGCGGCCTGCCGTCCGACCTTCGCTGGAAACTGAACGACAAACGCGGCGTGGGCAGTACCAACATCGATCCGAATGCCGTCAATCCGACGGGAAAGACCAATCTGGAACTCCTCGCAGCCCTGCTGGAATGCGAGTGCGGCGGACAGCCGTACAATGCGCAGGTCGCGGTCGGCAACGTCGTGTTCAACCGGATCCTGAGCCCCCGCTGGCAGACCACGCTCTACGACGTGATCATGGGCCGCGGCCAGTTCACCCCGGTGGACAACGGCTATCTCGCCATCGTCCTGGCCAAAGGCGCAAAGCAGAAATGCGTGGACATTGCCCGTGACTGTTTCAACGGTGCCCGCGTGCTGGACACCAAATGGCTGTTCTTCTGTGATTTCAACGACTGGCGGAGCCACCCGAGGAGCTATACCGAATACAAGGTCCTCGGCGCACATATTTTCTATTATTAAGAGGTATCTGAGACCATGAAGATATACAACACGATGAGCAGGACCAAGGAAGAATTCGTACCGATCGAAGAAGGCAAGGTGCGGATGTACGTCTGCGGTCCCACGGTCTACAACCTGATCCACATCGGCAACGCCCGTCCGATGATCTTCTTTGATTCGGTGCGGCGCTACTTCGAATACAAGGGCTGGAAGGTCAATTTTGTCTCCAATTTCACCGACGTGGACGACAAGATCATCAAGGCGGCCAATGCCGAGGGCGTGGAATCCTCCGTCATTTCCGAGCGCTACATCGAGGAGTGCAAGAAGGATATGGCCGGCATGAACGTCCGGCCCGCGACCACCCATCCGAAGGCGACCGAGGAGATCGGCGGCATGATCGAAATGATCGAGACGCTGATCGAAAAGGGCTTTGCCTACGAAGTCAACGGGACGGTCTATTTCCGCGTGCGGAACTTTAAGGAATACGGCAAACTCTCCGGCAAGAACCTGGATGATCTCGAAAGCGGCAGCCGGACCTTGCTCGTGACCGGCGAGGACGAGAAGGAAGACCCGATGGATTTCGTGCTCTGGAAACCGAAAAAAGAGGGCGAACCCTTCTGGGAAAGCCCCTGGGGCCAGGGTCGTCCGGGCTGGCACATCGAATGCTCGGTCATGTCGAAGAAATACCTCGGCGAGGAGATCGACATCCACGGCGGCGGCGAGGACCTGATCTTCCCGCACCACGAAAACGAGATCGCGCAGAGCGAGGCGGCGAGCGGCCATGCGTTCAGCCACTACTGGATGCACAACGCCTTCCTGAACATCAACAACGTCAAGATGTCCAAGTCCCTCGGCAACTTCCTGCTGGTGCGCGACATTTCGAAACAGTACGACCTCTCGGTCCTGCGCTTCTTCATGCTGAGCGCCCACTACCGCAGCCCGCTGAACTTCAGCCCCGAGCTGATGGAAGCCGCGAAGAACGGCCTGGACCGCATCCACACTGCGATGGTGCGCCTGAAAGACGAGGCCGGCAAGGGCCTGCCCGGCGCGGAATCGCAGCAGGAGAGGGCGGCGCGCGAAGCCTTCACCTACCGCTTCGAAGAGGCGATGGACGATGACTTCAACACCGCGGACGCCATCAGCGTGATCTTCGAAATGGTCAAGTACGCGAACACGCTTGACCCGAAGGAAACGACGGCAGAAGGCTGGGACGCGCTGCGCGCGAACCTGCTGCAGCTGGCGGATATCCTGGGCATCGAAGAACCGAAGGAAGAACTTCTGGACGCCGACATCGAAGCGCTCATCGAGGAGCGCCAGGCGGCCCGCAAGGCGAAAAACTATGCAAGAGCCGACGAGATCCGGAACGAACTGGCCGGCAAGGGCATTTTGCTCGAAGACACCAAAGAGGGCGTCAAATGGAAGAGAAAGTAAGAGAAATCTTCAAGATCACGGCACCTGACCTGCGTCAGGTGCCTGTTCTTACCCTGGCCTATGTGGGGGATTCGGCTTACGACCTGATCCTGCGGACTTATTTCGCCGAGACGACCACACTGCACGGCAAGCCCCTGCACGACCTGGTGCAGAAATACGTGACGGCGAAAAGCCAGGCGAGGGCGGCGGACGGCCTGCAGGAAGAACTGACGGAAGAGGAGACCGCGGTCTTCCGGCGCGGGAAAAATGCGCGGCCGGAGACGGTCACGAAGCATGCGAGTGCGGCGGAGTACTACAAGGCGACGGGGCTCGAGGCGCTGATCGGATACCTGTATCTGTCCGGGCGGACGGCACGCGCCGCGGAACTGGTAAGGAAGGGGATGGCCTATGCCGAAGCAAAGACCGGAGAATGAGAAGAGGGCCGCAGCGGGTGAGACCGGTCGCGGCAGAAGAAATGAAGCGGAAGAAAACGGCAGCCGCATCGAGGGCCGGAACGCCGTGCGCGAGGCGCTCAGGGCCGGAAGGACGGTGGAGCGCCTGTACGTGCAGGAGGGCCTGAAGGACGAGGCGGTCATGTCGATCGTGCGGGAGGCCCAGAAACGGAACATCCAGGTGAGATATGTCGCGAAGGCGCGGCTCGACGAAATGTCGGAGACGGGCTCGCACCAGGGCGTGGCCGCATCGGTATCCGCCTACGAATACAAGACGGTGGAAGAGATGCTGGCAGCGGCCGAGGCGAAGGGCGAGGATCCCTTCCTGATCCTGCTGGACGGGATTGAGGACCCGCATAACCTCGGTGCAGTCATCCGGACGGCGAACCTGGCCGGCGCCCACGGCGTCATCATTCCGAAAGACCGGGCAGTGGGCCTGACGGCCACGGCGGCGAAGACCTCGGCCGGCGCGGTCAACTACACGCCGGTGGCCCGCGTCACCAACCTGACGCGTACCATTAAAGAATTAAAGGAAAAAGGACTGTGGTTCGTCTGCGCCGACATGGGCGGCGAAGTGATGTATAAGATGGACCTGAAAGGCCCAATAGGCCTCGTGATCGGGAGCGAAGGGGACGGCGTGTCCCTCCTCGTGCGGGAACAGTGCGATCTGGTGGCCTCCATCCCCATGCAGGGCGACATTGATTCGTTAAATGCTTCCGTCGCCGCCGGTGTTTTGGCCTTCGAGATCGTCCGGCAAAGAAAATTTTCCTGAAATACGGAAGATTGTCATCCTGAGGAGCGTCAGCGACGAAGGATCTTCTCGAAAAAGAAAGCAAGAAGATCCTTCGCTTCGCTCAGGATGACAGGTTGTTATTATTCCGGTATCCCTTCGAGTTTGCCCGAGGGTTCGTTCTTCTCCGTGGGGGTGACACCGAAGGCCTTGACGTAGGCGCGGGCGAAGGCGGAGTAGCTCCGGTAGCCCGAGGCGAAGCAGGCGTCGGTCGCCCCGGTGCCGGCGCGCAGCATTTCCCGCGCGGCCAGCAGGCGCTTCTCCGACTGATACTGGTGGATCGTCACGCCGACCTCCGCCTTGAAGCGGCGCATCATATGGAACTTGCTGATGAAGAAGCGGTCCGCCAGGTCATCTACGGACACGTCCTCGGCCAGATGCTCGTCCACGTAGCGCAGGATCTGCAGGATCTTGTCGTCCTTCGGCACGGGCGGCAGCGCTTCGCGGTAAAGGGTGCGGCCGATGGAAATGAGGATCCGGATGAGGTCTCCGCGCGCCGCAATGTCGCTTCCGAATTCAGAGGACTTCAGTTCCCGCTCGCATTCGCGGGCGAGTCCGAACAGTTCGGCTGCGGCGGTGGGCGAAGGACGGAGCACGTGGCCTTCCCGGCCGGAGAAAAGCCCGGCAAGATCGGCCTGCGACGTACCTGCCTTGTCCATGAAATCCTGCGAGATGAAGAAGATGATGCGCTCGTAGATCCGGCCGGGCAGGAACTCCGTTTTATGCGCGAAGCCACGTCCCACAAGCACCACGTCGCCGGGCAGGAGCTCATAGCGGCGCCCCTGGATCGTGTAGCTGCCGTCCCCTTCGATCAGCATCATGATCTTGTAAAAATCGTGATAGTGAAGCTCGGTGACGGCGCCCAGCGTATCCCGGTTGTGGAACAGGCGGAATTCTTCCTGCAGATAGCCCCTGTTGACAGCATTTTCTTCCATCTTGCGGTCCTTCCCGCGCATTACGTGCGCAAATACAGCAGTATTTGCGCAAATCATAGCACGGAAAGCGTATATTTTGCAAGCCTAATTGCGTATACTTGGGGAAATTATAAAAAAACAGGAGGCTCATCATGGCTAAACAGAACAGTTTCTTCAAGAGTTACGGATTCCTGATCCTGATGCTGCTGGGTATCGTAGCCGGCTGCATCGTCGGTGCGGTATGGCCCGGCGCCACCGCTTTGGAATGGCTCGGTACCATTTTCATCAATCTGATGTTCTGCGTGGTCGTGCCTATGGTCTTCTTCTCCATTTCCTCCGCGATTGCCAACATGAACAACGCGAAGCGCGCCGGCAAGGTCATCAGCACCACGGTGATCGTCTTCCTGTGCACTGCCGCCATCGCGGCCATCATCATGTATGTGATCGTCCGGATCTTCCCGATCTTCACCATGGAGCCTCAGTACGAGGAATCGGAAGCGACTGCGCTCGGCTTTGCGGACATGATCGTCAACTTCTTTACGAAGCCCGACTTCCACGAACTTCTGAGCCGCCGCGCGATCCTTCCGCTGATCGTGTTCGCGATCCTCTTCGGCTTCGGCGTGCAGCTTAACGGCGGCCCCGAGACCCGCACCGCGAAGTTCCTGGCCGACATCACCGGCGCCCTGATGAAGACCGTCAAGATCATCACCTACTATGCGCCGATCGGCTTCTTCGGCTTCTTCGCCAGCCTGGTCGCGACCCACGGCAAGGACTTCATGACCAACTATGCGACGGCCATCATCGTCTACTACGTGGTCTGCTTCGCCTACATGTTTGCCTTCTTCCCGCTGTACGCGAAGTTCGGCGGCGGCAAGGGCGCCGTGAAGACTATGTTCCGCCATCTGTTCAAGCCCGCGGCGACCGCCTTCGGTACCTGCTCCTCCGTTGCGACGATCCCGACCAACATGGAAGTTTCCGAAGACACCGGCATCTCCAAGGAAGTCACCGATATCGTGCTGCCGATGGGCGCTACGATGCACATGGACGGCTCCGCGATGAGCGCGATCATCAAGGTCGCCTTCCTCTTCGCGATGTTCGGCCAGGACTTCAGCACAGGCCGTGCGATCCTTGCGATCATCGTTGCCGTGTTCAGCTCCGTTGCCATGAGCGGCATCCCGGGCGGCGGCGGCACCGGCGAGCTCGTGCTCTGCACCATGTTCTTCCCTGAACACCTGTCCGTGGCCTTCCCCATCGCCCTCGCGATCGGCGACCTGGTCGATCCGCCCGCCACGATGGTCAACGCCGCCGGCGACTATGTGGCCAGCTACATCGTGTCCCGCTTCGTGGACGGCAAGGACTGGCTGCAGAAAAAACTGGCTAAGAAAGAGTGACACTACCGTGTCATCCTGAGGAGCGAAAGCGACGAAGGATCTTCTCGAGAAAAGGCGAGAAGATCCTTCGCTGCGCTCAGGATGACAGAGAAAATGCGTCATCCTGAGCGCAGCGCCATAAAAGGCGCGAAGTCGAAGGATCTTAAAAAAACCGCTTGCATTCCCGGACACAGAGTGCTATAATGCCAAAAGTCTGCAGAAGACAGGTCGAAAGACCGTGCGGAAGTGCTGGAATTGGCAGACAGGCATGACTAAGGATCATGTGTTCGACGAACGTGAGGGTTCAAGTCCCTTCTTCCGCAGAGATGAAAGCGCCGTGAAAAAGCACGGCGCTTTTTGTGTGATAACGGCTGAAAACGGTCGAAATTGGTGGATTGTTGATTGTAAATAGAATTATCGGCAAAAAACACCTGTATTTATGAGAATAGTTTCCGCTTTTCTGCGATTTTTTTCTTGACCTTCCAATATAGATATGATAACTTATTTTATGTATGTACGTAGCGCCTCTAACTCATGAAAAATGTGTCAGGGGCTGTTCTCGCATATTATTGACCGGAGAACGGTTAAAAAGAAAAAACAGGAAGGGAGAAAAGCAAAGCATGAATAAGAATACCAGACGTTTCTTATCTATCTTGCTTGCTGCTGCCATGCTGTTTTCGCATGTGCATGTAAGTCATGCCGCGAACAACGGTAAAGCAGCCGATGCTCCTGCCGCCCAGGCGACGCAAAGTCAGACTGACGGCAGCAAGGAGCTGGAACTGGAAGATCTGGACCCGGCATCACTTCATGTGAAGAAACTGGGCGAAGAGGACCCGAACGAGGAGGAGGTCGGAGAACTTACTCCCATCACCGAAGACCTTGAAAAGACGGTCCGTGTCACGATTTTCCTGAAAGCCCCGTCTGCTGTGGATGCAGGGTATACGACGGAGAACATCGGCACCAATGCCGATGCTGCTGCGTACCGCAATTCCCTGAAGGCTCAGCAGAATGCACTGGCACGGAAAATCGAGGCGGCTCTGGGTCACAGCATCGAAGTCAGATGGCATTTGACCCTGCTGACGAACGCCATTTCGACGACCGTCAAAGTGAAGGAGATTCCTTTTATCAAAAGACTTGATGGCGTGAGTTCCGTTGTTCAGGAAGCCTATTTTGAAGCTCCTGTCACGGAAGAAGGCGATCAGCCGAATACGGCTACCACTTCGAGCGGCATGACCGGTGCAACGACTGTTTGGGCGGCCGGCTACACCGGCGCCGGAATGCGCATCGCGATCATCGACACAGGTCTTGATACCACGCATCAGTCCTTTGCCGCTGACGCATTTGAGTATTCGCTGGATCAGGATGGCTATGAAGGCACGCTGCTCACGGAAAGAGACCTCAGCACTCTGTCTTCTCAGCTGCAGGGCAACGGCAGCTACATCAGCAGCAAGATCCCTTACGGCTACAACTACAGGGATAAAAATACTGATGTCACTCATATGAACGACACGCAGGAAGAGCACGGCTCCCATGTTGCCGGTATCGCCGCGGCGAACCGTTACATCAAGAGCGGTGATTCCTTCGTTGATGCGGCTGAAAATGTCTTTGCCGTCGGCCAGGCGCCTGACGCACAGCTGATCATTATGAAGGTGTTCGGCAAGGGCGGCGGTGCTTACGATTCCGACTATATGGTCGCAATCGAAGACGCCATCACCCTCGGCGCAAATACCATCAACCTGTCTCTGGGCAGCGCGGCTCCCGGCACCACTTATTCTGAAGAATATCAGGGTGTGATGAATAAGCTGGCGGACAAAGACATCAATCCCAAGACGATCGTTTCGATCTCGGCCGGCAACAGCGGCGCCTTCTCCGATGAACTTCCGAACGGCATCCCTTATCCTTATGCCGAGGATCCGAATATGGACACCGTCGGTTCTCCGGGAAGCTTTATCAACAGCCTCTGCGTAGCCTCGATCGACAATATCGCGACGGTGGCGTCGCCGATCGTCTTTGACGGTTCTATTTCCACCAACTACATGGAAAGTGCCAGCCAAAACGGTGCGCCGGTCAGCTCGATCCAGGGCGACAGCAATTACGTCTATATTGACGCTCTCGGTGAAGCTGAAGATTATGCCACGGTCAATGCGGAGATCTCTCTTGCCGGGAAGATCGTTATCATCAACCGCGGCGCTATCAATTTCTCTGCCAAGGGTAACAACCTGATACCGTTCAGCCCCAAGGCGCTGATCGTTGCCAACAATGCTGCCGGCGGTGTCTTCGGCATGTCCATCGGTGATTACACCGGTACTTTCACGATGCTCTCCATCAGCCAGGAAGCGGCACTTCAGATCAAGGCCTCAGCGACGAAAACCACAGTCGGCAACTACAACGTGTATACCGGCTCCGTCAATATCGCTACGGACCCTCAGATCTTTGAAACGGGCACCCTCGAAGAAGCAACCGTTTCCAGCTTCAGTTCCTGGGGCGTCCCCGGTTCCCTGATCCTGAAGCCGGAAATTGCGGCTCCCGGCGGAAATATCTGGTCAGTGAACGGCACGCACATCTCGGCTGACGACGGTACTTCGGTGGTCGGCAGCAGCAGCGCGTATGAGAGCATGTCCGGTACTTCCATGGCGGCGCCGCATATTGCCGGTCTGGCGGCTCTTGTTGCTCAGTATCTTGAGACTTTCGATATTGAGGCGGCGAATAAGAGCCTGGTCAAGAACTACTCCGAACGCGCGATCGCACAGAGCCTGCTGATGTCTACGGCAGTTCCGATGCTCGATGCATATTATGAAAGCTACTATCCGGTCCTGCGGCAGGGCGCCGGACGTGCCGAGGTTTCGCTGGCAATGAGCTCTCCTTCCGTCATTATGATGGGTAAGGATGACGACACTCTGACGGCGAAGACCGGCGCGGCGGCCGACGGCAAGGTCAAGGCCGAATTCGGCGACGATCCGGATCGCACCGGCATCTATAAGTACAGCTTTACGGCGTACAACCTGACGGATTATCCGCTGGCATTCGATACGACGACTGATCTGATGATCCAGTATCCGTACAATGGATTCGGTGACGGATTTACCCATATGACGGATATGGCGCTTGCCATGACGGAAGAAGATGGGAATTATACCGTCTCTTATGTCTGGGACGATCTGACCAATGCACATGACGTCGATCAGGACGGCGATACGGATGCCGATGACGTTCAGGCGATCCTGGATTATATCGTATCCAACCGTGATCTGACGGCTGACGGCATCGAAGCCGGCGACATGGACGGGGATGAAGAACTCACCTCCTGGGATGCTCACCTGCTGCTGCTGTGGCTGGATACCGATCCCGGCGAGATCCCGCCGCACGGTGAACGCAGCTGCACGGTCACGATCACGCTGGGCGATCTGAGCGGATTAATTAATTACTACTATGAGAACGGTATTTTTGTGCAGGGCTATACCTACCTTAGCTGCGATACGGCAACGGATGAGGGCATGAGCCTGGCTCACGAGCACAGCATCCCGCTGCTTGCCTACTACGGCAGCTGGACGGAACCGTCCATGTTCGATGCGCAGTCGTACGCGGACTACTACTATGCCTCCACCAACGGGGAAGACTTCAAGCTCCCTTACAGCGGCAGCCTGACCAACTATCTGACCGTGTATTACGGCGGTCAGGAATACGTCTTCCTTGGCAACCCGTATACGGTCGAAGAAGAATTCCCGTATGACCGTCTTGCGGTCAACAGCAAATCGACGATCGGGAAGTTGACCTACACACTGATCCGTACTCCGGGTACTTCCGGATTCGCCGTCTCGCTGGTTGACGATTACGGCGGAGATGTCAGCGAAGTTCTGCTCGCCAGCCTGAGCAAATACGATGAGGAACCGCTGTACTACCATATCAATCAGGGCAAGTGGATGAATACCACGCCCGTGCGTCTTCCGATCAGCTTTACTCCTGCGTCTGCGAATCTGAAGGAAGGTGACCTGTTCCGTATCGGCTACTATGCCATTCCGGAATATTACGGCATGCTCAGAGCGGATGATATCACTGATACGGATGCCGGCCACCTGAGCGCGGCGGACCTTAAAGCCATTATTGGAGAAAACGTACTGGGCAGGGGTGCCTGGATGGGATTCGACCTCAAGGTCGATGACACGGCACCGACCATTACGAAAGCTATGCTGGATGGCACGACCTTGACCGTATCGGCATCCGATAACGAAGCACTGGCGTATTTCGCGGTCATGGATCTGAACGGCGAGATCATCTATCAGGAAGAGGCACCCGGTAAGGCGTCCGCTTCTATGGATGTGGATATTGCCGCAGCGATTGCGGATGCCAACGGCTACATTGCCATTTTCGCTGCCGACTATGCGGGCAATGAAACAGCCAAAGCCATTAAGGTCAATGACAACGGCGTGAACGAAAAGATCGTTTACGTACTGACTAACAAACTCAGCATCAACGGCGAATACCTGATCGTGAACGTCAACGAAGCCGGTGAAGGCCTTGTGCTTGCCCACACGGGCTCTACGGTCTTCGCGGCTGACGTCAACGTCAACGAAGCCAATGACAGCGTGCAGGCGCCTTACATCGCCTATGCGCCGGAGAGCGCTGTCTGGAAAGCGGCGAATGGCTTCACGCTGGCAAACGGCGATAAGTACCTTGCTTCCGTGGAAAGCGGAGAAGGCAGAGCGCTTACAGCGGCTGCTTCTTCCGAAGACTGGAGCTGGAATGAAAGCAAGAGCAGACTGATCACGACCGATCTGTCCGGCGAGAAGTTCTATCTCACCTTCGGCGAGGAGTTCGGTCTGGATAAGGAAGCGGGCAGCATTTATCTGTACCGCAAGACCGTGATCGCTTCTGCCACCGATCCTACCGAGCCGGCGTCTCTGACGGTGACCCCGGATGAACTGAAACTGATGAAAGGTCAGAAATTTGACCTTCAGTATGAGATCCTGCCGATCACGGCAGCCGATACAACGGTCACATGGCATTCTTCGGACGAAAGCATTGCTTCGGTTGACGAAAACGGCAGAGTGTACGCAGTAAAAGAAGGCGAAGCGGTGATCACCGCCGTGTCCAACGGCAATCCGAGCCTGTCTGCGGACTGTATTGTCACGGTAGAGACCGTAACAAAGGACCTTCGCGGTATCGTGTACAACGAAGACAGCGAACTCTTCGTTTCCGACTTCAATACCGGGACTCTTCCCACGTTTACTCCACGCCATGAGGAACCGCTCGGTGAGGAACTGCACTCCGCGACACTGGTTGATTCGGAATATAATATCCACCTCGGCGCGACCTTTACCGGAAGAGCCAGTGAACTGTATCTGTTCGTGGAGAGTAATTACAACAACCTTATAGATATAGGCGCTAACAGATTTTGGACCAATGACTTTGCGGCAGCGCCCGCAGACTATGCCGGCGGACTCTATGTGTACGCCTATGGCAATAATCTCATTCTCGGCAATATCATGTCGGAAGATGACGGCAACGGTAATAAATACTGCGGGTGGGTTTATGATATTGTATCCCTGAATCTGGGGACCGATGCCAGCGGAGAAGCCTCCTGGATCGCCAGCATTGCGCTGAAGAGCCGGACGGCAACCTCCGCGGAGTACTATCTGCTTGCGGATAACGGCAGCATCTGGACGATTTCTTGGGATCTTGATAACATCCAAAGCGATGAAGATTCCGGCTTCGGTGATGCTGTCAAGGTTATGGATACCGGGATCCCGTGCACCTATTATTACCAGAATATGTATTACTCCGACGGATTCATTTTCTGGGCATGCTTTGACTCAGCTGCCACCGCAAACGGAACCCAGGTCATGTACCTCATCGATCTTTCTGAAAAAACCGTCAGTGAGATCGGCAACTTCGGTGACGGCGTATGGCCTGTGACCGCTCTGTACGAACCCGGCATCGTGTCTCCTGAAGGCGTCAATGCGGGTGCCGGAAAGGAACTTTCTGACAAGCTGCACCGGAAGTCGACGGATGAAATGGATGCGCTCGAGGCTCGCATTAATGCCAGCCCGAAGGCGGTTCTGCTGAAGAATTACACCGAAACGGCTCCGGAGGAACCCGAAGTTCCTGCGGCTGAACCCGAAGTTCCTGCTGAAGAAGTGACTGAAGCTCCTGTGGCTGAAGTTCCTGTTGAAGAAGTCACTGAAGCGCCTGCAGTTGAAGACCCTGCTGAAGAAGTGACTGAAGCCCCTGTGGTTGAAGAACCTGCCGAGGAAGTGACCGAAGCCCCTGTGGTTGAAGAACCTGCTGAGGAAGTGACCGAAGCCCCTGCGGCTGAAGAGCCTGCCGAAGAAGAGATCCCTGCAGAACCCGAAGCGGCTGAAGAGCCTGCCGAGGAAGTGACCGAAGCCCCTGCGGCTGAAGAGCCTGCCGAAGAAGAGATCCCTGCAGAACCCGAAGCGGCTGAAGAGCCTGCCGAAGAGGAAGCTCCCGAAGCGGCCGGCGGTCTGACGGCAACCAAGCTTGTGTCGAAGAAGGACGTCATTTCGATCAAACCTTCTGCAGACCTGAATGCTGTGGTCATCGATGAGACCGATCCGGAAGACGAAACCAGCGAATCCTTTGTGGTCGAGTTTAAAAAGGTTACAAACGGCAAGTACACGGTCGAATATGACCCGACGAAGCTGACGCTGGAAAAAGTCGAGATCGCTGCCGAATTCAAGGCCTGGACCGATGAGGACGGTGTCGTCACGATCGCCTTCGCTCAGGCAGAACCGCTTGAAGAGATCGAAGATGACCTCACGCTTGTCGCGACTTTAGTCTTCTCCGCCTACTGTTTTGACGAAGAAATCACCGTCACGACTATTGAACGGAATGATGAACTTGGCCTGGCAGAAATTGAGTCCGGTGACGTGGAAGGCATAGACCACAAGTGGGCCGAACCGACCTGGGTCTGGACCGGCAATGATGAAGACGGCTACACGCAGGCTGTTGCGTCATTTATCTGCGAACGGGAACCTGAGGATCTTGGTCATACGACTACACGTGTTGCAAACCTTGAAATGGGGACCCTTACATGTGAAGTGACCTTCGAACCCACGCTTGAAGCGGAAGGTGAAAAAACCTGGACGGCAACGGTCGAGCTTGGCGGCGAGACCTACACCGACACCAAGGTAGTCAAGATCCCGAAACTTGAAGCGTACAAGATCATCCTGACCAACTACAGTGAAGAACTGATCGAGACCTCTCTGGTTGCCGACAAGCAGTATGAACCCGGCGAAGTGACGTTCACGGTCACTTGCGACATGGCCTGCGTGGTCGCTGTTGAGGGTGAGGACGGCAGCTTCACGGCGCTTCCTTTCACTATCAACAATGACGGTAAGCACGAATTCACCGTGACCATCGCCAACGCCAACGTCAAGGTCTCGGTCGCCCTCAGAGGCGATGCCAACCTGAACGGTGCAGTTGACGGCAGAGATATGACGGCTGTGAACAAACACTATCTGGAAACGAAGCTTCTCAGCGGATTAGCTCTGATCGTTGCGGATGCAAATAAGGATGGTGAGGTTGACGCCAAGGATGTGACGAGGATCCAGAAACTCTACCTTGAGATGATTGAAAGTCTGGAGTGGTAAATCAAAAAAAGTAGCCGCAGAGGCGTAACGGCCTCTGCGGTTATCCTGGATAATTGAGGTGTTGCATGAAACAAAGAAAGATTATTGCATTCTTTTTATCTGCATTAATGCTGATCAGTACAGCGTTTTCCGGGCACCCGGTTCTGGCTGCTGGAGACGATGAGTTTCCGGTTGGGCTGGAGGTAAGCATTATTGAAACCGGAGAAGTTGCCGTTTCTTTCGTTGCGTACGAGAATCTTGACAGCTTTGGCGGAATGCAGGCGCAGAAAAACGGACTGACATACGATAAAGATGCCTTTTCCTACCAGCGCAGCGAGGGTATCTCTGGCTGCGGTGTCATGTTTATTGAGGGGACAGGCGGAATATCGGTCGGCCCCGGTACACCGAACCTCATTCCTGCGGGGACGACCCTGTTCACGCTGTACTTTACCATGACTAGTCAGTACGAAAAGGGGCAGAATTACCAGTTTGCCCTGAAATGCGAGGCCTGGGACTTTGATGAGGATGATTACAGCTGGAGCAACCAAAGCTTTACGGCAGTCGTCCACGAACATGCATATGGTGAACCGGAATGGGAATGGACTGCTGACTACAGCAGTGCGACGGCCTCGTTTGCGTGTGTCGGTGGAGATGATACGCAGATCGTCACAGATGATGAGATCGCCATGGCCGAAGTCACGCAGGCAACCTGCACCGGGAATAAGGTCGTGAAGTACACCGCCGAAGTAACGTTCGAAGGCGAGACTTATTCCGACACGAAGGATAATGTGGAAGTTGCGAACACAGCCCTCGGCCACAACTGGGGCGAGTGGACAGTGACCACGCCTGCGACCTGCACGACAGCAGGTGAAAAGACGAGGGAATGCAGCCGCTGCCACGAGACGGAGACCGAACCGGTTGCAGCGCTCGGCCACAACATGACGGCTTATGCCGCGGTGGAAGCGAAGTGCGAAGAGGACGGCAACAGTGCCTATTGGTACTGCGACCGCTGCCAGAAATACTTCTCCGACGAGAACGGCGAGAACGAGATCAAAGAAGGCAGCTGGGTCATCGAGGCCCTCGGTCACAATTGGGGCGAGTGGACAGTGACCACGCCTGCGACCTGCACGACAGCAGGTGAAAAGACGAGGGAATGCGGCCGCTGCCACAAG
>JAFRRD010000023.1 GCA_017428265.1 Lachnospiraceae bacterium | reverse complement strand
TGATAAATCTACGGTTCCCGACGTTTTTACCAACTCGTTTTGTCCACCCTGTATCTTCTCTGAAACAAGATAAAACCGCTGTAACCCTTGATATATCAACGATTACAGCGGTTTTTACCAACGCTTTTTGTCCTATAAGCCATAATTGTTTTGTTAAATCTCGTAGTGGGACTTTTTACTGTACCAAAAGAACCGGGATCGGGAAGCAGCACAGACAGGAGAGAATCTATGAGCAAAGAAGAGAAGAACATTCAGGAGATCGATCTTGATTCCCTGGATGCGGAACTGGCAGCAGCGAAAAAGATAGAGGAGAGCAAGAATACTGTCCTCGGCAAGATCGCTGCCGTGATCGCCTTCGCGATGTCCTGCTATCAGGTCTACATCGTTTTCGGACATCTCGACGTTATCCCCATGCGCGCGATCCATGTCGCGTTCGGCTTCACCATTCTGATCCTGGCCATGCCGCTGTATGAACATGTGTTCAAGAGCAAGTTCGCCGGGAACCAGATCTTCAGGATCGGCTGCCGCATCATCGACATGGCGATGATCGTTGCCCTGTGGTGGGCAGTCTATCTGGCCTGCTATGAGTATGCCCACCTGTCCGACAATATGGGCAAGCCCGGCCACAACGCTTACATTGCCGGCCTGATCTTCCTGATCATCGTGGTGGACGGCGCCCGCCGTTCGCTCGGCTGGATCATGCCGATCCTGGCTTTCCTCTTCCTGCTGTATGCCCGCTTCGGCAAGGAAATCGGCGGTGCACTCGGCCACAAGGGTTATACCTGGGACAAGATCATGAAGTATCTGGCTGTCGACCTTGACGGTATCTTCGGTACCACGATCTCGGTCTCGACCACGGTCATCTTCATGTTCGTCATGTTCGGCGCATTCCTGGACATTTCCGGCTGCTCGACCTTCATCAACGACCTGGCGCTTTCCGTGACCGGCAAGCTCCGCTGCGGCCCCGCTCTGGCGGCTGTCGTGGCCTCCGCCCTCATGGGCTGCATCAACGGCTCCGCCGTGGCCAACGTCGTGGGAACCGGTACCTTCACCATCCCGCTGATGAAATCCCGCGGGTACAAGTCTGAATTCGCCTCCGGCGTGGAAGCCGTGGCGTCCACGGGCGGACAGATCCTGCCGCCTGTCATGGGTTCCGGCGCCTTCCTGATGGTCGTGTTCACCGCAGAGAAATATACGACCATCGTCAAGGCTGCCGTCATCCCGGCCGTCCTGTATTTCCTGGGCGCCGGCATCGCGGTCTTTGCCCAGGGCGAAGTCGGCGACGTGGAACTGCTGCCGCAGGATCAGATCCCGAAGACCAGGAAGGTCCTTGCGGACGGCTGGCTGTACCTGGTCGTCATCGCGATCCTGGTCACAGCCCTGCTGATCATCCAGTGGAGCCCGCAGCTGTCTGCGACCATCGCCTGCGCCTCCGTGCCAGTCATCATGCTCTTTGACAAAAAGAAACGCTATAAGATCACGGATATTCCGAGGACCTTCGTCAAGGCAGCCTACAGCGCCATATCCATCGTGGCCGGCTGCGCCTGCGCCGGCATCGTGGTGGCCATGGTCACCCTGACCGGTCTGGGCGCCAAGTTCGGCAACGCCATGATGAACGCGGCCGGCGGCAACATGTTCCTGTCGCTGCTGTTTACGGCATTTGCCTGCATCATCCTGGGCATGGGCCTGCCGACCACCTCGGCTTACGTCATCGGTGCGTCCATCCTGGCTCCGGCCCTGAAACTCATCGGTCTGGAACTGCTGACCGCCCACCTGTTCGTGTTCTACTTCGCCTGCCTGTCGGCCATTACGCCGCCTGTCGCGCTGGCAGCCTACGCCGGCGCCGGAATAGCGAAGTGCAACCCGATGAAGACGGCAGTCAACGCCTGCAAGATTGGGTTCGCGGGCTTCATCGTACCCTTCGTGTTCTGCTACAACAGCGCCATGAACCTGAACGGTTCCCTTGGCGAGATCCTGCTCGTGGTCTTCACCGCCCTGATCGGCTGCGTGGGCATGTCCTGCGGCATGCAGCAGTGGTATTTCAGCGGCCAGAACAAGGTCAGCTGGCTGGAAAGCATCATCGTCATCGCCGCCGGCCTGTGCATGATGATTCCGAACAACCTGACCAGTATTATCGGTCTGGCCGTTCTGATCGGCATGTTCTTCATCTGCCGCATTAAGTACAAAGCCAAGGCCAACGTTTCCGCGGCATAAGTGCCGCAGCCAAGTCCTGAATAGTCGGGATCGTCCCGTGCTATAGATCTATCTCATCATGAAAAAGGAGAGAGAAAAATGAAGAAAGTTATTTCCTTCGCGCTTGCTGCTGTCCTGTGTCTGGCCATGTGTGCCTGCGGCAGCAACCCCGCCACCACCACTCCGGCTGCGACGGAAGCTCCGAAGACCACTGAGGCTCCCGCTCCCGGCACCACTGCGGCTCCCGCTGATACCACTGCGGCTCCCGCTGACAAGCCCTACACCTACACCGGTGACCGTCTGACCATCAACGGTGCCGACTCCACCGGTACCATGTATGCCGCGGCTGTTGCCATCGCCACGAACTTCACCAACTACGTCGACGGACTGAATGTCGACCCTTCCACCTCCACCGGTTCCAACCAGAACGCTCTGGACGTGCATGACGGTGAGGTCGAACTCGGCATGTGCTCCGGCGATGCCGGCTACAATGCCACCCACGGCCTCGGCAAGTTCGACGGCAACAAGATCGAAGACATCCGCTGCATCGGCTGCGTGTACTCCTCCGTGGTCAGCCTGGTTGCCCTGAAGTCCTCCGGCTGGACCTATCTGCACGACGTGAAGGGCACCAAGGGTGTCATCGGCATCGGTCCTGCTGCTTCCACCACCGAAGTTTCCACCAAGGTCGGCCTGCAGGTAGCGGGTCTTGAAGAAGGCGACGGCCTCAGCTTCAAGAACATGACCCTCGGCGAAGCGGCTGACGGCGTCGCTGACGGCACCGTTCTTGCCGGTTCCGCCTTCGCGGGCGTCCCGGTCGGCGCTCAGCTGAATGCTGCCGCCACCAAGGAATGCGTCTGGCTCGGCTTCACTGATGAAGAACTGAACAAGGCTCTGGAAATCAACCCGGCCTATGCGAAGATCGACATCGCGCCCGGCACCTACACCTCCGGCAAATCCGTCCAGGATGAAGCTGTCCACACCTTCGGCGTGAAGTGCATGGTCATCTGCCGTGAAGATCTGGACGAAGAACTGGTCTACAACCTGGCCAAGGCGCTGTGGGAACACGCTGATGAGCTGGCTGAAGGCAACGGCTTCTTCGCTGAAATGAGGGATCAGTCCTACATCTGCACTGATACCCCTATTCCGCTTCACCCCGGTGCAGAAGCTTTCTACAAGAGCGTCGGCGGAATTAAATAATTTCCACTGACCGGAGAGACCGGGGCTTCGGCCCCGGCCTTTTCTTGAAAAACGGAGGAAAACCATGGATCTGTGGTCGCTCATCAGCCTGCAGCTCACCCTCTTTATCCTGATGATGGTGGGCACTCTGCTGAAAAAAACAGGCGTCGTCAATGCGGAGGGAAAGAAATGCCTTTCCGACCTCTGCATCAAGGTCGTGATCCCCTGCAATATCTTCAAGTCGTTTCTGATCGACTTCACGCCGGACATCCTGAAGACCTGCGGCCTGCTGCTGGTCTCGGCCGTGATCCTGCAGGCGGTCTGCCTGCTTCTCAACCGCTTCATTTACAACGGTCAGGAGCAGCGTCGGAAGAAAGTGCTGCAGTACTGCACCATCGTACCCATGAGCGGCTTTCTGGGCAATCCGATCGCGGAAGGCATCTACAGCTCCGTCGGCGTGCTGTATACCTCGATCTTCCTGATCCCGATGCGGATCATCATGTGGTCCGTCGGTACCAGCTACTTCGTGGCAGGAGAGAAGACGGATCCGAAAAAGGTCCTGAAAAACGTGCTGACGCATCCGGCGCTGGTCGCGATCTACCTGGGCCTCATCTGCATGGTCACGGGCTTCCGCCCGCCGGCCGTGATCCTGAAGCCCATTCAGTACCTCGGGAACTGCAACACCGCGCTCACCATGATCATCGTCGGGACGATCCTCGCGGACGTACCGCTTTTGTCGATCTTCAGCAAGGCGGCATTTGCCTTCTCGGGCCTGCGGCTCGTGCTGCTTCCGGCGGCCGCCTTCGGGCTGGGACTGCTGCTCGGCCTGGACAATGTGTCCCACGGCGTGAGTGTCCTGATGACCGGCATGCCTGCCGGCGCCACCGCAGCCATCCTCGCGGCACGCTACGGAAGCGACGCGGAATTTGCCACGAAATGCGTGGTCCTGAGCACTTTCATCAGCATGGTCACGCTGCCCCTTTGGGCGCATATCGTGGGGTAAATCTTCCTGCAGTCGCCCTCACCCGCCTTCGTTTCACTCCGGCACCATCAAAAACCGCCGCAAGGCGGTTTTTCTGATTGCCCGAAAATGGCTTACCTAAGCCAGAAAGTTCGAATTTTTACACAAGCGCCGAAAAGTGTGTTATACTTTTAACAAGATAAAACATCGGACATTTCCGGTGAGAAACTTCCCCGCCGAAAGCCCGGCAGGGAACGCAGAACCATTATAAATATTTCAGGAGGGAACTATCATGATGATGACAGCACTCGCACTTGTTTTATTACTCGGAGGCATCGTTACGGGTATCGTAATGAAACAGACTTCCGGCAGCAAAAAAGCCCGGCTGCCGGTCATCCTCGGCATCGTCGGCGCGGTGGTTGCACTGGCAGGCGGCTGCTTCACCTCGGTCCCCACGGGCCACACCGGGGTCGTGACGACCTTCGGCAAGGTGGAGAACTACACGCTGGACGCCGGCATCCACGGCAAGCTGCCGTGGCAGGAAGTGGTGCTTCTGGACAACCGTGTACAGAAGGCCCGCGTCGAACTGAACTGCTTCTCCTCTGATATTCAGGAAGTGAAGGTGATCTACACCGTCAACTACCAGATCAGCAAGGAAAATGCCATGACGATCTACAGCAATATCGGCACGCTGTACTACGATACCGTGATCACGCCGAACGTTTCGGAATCCGTGAAGGTCATGACGGCGCGCTACACCGCCGAGAACCTCGTGTCCTCGCGCGACGAGCTTTCCGAAAAGATAGAGGACCTGCTGTCGACGCAGCTTGCCCGCTACAACATCGTCGTGGTCGGCACCTCGATCGAGGACATGGACTTCACCGATGCATTCACGAATGCCGTGGAAGCCAAGCAGGTGGCCGCGCAGAACAAGCTCCAGGCTGAGATCGAGCAGCAGCAGAAGATCATGGAGCAGCGCTCCTCCGCGGAACGCGCCGTGATCGATGCCAATGCCGCCGCAGAGGTCGCCCGTATCCAGGCGGAGGCGGACCTGGCTGTGACCAAGATCCAGGCGGACGCCGCGGAATACGCCGGCCAGAAGGAGGCCGCGAAGAACAAAGCCATTGCCGAGAACCTGACGAAGGATCTGCTGAATTACTACTACGTCCAGCAGTGGAACGGGATCCTCCCGAACTACTATGTTGGCAGCGACAACGTCAGCACGATCATCGGGCTGGGGAACGATGCCCAGGCCGTCCCGGCCGAATAAGCCGGCCGGCTGCAGGTCCTGAAGACGGGGCGCCGCGCAAAGCGGCGCCCTTTTTATTTGTGCAAAGCGTTTTATCATAAGAGAAGACCTCTGCAAAGCCTAAAATAATGCTTGCCATTTTATAAAAAATGTATTAAGATAAAACCAAATAATTCGGAAGGGGAGGTAGCCTCCCGCTGCGGACGGAAAGACACGGCCGTCCCGTACCGGCAGGTCCCCGCCGAATAAAAAAAGAGGAGGAAGAAAATGCCTGAAGAAAACAAAGTGGAAGTCCAGAAAAAGAACTGGCTGGACAAATTCCTCGACTGGCTCGAGAGAGTTTGTAACAAGCTTCCGGACTCCATCATCCTGTTCATCTACCTGTTCTTCATCATGGTAGTGCTGGGCTGCATTCTGGGCCTTCTGGGCGTCCAGGCAGAGAACCCGGCGACCGGTGCTGTTGTCAAGGTCCTGAACCCGATCTCGACAGACGGTCTGCGCTACTTCGTAGGGAACATGGTATCCAACTTCACCGGATTTGCTCCGTTGGGTCTGGTTATTACCATGAGCCTGGCCATCGGTCTTTGCGAAGAAGGCGGTCTGATCACCAGCCTGCTGAACGATAAGCTTCGCAACGTGGCCCCGTCGATCCTGCCCTACGTTATCGCCTTCGTCGGTACCTGCGGCAATATCGCTTCCGATACCGCCATGGTCGTCATCCCGCCTATCGCTGCCGTCCTTTACCTCGGCGCGGGCAAGAACCCCCTGGTCGGTATTATCAACGGCTATGCGGGCGCGCAGGCAGGCTTCTCAGCCAACCTGATGATCGCCGGCACCGACTCCCTGCTGCAGGGCGTCACCAACACCAACCTGAAGTCCTTCCTGGAAGGCACCTCTGCTGCCGGTTACCAGGTCGACGTCACCTGCAACTGGTTCTTCATGATCGCCTCCACCTTCCTGTGCGGCGCGGTCATCGGCGCGGTCTGCGAATTCATCGTAGAAAAACGTTTCGGCAAATATAATCCGCCGGAAGAACTGAAAGACGAACTGCCTCAGCTTCGCGAAGTGACCGCGAAAGAGAAGAAGGGCCTTCGCGTCGCCGGTATCGCTGTTCTGGTCTACCTGGCCATCATTGTGGCGCTGTTCTTCCTTGGCCCGCTGGGCAAGGAAGTCTCCATCCCTGAAGGCAAGACAGCTGCTGACGTGATGGCAGCCAATGCGAAGGTGAAGGCGATCTTCGGCAATCAGAAGTACCTGTACACCACCGAATTCGTCGGTTCCGTCCTGCTGAAGAACCTGATTCCCGTGCTGTTCCTGCTGTTCGTCGTCGCCGGTCTGGCTTATGCCTTCACCGCCGGCACCTTCAAGAAGAGCAAAGACGTCTCCAAGGCCATGACTCACCAGATGCAGCTCATGGGCTCCTACGTGGCGTTCTGCTTCTTCGCCGGACAGTTCACCGGTATGTTCAACTATACCAAGCTGGGTACCTGCATGGCTATCGCAGGCGCCAGAGGCCTGAAGGCTGCCGGCTTCACCGGCTTCGGCCTGATCGTCGCTGTCATCCTGATGACCGGTATCATCAACCTGTTCGTGCCGTCCGGCTCCGCCAAGTGGACCATCCTGGCGCCCGTGTTCGTGCCCATGCTGATGCTGCTGAACTATCACCCCGGCTTCATCCAGCTGATCTACCGTCTGGGTGACTCCCCGACCAACGCCTTCACCCCTCTGAGCCCTTACCTTTGGGTCCAGCTGTCCCTGATCCACAGAAAGTACGATCCGGACGCAGGTATCGGTACACTGGCCTCCGGTCTGTTCCCTATCGGTATCATCCTGCAGATCGCCTGGATCATCTTCCTGGCCATCTGGATGCTTATCGGCCTCAACATCGGCCCCGGCGTCGGCGTACATCTGCCGGCAGAACTGGCCGCTGCTCTCGGTCTGTAAGACAAGCTTTCCTGTAAAGGAAGCGCAAAAAACCGGGCCCTGAGTCCCCTCAGGGCCCTTTCTCTTCCAAGGAGTTTCGTTTATGGGCGAAAGTATAAAGCACCTGTTCAGCAACTGGTTTTCCACGGATAATTTCCAAGCCTGGAAGCTGCAGACGAAGTGGGATTACATTTTCTTCGGTATTCTGCTGCTCTTGGGCTTTCTGGTCTTTTTCTTCATTCAGCGCAGTCTGAAGAAGCACCGGAATCAGAAAGATGCCACGAAGCGCGTGGCCCGGAAGCTGAAACGTCTGGGCGGCAAAGGCTCCGTCTGTTACATCGACAAAATGGTCAAAACGACGGACATGGAGCATTTCTGCGAACTGATCAATGTGGCCAAAGACAGGGTCTATGTGGTCAAGGTCTTCCCCTGGGGGACCAAGGTGATCGGGAGCAAGACGGAAAAGGAGTGGGCTTTTGCCTACGGCAAGGAGATCCGCTATGAAGCGAATCCCTTAAATGATCTGGATCAGCAAAGAGGCGTGGTCACCCGCGTGCTGCTGCGCGCCAACCAGCGCAGCATCCCCGTGATCCCGCTGGTCGTCTTTGCCGATAACTACGGCCGTGCAGATTTCTCGATCCACGGACTGAAGGCCGCCAACGCCGTCCCTATCCAGCAGATGGGGGCGTGGCGCCGTACCTACAAGCTGGACAAGGTCCCGCTGGATCTGGAAGCCGTCAAAAAGGCGCTGGAGAATTCCTTTGTCGAGGTTCCGAAAGAGGAGCCCGCTCCGGCCGCCGAAGAGAAAAAAGAATCATAAGCCCGATCATTTTGCCTGCGCCGCGTGTCCGGCGCGGGCTTTTATTGTAAAGCAGGAAGATTCTTCGCTGCGCTCAGAATGACAGGACAGTGTCATCCTGTGCGGGCAAAGCCTGTAAACTGTCATCCTGAGCGAGCGAAGCGAGTCGAAGGATCTTTCTTGAACAGGAGATTACATCATGACATTTGACCGTATCGACATGAAGGCGCTGGAGGAGGATCTCGTCCGGATCCGCCGCGACCTGCACCGCCATCCGGAGACGGCCTGGACCGAATACCGCACGACGGCGCTCATCATTTCCGAACTGGAAAAACTGGGCCTGCCGGTCGAATTCGGGCCCGAGATCCACGTCCCGGAAAAGATGTTCGGCATGCCGTCCGAAGCGCAGATGGAGGCCTGCTATGCGCGGGCGCTTGCGGAAACGGACCGGCCCGAACTGATCGAGAAGATGAAAGGCGGCTTTACCGGCTGCATTACGGAAATACAGGGGGCGCTTTCCGGCCCGACGGTCGGCATCCGCGTGGATATCGACTGCAATGACTGCGACGAAGCGACGGATGAAAAGCACGCCCCGGCGCGGGACGGCTACGCCTCCCTCCACGAGCACTGCATGCACGCCTGCGGACACGATGCGCACACGGCGATCGGCATAGGCACGGCACGCATCCTCTGCGCCTACAGGGACGTTCTGCCCGGCAAGGTGGTCCTGGTCTTCCAGCCGGGAGAAGAGGGGCTTCGCGGCGCGGCTTCGCTCACCGCGACCGGACGCTTTTCGGAATGCGATTATTTCTTCGGCGCACACGTGGGCCTCGGCATTTCCGTAAAGGAGAACCTGCAGGTCGGTGCGGTCGTCGCGTCCAGCTACGGGTTCTTAAGCAGCACGAAATTTGACGCGGTCTTTCACGGAAAGGCGGCCCATGCCGGCGCTTCGCCCGACCTCGGCTGCAATGCGATCGCGGCAGCTTCGGCAGCCGTGGTGAACATGCTGGCGATTGCCCGCCACCACGACGGTTCCAGCCGCATCAACATCGGCACCTTCCACGGCGGCACCGGCCGCAACGTGATCCCGGATACCGCGACGCTCGCCATCGAGACCCGCGGCGTGACGAATGAGATCAACGAATACATGGAAAAGTCCGCGATCCGCGTCCTGGAAGGCGCAGCAGCCATGTACGGCTGCACGGTGGAGACGAAGTTCATGGGCTCCGCCGGCAGCGTGGTCTGCGATGAGGAACTCGTCGACAAGACCGTGAAGATCCTGGAGCAGACGGAAGGCGTCACGAAGGTCATCCGCAGCGGTGATTTCGGCGGCGGCGAAGACGTGACCACCATGATGCAGGACGTGCAGGCGCACGGCGGCCAGGTGACCGAGATGATCCTCGGCATGCCGCTCATTGCCCCGCACCACAACGGACGCTTCGACATTGATGAGAAAGTCATCGGCCTCGGCGCGCGGGTATTTGCTTCGCTGGCGCTTGAGCTGACGCGGATATAGAACGTAAAAGGAGGATGAATATCATGAGTGATGTTCGCGAAGTCATCAATAAATACTGGGACAAGGTGAAGGAACACCGCGAGTGGTTCCACCGCCATCCCGAACTGAGCCATGAAGAACAGGGCACGGCGGCTTACATTGCGAAGACGCTGCGCGAGATGGGCCTGGAACCGAAGGAAAATATCGGCGGCTACGGCGTGACGGCGCTCATCAAGGGCCGCGGCCGCGGCAAATGCGTCGGCCTGCGCGCGGACTTTGACGCCCTGCCCGTCACCGAATGCACCGGCCTGCCCTATACTTCGGAGAACCCCGGCGTGATGCACGCCTGCGGCCATGACACGCACGCAGCGATGCTGCTCGGCGCGGCCTACGTCCTGAACGAACTGAAGGATGAATTCGACGGCAGCGTGAAGCTGATCTTCCAGCCGGCCGAAGAGGATGCGGCAGCCTGCGGCTCCAAGGCGATGATCGAGGACGGCGTGCTGGAGCACCCGCACGTGGACGCGGTCTTCGGACAGCATGTCTGGCCGACGCTCGACACCGGCAAGATCGGCATCCGCAACGGCGCCATGATGGCGTCTTCCGACCGTTTCTTCATCACCATCCACGGCAAGAACGCCCACGGCTCGCAGCCTGACGCCGGCATCGACGCGATCGTGATCGCGGCGCAGGTGATCAGCGCCCTGCAGAGCATCGTTTCCCGCAACGTCGGCCCGCTCGACAGCGCGGTCGTGACCATCGGCCTGATGCACGGCGGTACCCGTTACAACATCATTGCCGACACCGTGACGATGGAAGGCACCTGCCGCAACCTGAATCCGGCGGTCCGCAACAAGATGCCCGAACGCATCGAGAATATCATCAAGGGCGTGACCGAAGGCATGGGCGGCAGCTACGATTTCAGGTATCTGCGCTGCTACAGCCCGACCGTAAACGATCCGAAGCAGTTCGAACTGGTCCGCGATGTGATCAAGGAAGTCGGCGGTGACGACCTGCTGGTCATCCCCGAGAACTCCGCTCTCGGCGGCGAGGATTTCTCCTTCTACACCGAGAAGGTGCCCTGCGCCTTCTGGTGGCTGGGCTGCCACGATCCGGAATTGCCGTTCTATCCGATCCACAGCGGCAATTTCTTCGCCGATGAACGCGCCCTGCCTTACGGCATGGAAGTCATGGTGAAGTCCGCGCTCAAGTTCCTGACGGAATAAAGCATAAGTAAGAAGAGGGGTGATAACGACGGTTATCATCCCTCTTTTTGTGTCGGTCAACTGAAAAACGAAGAGAGAAGATCCTTCGCCTGCACCCTGCGGGTGCTTCGCTCAGGATGACGGAAGCAGTCGTGAGGCTGAAATGAAATGTCATCCTGAGGAGGCACGAAGTGCCGACGAAGGATCTTCTTATTTCCCGGCTTCCGGCAGGCAGTGCATCTGCGTCCGGCCGAGTACGCGGAAACCTTCGGCCTGCCCGCAGAGGCGCCTGAGGCCGAAGTCCGCGGCGCGGAGCTTCAGATAGGCCGAAACGCTTTTGAAGGCTTCCGATTCCTTCGGAAACTGTGTTTTGTGGAGAAGGAGAGCGGCAAGCTGACGGTCAAGAAGACCGCGTGTCTTCACATAGCGGTTCGGCTTCGCCGTCATGTAGAAGGCGAGCGCCTGCACGTCGGCGGGCTCTGCGCCGCGCTTTTCGGCGATCTCCGGGAAGGCGGCAAAGAAGGCTGCGCGCCGCGCGGCTTCCCCGACGTTCCTGTGGTCCGCGTGGCATTCGCTCGAAACGTCCGGGTCCGGGGCAAAGATCAGATCCGGCTTTACTTCACCGATCACGCGGGCAATGCCCCGCAGAAGATCGTCCGTGTCATAAAAGGCGCCGTCGGACAGTCCCAGAAAGCGCACGTCTTCCACGCCGAGCGACTTTGCCGAAGCAAGGCATTCTTCCTGCCGCATTCCCGCCAGTTCCTCCGGCATCGTCCCGGCCGGCGCATTTTCGAGGCCGAAGCGTCCGTCCGTACAGACAAGGAACGTCACTTTCTTCCCCGCGGCGGCAAGCTTCGCGGCAGTCGCCCCGGCGCCGATCTCGATGTCGTCCGGGTGCGGCCCGATGAACAGGTACCGCTCAAAGTTTTCCACCTGCGGCAGCGGCGCGGCAGATCTCAGCACCAATCGTGTCAGACTCATCTTATTCAGCCTTTTCTTCGCCGGCCTTCCGCGCCTTCAGTTCGGCGCAGATGCGGTCGTATTCCGGTTCATCCAGTTTGTAGTGTTTCAGATACATCACATAGCTGACCGCCATCAGCAAAAGCGGAATGATGACCATGACGAGCAGGATCCCCATGGATTGCTCATGTGTCACGTTGGCCAAGACCGCATCGATCTCGGCGAGCTTTGCTTCCTCGGTGATCTTGCCCGCTGCTGCCGCATTTTCCAACTTGGTGATCTGGTTGGTATACTCACGCACGCCAGTCAGCAGGAAGGTCGCGGAGGCGATCACGACGGTAAGTGCGGAAGCCAGCTTCGTCAGGAAGGGCCGCATCGAGGTGATGATGCCCTCGTCGCGCGTCCCGTGGACGTATTCGTTGTATTCCACCGTGTTGATGACGGAGATCATCAGGATCAGGTAGAAGCCGTACTGGCCGAAGTTCGCAAGCATGAAGCCGACCGTGATCAGCAGGAATTTGAGATCCATCGAGCCGAGCATCATGCTGCCGGACTTCATCATCACGCCGGGGATCAGCATGATCGCGTAGCCGATGACGGCCACGATGAGGAGCGTTTTCATGAAGCGCTTGCGCGGCACCTTGCGGGAGATCATCGGATAGAAGATCATGAGCAGCGCCGTGACCGACATGCCGATGGTCGTGAAGAGCGAATACAGTCCGCCGCGGTAGCCGAACTCGACGTAGATGTAGGTGGAGCCGACGCCGGAGACCACGATGGTGTTGCCGACCTCGTGGATCAGGAAAATGATCGAGATCCACACCAGCTGGCTGTTGCCGCTGATCGTGTTCCAGATCTTTTTGAAGCTGACGGGCGGCACGGGGGCTGCTTCGTAGCTTCTGTCCTCCTTCACGCCGAAGAGCGTGAAGCACAGGAAGGCGGGGCAGATGATGGCTATGGCGAGGGCGATGCGCCCGAAGGCGACCGTGGTGCTGCCGCCGATGGCGCCCGCCCCGGTGGTCAGCATCGGGATGAGGATGCCGGCGCCGGTGCCGCCGATGCCCGCAAAGAGCGTCGTCCGTGCCGTGAAGGTATTGCGGGTGTCGCCATCGGAACTCAGCGACGGGATCATGCCCCAGTAGGAAATGTCACCCATGGTGTAGGTGATGCTGTAGGCAAAGTACATCGCCCCGAAGAACCAGACGAAGCTCCAGCCCTGCAGCTTCACGTTGAACGTGGCGTAGATCACCAGCGAAGTGGAGATCATCCCGGCAATGATCCAGGGTTTGAATTTGCCGATCTTCGTGCGGGTGCGCTCGATGATGTTGCCCATGATGGGGTCGTTCAGCGCGTCGAACACGCGGGCGGCCACCATGATGGCGGCGATCGCGGAGAACTGCGCATCGGTCAGCTCGCGGGTAAAGAGTACGAAGGTCATCAGGAAATTGGTCACAAGGGCATAGACCATGTCCCGGCCGACGGTCCCGAGCGGGAACATGATCAGGTTCTTTTTCATTCGTTTGTTGTCGTCCATGAGGCATCCTCGCCGTATCAGATATGATATTCCCACTGTACCATTTTCCGCGCGAAAGCGCAACGCAAAAAGCAGAAGCGGAAAGGATCTGTCAACCTTAATTTCTTAAGCAAAAACGCATTTAAACTTGCCTAAAATAATGAAACGTGTTATGCTATAAGCGAATTACTATGACCGTGCCGGAAGCCCTGAAAAGAGAAGGCATCTGCGGCAGTTCCGGCAGGAAAACGTAAATAACACTCGAGGAGGTAAGGATACATCTATGGAATTACAGATTCAGGATCTGGTCTCATCGATAAGAAAAGAAGGCATCGATCAGGCCAACTTGGAAGCGGATTCTATTCTGGCAGAGGCGAAAAAGAAGGCTGAAGCGCTGATCGCCGATGCGAAGGCGGAAGCCGCCAGGACAAAGGAAGCCTCGGAGAAAGAGATCGCAACGCTCAGGGAAAGCGCCATCGTCAGTGCCGAGCAGGCCAAGCGTGACGCCATGCTGGCCTTCAAGGCTGAAGTGCAGGCGGCATACGAAAGGCTTCTGTCTTCAATGATCCGTTCTTCCTTCAGCGGCGAATCGCTCGGCAAGCTGATCCGGGCCGCTGCGGAAGGCGAGGACGTTTCCGCCTATACGGCGGAGGTGGCCGAGGTAAGCGATGCGCTGAAGGCGGAGCTGGCGGAAGAGATCAAGGCCGGCCTTACGATCCGGCCGACCAAAAACGTACAGGCAGGGTTCAGGCTGGCCGCCAATGACGGGTCCGGCTATTTTGACTGCTCCGACGAAGAGATCATGGAGATGCTGATGCCGTACTTCAGAAATCTTGATTTCTGAGGGAGGTGCCTATGGCTTCCTACTACTATCTGATGTCAAGCCTGCCGATGCTCAGTTCCGGCGGCGACATGCCGATGAGCTACGAGGAATTCCTGACCTGCTGCCGGGGGAATGTGGACGAAGAGACCTATAAGTGCCTCGAGTCGCTGACCCTGTCCTCGTCGGAAGGACCGCTGCTTAAGGAATGGGCCGACGCCTACGGCTCGCTGATGCGGGAACTGAATTCGCAGCGGAGCCTCGCGCTCGGAAAGCCTTATCCGCGCGGTGCGGAAAAGGACGGCCTGAACAGCCATCTGGTAACGCAGGTCATGAACGCGAAGAACCCGCTGGAAGCGGAACAGCTCCTGCTCGACAGCGAATTCGAGGTGCTGGATGATCTGGTGGGCCTGCATATGTTCGACAGCAGCGAGCTGTTCGGATACGCGATAAAACTGAAACTGCTGGAACGCAGAAGCTGCTTCGAGAAAGAGAAGGGCAAGGCTGAATTCAAGCATTTGTTCGACGACATCCAGCAGCGCGTATACAGCTTATGATGGGAGAGATTCAATGGGAACTTTAACAGGACAAGTAACCGGAGTGAACGGCAACCTGATCAAGGTCAGCTTTCAGGGCTCCGTTCGTAAAAACGAGGTCGGCTATGTCATCGTCGGGGACAAGCGCTTAAAGGGCGAGGTCATCCGCATCGCCAACGGCGAAGCCAGCATGCAGATCTACGAAATGTCCCAGGGCATCAAGGTCGGCGATCCGGTGGAGTTCACGGGCGAACTGATGAGCGTCGAGCTCGGCCCCGGCCTGCTGACGCAGGTCTATGACGGCCTTCAGAACCCCCTGCCGGATCTGGCGAAGCAGTGCGGCTTCTTCCTGGAAAGAGGCGTGTACCTGAACCCGATCCCCGACCGCAGTTGGGATTTCACCCCGGCCGTGAAGGTCGGCGACGTGGTCTCGGCCGGCGATACCATCGGCACGGTCCCCGAGGGCGTGTTTACGCACCAGATCATGGTCCCGTTCGTCACGCGCGGCAAATGGACCGTGAAATCGATCAAAGAAAAAGGAACTTACAACGTCAGGGACAATATCTGCGTGATCGCCAATGACAAAGGCGAGGAGAAAGCGCTCACCATGGTCTTTTCGCACCCGATCAAACAGGCTGTGAAAGTCTATGAGGAACGTCTCCGTCCGGACGAACCGCTGGTCACCAAGATCCGCTGTATCGACGCCTTCCTTCCGGTCGCCAAGGGCGGCACCTTCTGCGTGCCCGGACCTTTCGGTGCCGGCAAGACGGTGCTGCAGCACCTGGAGGCGAAGAACTCTGAAGCAGACATCGTGATTGTGGCGGCCTGCGGCGAGCGTGCCGGCGAGGTCGTCGAAGTGCTGACCGAATTCCCCGAGCTGGAAGACCCGAAGACGGGCCGTTCCCTGATGGAACGGACGATCATCATCTGCAATACCTCCTCGATGCCCGTCGCCGCCCGTGAAGCATCCTGCTACACGGCCGTGACACTCGCGGAATACTACAGGCAGATGGGGCTGGACGTGCTGCTGCTCGCTGACTCCACCAGCCGCTGGGCACAGGCCATGCGCGAAATGTCCGGCCGACTGGAAGAGATCCCAGGCGAGGAAGCTTTCCCGGCCTATCTGGAATCCACCATCGCCGCCTTCTATGAACGCGCCGGCAAGGTCCGCCTGAAAGACGGCCGCACCGCTTCGATCACCATCGGCGGCACGGTCTCGCCGGCAGGCGGCAACTTCGAAGAGCCGGTGACCCAGGCGACCCTGAAGGTCGTCGGCGCTTTCCACGGCCTGTCCCGCGAACGCTCCGACGCCCGCAAATATCCTGCCATCCACCCGATGGATTCCTGGTCGAAATACGAAGGCGTCGTTGACAAGGTACGCGTGGAAGAAGCCCGCGCGATCCTGCACCGCTCGAATGAGATCAACCAGATGATGAAGGTCGTCGGCGAGGAAGGAACCTCTGCGGAAGACTACATCATTTACCAGAAGGGCGAACTTCTGGATGCGGTCTACCTGCAGCAGAACTCCTTCGACCCGATCGACGCGGTCTGCCCGCCCGAGCGCCAGCAGATCGAATTTGACCGGCTGTACGACGCGCTGATGGCAGAGTACGACCTGAGCGACAAGAAAGAGATCCGCGGATTCTTCAACCAGTTAAGGCAGGAATTCCTCGACTGGCACGCCACCTACTTCAATACGCCGGAGTTTGAGGCGCAGGAGAAGAAGATCGCAGACTTCTACAAAGCGAAGGCTGTGAGATAGGAGGTTCTTATGCAGAAAGTATATACAGAGATCAGATCGATCATCGGCAACGTGGTCACTGTCAAGGCCGAAGGGATCCGCAACGGCGACCTGGCCCTCGTCGGCGACAGCTATGCCAGCGTGATCAAGCTGGATAAGGACATCGTGTCCCTGCAGGTCTTCGCCGGCGCACAGGGCGTCAGCACGACCGACCCGGTGCGCTTCCTCGGCAGGCCCATGATGGTGTCCTTCTCGAAGAACCTGCTCGGCCGTATTTTCGACGGCACCGGCGTGCCGCGTGACCACGGCCCCGCGCTGAAGGAGAACATGATCCCCATCGGCGGACCTTCCTTCAACCCGTCCAAGCGTACCCTGCCCAACAAGATGATCCGCACGGGTATCCCGATGATCGACGTGTTCAACACGCTCGTGGAAAGCCAGAAACTTCCGATCTTCTCCATTTCCGGCGAGCCGTACAACGCGCTTCTCGCGCGCATCGCCATGCAGGCGGAAGTCGACGTCATCGTGCTCGGCGGCATGGGCTTGAAATACGACGACTACCTGGCTTTCCGCGACACCCTGGAAAAGGGAGGCGCCATGAGCCATACGGTCATGTTCATCCACACGGCTTCCGACCCGATCGTGGAATGCACGCTGGTGCCTGACATGTCGCTGGCGGTGGCCGAACAGTTCGCTCTGGAGGGCAAGCGCGTGCTGGTCCTTTTGACCGATATGACGAACTTCGCCGATGCCCAGAAGGAAATGGCGATCACGATGGAGCAGGTGCCGTCCAACCGCGGCTACCCCGGCGACCTTTACAGCTGTCTGGCTTCCCGCTATGAGAAGGCCGTGGACATCGAAGGCGCGGGTTCCATCACCATCCTGGGCGTGACGACCATGCCGGGCGACGATGTGACCCACCCCGTGCCCGACAACACCGGCTACATCACCGAAGGCCAGTACTACCTGAAAGGCGGCCACATCGAACCCTTCGGTTCCCTGTCCCGTCTGAAACAGAACGTCAACGGCAAGACACGCGACGACCACCGGGCCCTGATGGACGGCATGATCAAGCTTTACGCCCAGTACAAGGAAAGCCTGGAGAAGAAATCCATGGGCTTCCTGATGACCGAGTGGGACGACAAGCTCCTGAAGTACGGTGAAATGTTCGAGACCAAGCTGATGGATCTGTCCGTGAACATCCCGCTGGAGCAGGCGCTTGACCTCGGCTGGGAGATCCTCGCGGAGTGCTTCGAACCGAACGAGACCGGCCTGAAGACGAACCTGATCAGGGAGAGATGGCCGAAGAAGGAAGCGGTCGGCTAAAGGAGCAGGCAAATGGCGATCAAACTAACCAAAAACGAACAGAAAGTCCAGAAAGACAATCTGAAGCAGTTTGAGCGCTACCTTCCGACGCTGCAGCTCAAAAAGCAGCAGCTGCAGTCCGTGATCATGAAGGAAAACGCCGAGCTCGAGCAGATGGAAGCCGACCGTATCGTGATGATCGGCGATCTGGACGACTGGGTCGCGGTATTTGCCGAAAATACCATTTTTGATGAAGATATGAAGCTGGACCGGCTTGTACAGCCCGATTCCGTTGTCTGTACGACGGAGAACATCGCCGGCGTCAAGGTCCCGCTTTTCAAGGAACTGACGTTCAAAAACATCACCTATGACGTGGACGACTACCCGCTCTGGGTGGACACGGCGCTCGTCAAGCTGCGCGGGATCGCAAGGCTGGATGCGCTGGTCTCCACACAGAGAAAGCGGGTGGAATGCCTCGAGAAGGAGCTTCGCTCCACCTCGCAGCGGGTCAACCTCTTTGAAAAGGTCAAGATCCCGGAAGCCAAGGAGAACATCCGCGTCATCGGCGTCTATCTCGGGGATCAGCAGACGGCAGCCGTCGTCCGCGGCAAGATCTCCAAGAAGAAACTGACGGGGGCAGAGACATGATCGATAAAATGAAAACAGTCTGCGTGGTATCCTCTGCTTCCCGCAAAGAAGAAATGCTGGCAGCCCTGCGGGATCTGGGGATCCTGCATCTGTCCGAGAAGAAGAGTGCAAGCCGCGAGACGGCGGAACGCTTCGCCTCTTTGACGAAGGCCCTGACCGCCCTTTCGGAATTCAAGCCGGAGAAGGGAGAGGAAAAGGCGCCGAAAGCGGAGATCCTCTCCGATGAGGAGTTCGAGAAGGTCTTCCGGGATGTCCTGGACAGCCTGGAACGCAGAGCACAGCTTGCGCAGGCAAGAGGCGCTGCCGCAACCGAGACCGACCGCATCCGCGCCTGGGGCGAATTCTCACCGGAAGAGGTGAAGGCACTGGCCGAACAAGGCTATGACCTCCATTTCTACCGGATGGGGAAGAAGGAGATGCAGGCCGTCCTGAATGCAGAGGGCGTCCGTTACATCCGCCTGGCCCCGGTCGACAAGATGGAGACGGTCGCCGTGATCGGCAAGCTTCCGCCCGAGATCAGTGCCACGGAGTTCCTCCTTCCCGAGAAAGGCCTTTCCGAACTGCAGGAGGAGATCAAAGCCTGCGAGGAAGGCATTGCGGAATGCGACAGGACGGTGAAAGAAGCCGCCGCGTATACGGAGAGCTTCAAGGCACAGCTCCTGAAGGCACAGAACGCGGAAAACTGGTCCGCGGCGAGCGCGACGGCGGAAAACGACGCCGACCTCGTCTGGATCTCCGGCTACATTCCGGAAGAGGAGATCTCCAGGTTTAAGGAGGCGGCGGCAAAAGAAAAATGGGGCTTCGTCATCGACGACGTGGCGGAGGACGACGAGAAGACGCCGACCAAGGTGAAATACAGCAAGGTCTCCGGCCTCATCAAGCCCGTATTCGACATTTTAGGCATCCTTCCGGGATACCGCGAGCAGGATATTTCCCTCTGGTTCTTCCTGTTCTTCATCCTGTTCTTCGCGATGATCATCGGCGACGGCGGCTACGGCCTGCTGATCCTGATCGGGACGATCGCGCTCAACATCAAGATGAAGAAGGGAAACAACGTCACCTTCCTGCTCTATGTGCTCTCGATCGCAACGATTATCTGGGGCGCGGTCACCGGGACCTGGTTCGGCATTGAAAAGGCCATGGAGGTGCCTTTCCTGAAGGCACTGGTCATACCGGGTTTCGCCAACTATCCCGAGTACTTCAACGTGACGGCATCGGCGCAGCAGAACAACATCATGAAGTTCTCCTTCTCGATCGGTGCCGTGCAGATGGTCCTCGGCTCGATCCTGGCGATCAAAAAGAAGATCACGGAAAAGGATCTGAGCTGGCTGGCGAATCTCGGCTGGGTGATCGCGATCATCGCGATGTACCTGCTGGCCCTGTTCCTGGTCATCGGAGAAAACATTCCGATCGTCCCGGTATTCGGTGCCATCGGCGTGGCCTTCCTGCTGGTGATCCTCTTCGGCGGCATGGCTCCGGATAAGACCTTCTCACAGGGTCTGAAGTCCGGGCTCGGCGGGGCCTTCACGGCCTTCCTGGATACGATCAGCTGCTTCGGCAACGTGATGAGCTACATCCGCCTCTTCGCCGTCGGCATGGCAGGCCTTGCCATTTCCCAGAGCTTCAACGACATCGCGTCCGGCTTCAAGGGCCCGATGGTCATAGCCGGGGTGATCGTGGTGATCATCGGCCATGCGCTGAACCTGGTGATGTGCTTCCTCTCCGTGGTCGTACACGGCGTCCGACTGAACGTGCTGGAGTTCTCCGGCCAGGTCGGACTGGAGTGGACAGGTATTCCCTACGAACCGTTCAAAGAAAACGAAAAAATACAAAATTAGTACGTAAAAAGGAGTCTAACTATGAATTTAGCATTTGTTGGCATGGCTGCTGCTCTCGGATTATCGGCTGCGGGGTCTGCGTTCGGCGCAGGTTACGCGGGAATGTCTGCCATCGGGGCATGGAAAAAATGTTATGCGAGCGGGAAACCGGCGCCCTTCATCATGATCGCGTTCTCCGGCGCGCCGCTGACCCAGACCATTTACGGCTTCCTGCTGATGAACTTCATCCGCTCGGCCAATGTTGACCCGGGCATGGCGCTCGGCGTCGGCGTTTTCTGCGGCCTGGCGATCGGCTTCTCGGCTCTGTTCCAGGGCAAGGCTGCTGCGGCGGCATCGGATGCGCTCGGTGCGACCGGCAAGGGCACGGCGAACTACTTCATCGTCATCGGTATCATTGAGACGGTGGCTCTGTTCACCCTCGTCTTCGGCTTGCTGCTGCTGAACAGCTGATACATCCGTCAAAGTCTGTCTTATCATCCTGAGGCGCACGGCGTGCGCCGAAGGATCCTTCGCTTCGCTCAGGATGACAGTCGATGATGAGTTCTGCGGGACATTTTCGCTTGAAAATGTCCCGCATTCGTTTATAATGAAATGGTACGCGGCTTATTTATGCGCGTCAGGAGTGGATCTATGGCACAAAACGGACCCGGGGGAACGGCATCCTCAAATAAGCAGCAGGCGATCCTGTACGGAAAACAGCTTCCCACGCTGCTTACTTTTGCCGTACCGATCATCTGCGGCAACCTCTTCCAGCAGCTCTACAACATCGTGGACGCGATCGTTGTGGGACGTTATCTGGGAAAACTCCCGCTGTCCGGCATCAGTGCCGCGAGCCCCATCATGGACCTCGTCTACGGCCTTATCGTCGGCGCCTGCACCGGTGTAGGCGTTCTCATCAGCCAGCTTTGCGGCGCGGGAGAGTGGGAAAAACTGAAAAAAGTCCACGCGACGGCCCTCACGGGCGGGATCGCGTTTGCCCTGATCCTGACGGCCGCGGTCATCCTGTCGGCAAGGCCCATCCTGGTCTCGGAAGGCACCGCAGCGGATACCGTTTCGCAGGCGATGACCTACCTTGCCGTCGTGGCCGGCGGGCTCATTTTCAACTTCCTCTACGTCTACTATGCCGCGGTCCTCAGGTCCTACGGCAATTCGCGTTTTCCCTTCATCGTGCTGGCAGCCAGTTCGATCCTGCATGCGCTGCTGGACGTCGTTCTGATCAGGGGCCTGCAGTTCGGCGTGGCGGGAGTCGCCGCTTCGACGGTATCCTGCCAGATCCTGACGGCGCTGGCGCTCATCTGGTACACCCATAAGAACTGCCCGCCGCTGTCCCTGGCCAAGAGCGACATCAGGTTCCATAAGGGTATGGGCGGCATTATTCTCAGCTATGCCTGGGCGACGGCCATGCAGACCACGGTGGTCTATACCGGAAGGCTCCTGATCCAGGGCATGCTGACGCCGCTCGGCCAGGATACAGTCACCGGCTACAACATGGGCATGCGCCTTGAAAATCTGCTGCAGGCGGTCTCCCAGGGAATCTCCGCCAGCACCGTTGTCTGCATGGCGCAGAACCTGGGCCACCGAAATGCCGACCGGCTTCGCGGCTTTTTCCGCAAGGGCCTGATCGCCGACCTCATCTACGGGCTGATCATCGGCTGCGTCTGCATCCTGCTCCCGCGGCAGCTCATCGGCATCTTTTCCACGGATAAAGCGGTGATCGAGGCAGGTGCTGCCTACACCGGCACCATGGCTTTTCTGTATATGTTCAGCATGAGCGGTGAAATGCTGCAGGGCTTTTTCCGAGGCATCGGTAAGCTGAAGGTGACGATGATCGCATCGGCCGGCCAGGTGATCCTGCGGGTGATCCTTTCGGCGATCCTGATCCCGAAGCTGGGAATTTACGGCATCTGCATTTCCGTCGTGACGGGCTGGTTCCTGCTGACGGTCTTTGAAGGGATCTATGCCCATCACTGCTCAAAACGCATCACCTTCCCGACGTCCGAATGATCCGCTGCAAAAGGAGCAACGTATGGCAAAGTACACCCTTCTGAAAACATCCGGCCGCGCGAAACGCGGCCGTTTTGAGACCGTCCACGGCACGATCGAGACCCCGGTCTTCATGAACGTGGGCACGGCCGCCGCCATCAAAGGTGCCGTGTCGGCCGAAGACCTGAAGACGATCGGCTGCCAGGTAGAACTGTCGAATACCTATCATCTGCACGTCCGGCCCGGCGATCAGGTCATCCACGACCTTGGCGGACTGCACCGCTTCATGCATTGGGACCGCCCCATCCTGACCGATTCCGGCGGCTTCCAGGTCTTTTCCCTCGCAGAACTGCGCAAGATCAAGGAGGAGGGCGTCCGCTTTCACTCCCATGTGGACGGCCGCCTGATCTTCATGGGGCCGGAGGAGAGCATGCAGATCCAGTCAAATCTCGGCTCCACGATCGCGATGGCCTTTGATGAGTGCGTGAAGAATCCGGCGGAATACCGCTATGCCGCGGCCAGCATCGACCGCACGACCCGCTGGCTGAAACGCTGTATCGACGAACTGGCCCGTCTGAATTCCCTGGAGACCACGATCAACCGCGAGCAGCTGCTTTTCGGCATCAACCAGGGTGCGACTTTCGAGGACCTGAGAATCCGCCACGCGGAGGAGATCTCGGCCTTTGACCTTCCCGGTTATGCGGTGGGCGGCCTCGCCGTCGGCGAGCCGACGGAGGAGATGTACCGCATCCTTGATGCGGTCGTCCCGCATCTGCCGCAAAATAAGCCGACCTACCTCATGGGCGTCGGCACCCCGGCGAACATCCTGGAGGGCGTCGAGCGAGGCATTGATTTCTTCGACTGCGTCTATCCGAGCCGGAACGGCCGCCACGGCCACGTGTACACGAACCACGGCAAGATGAATCTGCTGAACGCCAAATACGAGCGGGACGACCGTCCCATCGAAGAGGGCTGCGGCTGTCCGGTCTGCCGGTCTTACAGCCGCGCATACATCCGCCACCTGCTCAAGGCAGGCGAAATGCTCGGAATGCGATTCTGCGTCTTGCATAATTTGTATTTTTATAATACAATGATGGGTGAGATTCGCTTAAGCCTCGACGAGGAGCGCTTCCCGGAATACAAAAAGGAGAAGCTCCGCCGCATGGAGGAAGGCGAACTTGAGACTGCCGCGCAGGAAAGATCCGGGCGCGGCTGACGGAGGAAAACATATGCAGAACTATTTCCTGATCGCTGATTCCGCCGGTACGACCGGTGGGAGCACCTGGGTGCTTCTGGTCTACGTCGCCCTGATCGGCGCTATGATGTATTTTATGATCATCAAGCCGCAGAAGAAGCAGAAAAAGCAGCAGCAGGAGCTGATGTCCAGCATGGCGATCGGCGACAGCGTGCTGACCACCGCCGGCTTTTACGGCATCATCATCGATATGACGGACGACACCGTGATCGTGGAATTCGGCAACAACAAGAACTGCCGCATCCCGATGCAGAAACAGGCCATCGTTCAGATCGAGAAACCTTCGGAAGACTAAAGGTGCAGCTTTCGCGTACCATCCGCAGCAGATAAAGGGCCTTCGGGACCTTTGTTTGCGTTATGAGGAGAGACGCCTTGAGTAAGAAAAACCTTTCCATACTGATCAGAAGAGCAGGGAGCGCCGCACTGGCCCTCCTGCTTTTGCTGTCTCTGATCAGCTGTCCGGTGCTTGCGGACGAGCCGCCGGAAACGTCTCTGGAAGGAGCGGTCTCCACGGAAGCCTCGTCGGAAAGCAGCGAGACGACCGAAGCGGATACGACGGAAAGCGGGACGGATACGACCGAAGCGGAGTCGACCGAGGAACCGACCGAGCCTTCGGGATCGGCCGAAGAGACGACGCCGGAGGAAACCACGCCGGAAACCACGCCGGAGGAGACGACTCCCGAGGAAACGACGCCCGAAGAAACGACGCCCGAGGAAACGACGGAGGAACCGTGGGTCATCCCGTCCACGCCTTATACCATCCCTTACCGCAGTTTTCCTGCGGAATCGATTAATGCGCCGGTCAAGCTGGCGATGACGACCACCGTTAAGTCTTCTCTGGAACTTCGCACCGGTCCCGCCAAGACCTATCCCCAGCTGGCCTGGGTGAGGCGCGGTGTCGTTCTGGAAGTGATTGGGGAGAAAAACGGCTGGTACCGCGTTTCGACCGGGTATGTCGTTGACGGCCGGGAAGTCGTCGGCTATATCAGCGGAAATTATTCCCGTGCGCAGACCATCAACCCCGGTCCCGATTCCTACAGCGAATACCTGAGTTTCCTGGGCTTTCCGGAAACTTATCATGCGAAACTTACCGCCCTGCATCAGCAGTATCCGAACTGGGTATTTGTCGCCAATCAGACCGGCGAGAACTGGGCGACCGCAGCGTTAAAAGAATCCAACCGCAAAGATGACTACCCGGGCATCAGCCTGATCCATCCGGAGCAGAAATCCTCCTGGAAGTCAAAAGACTTTTACAATTACGAGACGTCCACCTACGAGAAGTTTGACGGCGACTGGAATGCAGCCTCGGATGAACTGGTGGCTTATTTCCTTGACCCGCGCAACTTCCTGAACAGCACCGATATTTTCCAGTTCCTGAATCAGGGCTATGAATCCTATCAGACAGTCGATGCGGTAAAGCGCATCGTGTCAGGGACCTTCCTTGCCGCTTCGTCCGTGACCGACGTGGACGGTACGGTCTTTACCTATCCGGCCAAACTTGTTCAGTACGGGAAGGAGATCGGCATCTCGCCGCTGTACCTCGCCGCCGTGATCAAGCAGGAGATCGGCTATGCCGACAACCCGAGCATCAACGGCAGGAGCGCGAAATATCCCGGCTATTATAACTATTACAATATCTACGCCGTAACGACGGCAACGGAGAGCGCAAATGACCACGGCCTGTGGTTTGCAAGCGGCTCGGGCAGCGGACAGACCAGCTACGGCCGTCCCTGGAACACCCGTCTCAAAGCGCTCCGGGGCGGTGCGCTGTACCTGTACAAAAACTATGTTGAGGTCGGCCAGCACACGCTTTACTTCAAGAAATTCAACATGTCCTGCAATGCGCAGTACGGCCATTTCCGCCATCAGTTCATGACCAACGTCATGGGCTCTTACTCGGAAGGCCGCCATCTGGCAAACGGTTACAATACGCAGCTGCGGCAGCTGCCGCTGGTCTTCGATATCCCGGTCTACAGCAACATGCCGGCGGAGCCCTGCCCCTGCCCGACGGGCGACGGCTGCATCAACAACCGCCTGAAGTCCATCACGGTCGGCAGTTATGAACTCTTCCCGACCTTCGACAAGGACACCCTCTATTACAATATCATCATTACGGGCAATGCGCCGGCAACGGTAACGCTCTCCGCGAAGGCCTACAATTCGACCGCGAAGATCGAGGGAACCGGGACGATCGTCCTACAGAACGGCACCACGGATTACCCGATCACGGTCACCGCGCAGAACGGCGACGTCCGTGTCTATACGGTCAGCATTTACTGCGAAAGCGGAGTCGCGACCGGACTCAACCCGACGTATAAGATCATTTCCGGAAACCGGATCACGGGCCTGTCCTTCGGCACGAAGACGGATGCCTTCATCACCAACATGGGCCTCGGCGCAGGCATGACGGCTTCGCTGTTCACGGCGAACGGCAGTGCCAAACAGAGCGGTACCGTGATGATGAACGGTGATACGGTCAAGATATTCGACGGGGAAGAGAAACTGATCTTCCAGGGGGCGGTGCTTCTGTTCGGGGATGTGAACGGGGATGGGAACCTCAGAATGTCTGACATGATCAAGGTACGGAACCATATTCTTGAAACAGGAGCGCTGACGGGGATCAATCTCGCCGCAGCCGACTGCAACCATGACGGCAACATCCGTATGTCGGATATGATCAAGATCCGCAATGAGATACTGGGCACCGGCACGATCGTTCAGACGGGGAACTAAGGAGGTTTTATGAAGATACTTCGAAATCTCAAAACAATAAAGCTGGCCGTGCTGCTGTGCGGCGTGTTCCTTGCGGCGTTCTGGGCCGGTGACCGGACAGCGAAGGCGGCTACATACAACGTTTCGTTCAACAGTCCTTCCTGTACCGTCGGAGACAATGTCAAGGTCACGATGACGGTAAGTCCGAAAGCGGCCAGCATCGAGATGAAACTGGCTTACTCCTCGGATTATCTGCAGATGACGAGCTACTCCGGTGGTCTGGGTAACGCGACCATTTCCTACAATGCGAGCAGCATCAGCATCAACGACTATGCTTCGAGCGGTGCAAATACCGCGACCTATACCTTTACCTTTAAGTCCCTGAAAGTCGGTTCCGGCTGGGTCAAGGTTTCGGAGGTTGTCGAAATCACTGATGCTAACGGCGACCCCCAACAGGTGTCCGTATCGGGCAATGCAACGGTCACCGTCAATCAGAAGCCTACCGCCTCCTCCGAAGCCCGTCTGGAATCCCTGACGGTCGTGCCTGGCAAATGGAACAAGAGTTTCTCTCCGGACACGAAAGATTACTCGATCACGCTGGACTCGTATACCGCTGAACTGACTTTCCAGTTCAAGACCAAGGATAAGAATGCGACGGTAGGGTACTGGCCTTATACCAAGCCGGGCAAGATCGCCCTCACGAAGGAAGTGACGGACTTCACGATCCGTGTGACGGCGCAGGACGGGAAAACCGTAGTCGACTATCACCTCAAGATCACCCGCCCGCCGAAGCCGACGCAGGCACCGACTCAGGCTCCGACCCAGGCACCGACTCAGGCGCCGACGCAGGCACCGACCCAGCCGCCGGAAACGACGCCTGAGGAAACGACACCCGAGGAGACGCAGCCTGTGGAGACCACCGAACCGGTCCCGATGATCGAGATCCCGGCGCAGGTCCTTGAGATCATGGCTTTCCCCGAAGACTTTGAGATCCCCGAAGGCTATGAACAAAGGCGCATGATGGATAAGGCAGGGACGGTCTTCGACGCCCTGGTCCCGGCCGAAGGCGATGCCGACCACTATCTGGTCTACGGCTCGAAGGACAGGGAAGAACCGGATCTGTATGCCTACTTTGAAAATGAAAATCTTCTGCGGCTGTTCAGCCTGATGATCCCGGAAACGACCGAAGAGCCGACGACCGAGCCCACCACGGAAGAGCCCACCACCGAAGAGGAGACCACGACCGAGGAAGAAACCACGACTGAGGCCGTGACGCCGGAAGAGACGCAGGCGCCGACCGAGGAACCGTACCGTGTGAATTTCTTCGACGGCGATACCAAGGTTCCCGGCTGGGTGACGACCGTTGCCGCTGCGCTCCTGGGCATCTGCCTGCTGACGATCGTCCTGCTGGCGATCGGACGGAGCCGCGCCCGCAAAGAGGCAGCCTTTGCCGTGAATGAACTGTCTCCGCTGTCGGCGGAAGAAGAGAAGGAATTCCTGAGTCTTTCGGGAGATTCGCTTCAGTCGGCCGGATCCGGTACCGGGACAGCTCCGGAAACCCCGGAGGCCGCCAAAGCCGGTGAAGCGGCTGCAGAAGAAACAAAAGAGATCCATATCCCCTTATAAGGATGAATAAACATGGCAGATAAATACTATGCTGTGCGCAATGGCAGGCATCCCGGCGTTTACACCAGCTGGGATGCCTGCAGTGCCGAAGTGAAGGGTTTTTCCGGCGCCGAATACAAAAGTTTCCGCACGCGGGCGGAGGCTCAGGCTTTCGTGCGCGGGGAGGACGGACTGCCGGCCCTGTCCGAGGATGACCTGCTCGCCGAAGCCTGGGTGGACGGAAGCTTCAACGCGGCGACGGCTGTTTTCGGCTGGGGCGCGTACATTTCCTGCGGCGGCGAGACCTTCGAACTTTCGGGCACGGGCTGGGAGCCGGAAATGGCCTCCATGCGGAACGTTGCCGGCGAGATCACCGCATCCGAGGAGACGATCCGCTGGGCGGCCGAACGCGGCATCGGGACGCTCGTGATCTACCACGACTACGAGGGCATCGCCAAATGGTGCACCGGCGAGTGGAAGGCCAACAAGGAAGGTACGATCGCCTACAGGGCATTTTACGAGAACATGAAGGACCGCCTGAACATTCAGTTCGTGAAGGTGAAGGGGCATTCCGGCAACGCCGGCAACGAGCGCGCCGACAAGCTCGCGAGGATCGCTGCCGGGGTGGAAGAGATCCCGGCTCCGAAGGCGGACCAGGAGGAGACCGCTCCTGCCGAAGTCCCGGACGGAGACCGGGAAGAAAACTGAGAAAATGTCATCCCGAGCGCGATCCCCGTACTGTCATCCTGAGCGAAGTCCTCACACTGTCATCCTGAGCGAAGCGAAGGATCTTCCTGCATTTGGCTTGAAGATCCTTCGTCGCTGACGCTCCTCAGGATGACTTTTTAATTGTTTTGAATACTTGACATCTTATGATATAATCAACACAGAAACATACGGACGTGTTCCGCAGACCGATAACGATAGAATTACAGGAGGACAGAAAGCATGAACGAGACAAAACTGACGGCGGCTGCCGTATACCGCAACGGATGCATCGCAAAACGCAGCGGAAAGGTATATCTTCAGAAAGGAGCGCAGACGGTCCGTCTGGAAGGCCTGACGAACGGCGTGGATGAAAGCACGCTGCGCCTGGCCGTGCCGGCCGGCGTGTCCGGCTCCAACGTACAGGTCGAGCATCCGACCCGTGAGCAGCAGACGGAAGCCCTGAAGGAACTGGCGCAGAAGGTCGCCGACGTCCAGAACAAGATCGCGAGCCAGGAAAAGATGGCCGCCCTCTGGGAGGCGAACGCCGATTTCTCGCAGAAAGAATCTCTGTCGGTCGGCGAAATGTCAGCCTATCTGGAAAAACTCCCCGAGCGTCTGGAAGCCGTCGCTGCCGCCATCACCGCGCTGAAGGAAAAGAAAGCGAAACTGGACAAGGAATACGCCGAGGCGAAAAAGAAAGCGGCCCTGCCTTATGTCACGGCCGAACTGAATGCGCCGGCGGACGGCGAGTATCCCGTTGAACTGACCTACCGTGAGAATCAGGCCTGGTGGAATCCGGTCTACGAGATCCATACCGGGGACGGCAGCGATTCGCTGAAACTGCGCATGCGGGCAAAGATCTGCCAGAGGACCGGTGAGGACTGGGCCGGTGCGGCGCTGACGCTTTATTCCGGCAATCCGTCCGTTTCCGGGACCATTCCGGAAATGGATCCCCTGCACCTGCGCATTTACGAGCCGTGGGTCTACAGCAAGAGAAGAACGGCGGCCTTCGGCGGCATGATGAAGTCCGCTGCGCGCATGGATGAAATGGTCGTGGAAGAGTGCGAAGCGTGCGCCGACGCGGAAGCCCCGATGATGGCGATGAACGCGGTCTACTCGGGAAGCGGGACCGCCACGAAGGGCGAGACTATGACGGAATATGCCCTTTCCGGCAGCTGGGACATCCGCACGGGCCAGGAGATCATCTGTGACATCAAGACGGACGATCTGCCCTGCCGTTATCACGTGGTGGCCGTGCCGAAGCTGTCCGACGAAGCCTATCTGGCGGCCGAGGTCGCGACTTCGCTTCTGGAGGAAATGCAGGGCACGCCTGCGGCCGTGTATCTGAAGGGGACCTTTGCGGGCAACGTCATCCTTGAGCCTGACATGACCAAGGACAACTACGACCTCTCGCTGGGTGTAGACGAGACCGTCAAGGTCAAGCGCGAACAGAAGAAGAAATACACGTCGAACGTGCTGCTGAAAGGCCAGAAGAAGACCGAATATGAATATGAGATCACGGTCAGCTCCCGCAAGGACAAGGAGATCCCGGTGACCGTATCCGACCAGCTGCCGATCTCGGACGAGAAGACGATCGTCATCGAGACGCTCGATATCTCCGGCGCGGAGAAGGAAGAGGATACCGGCTTCCTGCACTGGAACTTCAAGCTGGCGCCCGGTGAAACGAAGACTGTGAAACTCGCCTGGACCGTGGCCTGGCCGAAGGATAAACAGACCGAAGAAGTGTAACGCAAAATAAAGTGAATTGTCAAACTAAGTGCAACAGTTTTGAAGTTCAAGATCCCATAAAGATTGAGCTGAACGAAAACCAAGAACTTTGCGAGGCCTGGCGTTGATCAACGCCAGGTTTCGTTTTAGTGTTGCTGGAGCAACGCGGGA
>JAFRRD010000003.1 GCA_017428265.1 Lachnospiraceae bacterium | reverse complement strand
CTGCTCCGCTGAAACACAAAGCAAAATTGATGCACAGGTTGTCGAACTGGTACGGAAGCAGCACGAAAAAGCACTGGCCATTCTAAAGGACAATCGCGGTAAGTTGGATGAACTAGCTTCGTATCTGTATGAACATGAAACGATTACCGGTGAAGAGTTCATGCGGATCCTGAATGAAAACGCGAGCACATAATACCACAGGCCCAAATTCCGTCAATGTCCGTCTGGACTTGTTCGGAAAATTTTCCTGATTAGAAGTAACGCGCCCCAGACTGTAGATGTAAAAGTCTCCGGTCTGGGGCTTTAATATTTGCATATCGGTTTGCCGTGTTAATTCAGGTTTTCCATTATATGATTTTTCAAAGCGCATACTGTTTCAGTATCACTCTGTTTCCCAATTCAACGGCAGCCTCTATTGTTTCTGCCGCCGGTCCAACATTTTAGGCCCGATATGATCTTTCCGTATTTGTCCCTGACGCCCCCGGAGATGCAATCTATGCGGGAAATCATCAGATGTCCGGCAGCTTACCGGATCCATGGGTCCTTCTGCCCCTCCGTGGTTCTCACCGAGCCGTCCTTATATGCACCAGGTCGTCGCCTCGTTTCAGTTTAATATGAAGTATACTTCATATTAAACTGAATATTAATATGTCCGCAAGCTTCAGCCTGCGGACATAGTCGGTTAGTTATGATTATCGGGAGTTATCTCTTACAGCAAATTGACAGGGATCATGGTGTTCTCCGCATCGATCGGGAACGGCTTTGCAGCCATGCAAATAATGCCTCCTGCTCCGATGTCTTTTCCGCTTTTTTCGAGTAAGGAAAAAGTTTTAATGACCTTTTTATCCGGTGATGCCGCACGTTTGATCTCAAAGGGATGGAGCTGCCCGTCTGTTTCCATGACCAGGTCGATCTCTTTTTGATTCGTATCCCGGTAAAAATTCAGATTCACTTTCTTCTCTCCGTAATATGAGTTGCGGAGCATCTCTGAAACAACATAGTTCTCAAGGAAATGGCCGGATGCCGCTCCGTTCATCAGTACGTCACGGCTGGTCCAGGAAGACAGGAACGCACAAAGCCCGGTATCACAGAAATACAGTTTCGGTGTTTTGATCATGCGCTTCAGTTCATTATTGAAGTAGGGCTCCAACAGGAAAATGATTCCCATCGTCTGGAGAATTTTGACCCATTCTTTTGCCGTCGCACCGGAAACACCTGCGGCGTTTCCCAGATCATTATAGTTGATCAGCTCTCCGGTAAACGCTGCACAGGCCCTTAGCAGCTTTCGGAATCCTTCTGTATCCTGAATGCCGTTGTCATCCACGGCATCCCGCATAAGATAGGAATCAATATAAGAATTCCAATATTCACGGCGAAGCTCGGCATCCATTGATATCATATCCGGCATGCCGCCTTCCCAAATGCGGGTATAAACATCCTGAATATTGTTCTCCGGATAGTTCCGGCTTCTTACAAGCAGCGAAGAGAGGGTATAGTCCTCAGGTATATCATCCGGTCTTCCTTCAAGTTCTTTCGCTGACAGACTGAACAGTTTTAGGATGCCGATCCGGCCTGCCAGGGAATCTCCGGCCTGCTTCATCAGTTTCCTGCTCTGGGAACCGGTCAGCCAAAACCGCCCCCGTTCATCACTTTCATCACAGAGGATCTTGATCTGCTCAAAGAGTGCCGGTGCTTTCTGCGCTTCATCTATAAGGATAGGAGGCTGATACATCTGAAAGAAGAGTTTCGGATCACTTTCTGCCAGCCCCCTGATATCCGCATCATCCAGGGAAACATAAGTGCGGCCGGTATCCTGAGCCAGATATTTCAGCATCGTAGATTTACCGACCTGTCTGGCTCCGGTCACCATGACTGCCTTAAAGGCACTGCTCATTTTAAGAAATTTTCTTTCCAGAGAACGATGGATATATGCCATAATGATACCTCGTTATTTAGTTTAATCTGAAGCCAACTTCATTTTAAACTTATTTTTCAAGTCTGTCAAGGTCTGTCTGATCTTAATAGTCTGCCTTTGTCGATTTGCTGCATGTACCTGACATCTTGCTGCCACCGTATGCGAATAATTATTTCGCATTACGCTATTGCAATTCTCACGGCTATGTGTTACAATACTATCCGGAGGTGAAAAAGCATGAATACGATCCCCTCGGGAATAGGAACCAGGATCAGGGACGCCCGGAAAGCAGCCGGGATGAGCCAGACGGTACTGGGACAGCATCTGAATAAGACGCTCCGCACGATCCAGAAATATGAAAGCGGAGAGATCGAGCCATCCATCGCTACCATAAATGAACTTGCAAAGATCTTACATGTTTCTTCCGCGGAGCTGATGGGCTATAAGCGGCAGGAAATCCGTCTGGAATCCTTCGCCGATGTACTGGAAGCCCTGAACGAACTTAACAAGAAGGCCGGCATCCGATTCAATATCGATGTGAAGCGGCCTCCGAATGTGGAAGGGTGGACCTGCTCTCTCACCTTCGACGGGAACGACCAGACAGCCGAGCACAACGCGGATTTGTGCCTCTTCCTGGAGAGGTTCGCGGAGGAAAGGGAACGGGTCGAGACCTACTGGACCGATCAGGCCTACTTCGACCGGTGGTTCGACCAGGAACTGGCCTACTACGCCGGAATAAAGCTTCCGGATAAAGAGCCGGAGGATCTGACCCCGGAAGAGCGCCTGAAGCGCCGGAACGAGCTCATCGGACACAGTGCGGAAGAAACAGAGTAATTCCGCAGGAACATTAAATGATACGGGGAAGACCCTTATCATAAATACCTGGTCAAGCGGTGAATAACGCATTTGAGCAAGCACATTTTAAAAACGTTGCAAAACCTATGTTTTCAGGCAGAAAGCGCACGGGTTTCTCCTAAAAAAGTGAAGAAAAAACGATATGAAAACGTTGCTCTAAGTAAGTTTTCATTAACAAGCATGATTTTGGTTTGAGCGTATATTGCAGACTTGACTTTCGGGGTATGTAACCGGGCCGAACGAGATTACTCACAGAGCTAAACGCAGGCTGTGGGGCTGCTCTTTAGCAAGTTCTTCGTCACTCAAAGACGAATAGCGTAGCAACGTATAGGATCCCTTCAGCATCATAGCATTCATCTGAATCAAGCCTATTACGGGTTCGGCTTCATCGCACCGCAGACTCTCCAAAACAGTATTTGGAATCATAATATCCGGAACCAGCCTTCGCATTGCATGGTGCCAAACATAGAATCGTTCACGAAGAAATGATATAGCGGCATCGTGTAACGCATACGCATAACGTCTCACTCCGTTTCGCGGGTCGCTTTCCTTAAGTTCAAATGAAGTGGCTGCAATCCAGATCGCGGCAAGCTCCTTCTCGTCCTTTGCCTCTGTCAGCATTTGAGCGGTTTGAATGGTGCCCTTATTTGTGGGCTGAGTAAAGTATAAAAACTGACTTGGATTATCCTTGATCAGTCGTTTCCTCTCTTCCATTTCTTCATTTGAAAGCCAATCATAGCCGTAGATATAGTTTTCCTGATTGTAATCCACAAAAACCGATTCAGCAGCAGGCGCTTCAAAAAGACTTTTTGGGAAAAAGTATCTACTGTGTTTCCAAAGCTCATAGGCGCTACTCCAACTCATTCGTTCGAACATATTGTTTCTCCTATCTTAACCAATGTGTAGTTTCCAACAAGAGGTGGTTCCCAGCATTCAAACAAATTCTTATCTGCCCTCATACGGCACCCTGAAATAATCCAGATACTTCTTAAACTTATCCTGCGCCGCAAGACAAGTATTGCGTAGATAGCCGCGCTCGTGCTCCCATTCCTTCAAGCTGCGATAGTAAGCCCAAATACAGCCCGGGTCAAAGCTTCATTTTCCGTGTGCTCAATACGTGTTCTCCCTTCTGTAAAACAAAGCGGTAACCAATACATTGCTATTGTATTTGAAGAAACGGACCGTATCAGTTCATATAAAACTGCTCATCCGTCCAATGGTCGAAGTGATATATATTATCTTTCGTCACATAATGATCAGAATAAAGAAGAGTCACAATATCGATATCATCGAAAAGATCGAAAATCCAATCATCCCAGCCCTCTTCCGGTACATAATCCCCGTCCTCCAGAAGCATGCGGGATTCTTCAATGACCAAATAAAGAACGAGCTCCTCTATAACACTATGGGCGACGAGGTCTGTCTCATATCTGACACATTCTTTCATTTTATGCAAGGCACATCGCAGCGCGTATAGAAACTCATAATCATATCGGGGAAGAAATTGCGGGGGAAGATCGTCCGCGATAAAGGATATGCCAAGCTGCCCAACATGGCTTCCGTTGGGCATATGAGACAGCTCTTCGAGATCTTCATTTATATGATCCTCAAGGATCTCGCTCCCGATAACAAAGGAAGCTGCCGCCGTTGCACCAAATCTTTCCTCCAACATCTTTGACCAGTACTCGTTTGCTCTATATTCATTGATGTCAAGAGAACAGTCATCTTGTTCGTCCAATGAGGGCAAGGCTCTCCAGTTCAAGGCCTTGCATATGCCTTTGGCTTTATCTTGGCGGATGGATTCTCCTGCCTCATAACGGCACCATGTTTTTAGCCCGACGCCTGCTCTGTCTGCCGCCTCTTCAATAGTCAAGTTCAATTCGATTCGTCTTTCTTTTATTGTTTTCCCCAAATCATGACTGCCTGGGATTGATCTTTGGCTCATAGGGTACCTCCATGATGACATGTCACTATATTGTCATAATACCATAAACTCAATAAATGTCAAGACACTATTTGCGTGAAAACGCCACACTATGCCTTTGCTTTTCACAGCCTATTGACATATCATTTTTCGGCCCTTAACGTTCTCTTCTGCTCAGTTGCCCAGAATAAACTTTGCTGTTGCGGGTAGGAACTATAACAAAAGTCCTTATATTCCATCCGGATATGATAGGATGAGCTTTCTGCTGGGCGTCTCATATGAGTATAAAACAGGATTGGAATGATCAGATTCGGTCAAATCCTGACAGACGATCTGTTGTTTCGAAAAACCGAAGCTGTAGCCATCAAAACCCAGCTTTCACATTGGGTTCCGAGGGTCGAAAAATGAGGTCAAACGTACTTCTTACGCTCTCTCATTTCAAAAAAATTCCCTCAAAATTTAACTACTGAGGCCCCAAAAAGGGCGGTTCCCTCAGTATTAACTACTTTTTTTCGGTCAGATTTCGTCAGATTTTGCGAAAACAAATCAAAAAGATTTGGGCATGGAAAAAGCCCGGAAACGTTGAATTTCCGGGCTTTTCTGAGTGTCTTTGTCTCGAGATCAGCGCTTGCTGAACTGCGGAGCACGACGTGCGGCCTTGAGGCCGTACTTCTTTCTCTCTTTCATACGAGGGTCGCGGGTGAGGTAGCCGGCCTTCTTCAGGATCGGGCGGAACTCGCCGTCGACTTTCAGCAGGGCGCGGGCGATGCCGTGGCGGATGGCGCCGGCCTGGCCGGTGAAGCCGCCGCCGTGGACCATCACGTTCACGTCGTACTTGTCAAGAGTTTCGGTCGCAGCCAGGGGCTGACGGACGATGACCTTCAGGGTCTCCAGGCCGAAGTACTCGTCAAGATCTCTCTTGTTGACGGTGATCTTGCCGGTGCCGGGGGTCAGATAAGCGCGGGCGATAGATTTTTTACGTCTGCCGGTTCCATAATACTGAGTCATATCTGCGCCTCCTTAGAATTTCAGCTCTTCGGGCTTCTGGGCCTGATGAGGATGTTCGGGTCCGGCATAGACAAAGAGCTTTTCGCCCATGGCCTTGCCGAGAGCGCCCTTGGGGAGCATGCCCCTGACGGCGTGTTCGATCACGGTGACCGGCTTGGTCGCAAGCATTTCGCGGAGAGTGGTCTCCTTCATGTTGCCGACGTAAGCGGAGTGACGGATGTAAGTCTTCTGGTCAAGCTTCTTACCGGTGACGCTGACCTTTTCCGCATTGACGACGATCACGTAATCGCCGGTATCGATATGAGGGGTGAATTCGGGCTTGTTCTTGCCGCGGAGCACCTTGGCAACTTCCGCTGCCAGGCGGCCGAGGGTCTTGCCTTCCGCATCAACCACGTACCACTTTCTCTCGATCGTGGCGGGGTTGGCCATGAATGTGTTCATGGTGAGCCTCCTATAATAATGAATATTCAATATGCTGTGCGAGTGCAAAGAGGCGTCACCGGGGCATGGTATATCCGTCCTTTTTTGCCGCGCCTGATTATTATACGCAAGGGTTTTCCGCTTGTCAACGCCTTTTTGCCCGAAAAATGCGGCTTTTTCTGCGATTTCCGGCGGATTTTCAGAGGAATGCTTCTTCTTTTTTGAGGAAGCCCTTCGTTTTTCCTCCGGGTCGCTTGACAAAAGACAGGGAAAAGCGGATAATTCGTAACGACTAAACTCTTAGGAGAGACACCATGTTAGACATCAAGTTCCTCCGGGACAACCCGGAAGTCGTCAGACAGAACATTCGGAATAAATTCCAGGACCAGCGGCTCCCGCTCGTGGACGAAGCCATCGCTCTCGACAGGGAAAACCGCACCATCAAGCAGGAAGTGGAAGACCTGCGCGCGACCCGCAACCGCCTGTCCAAGGAGATCGGCAAGCTGATGGGCCAGGGAAAGCGCGACGAAGCGAACGCCGTGAAGGCGGAAGTTGCCGCCGATGCCGCCCGCATCGAGGAGCTGAGCGCCCGCGAGAAGGAAGTGGAGGCGCAGCTGCACAAGGTCATGCTGCAGATCCCGAACATCATCGATCCCTCCGTGCCGATCGGCAAGGACGACAGCGAGAACGTGGAAGTCGAGCGCTTCGGCGAACCGAAGGTGCCGGATTTCCCGATCCCCTACCACACCGAGATCATGGAACGCTTCAACGGCATCGACATGGAAGCCGCCGGCCGCGTTTCGGGCAGCGGATTCTACTACCTGATGGGCGACATCGCGCGCCTGCATGAAGCGGTCCTGACCTATGCCCGCGACTTCATGATCGACAGGGGCTTCATTTTCTGCATCCCGCCGTTCATGATCCACGGGAACGTCGTCGAAGGTGTCATGAGCCAGACCGACATGGATGCCATGATGTACAAGATCGAGGGCGAGGACCTGTATCTCATCGGCACGAGCGAGCACTCGATGATCGGCAAGTTCATTGACCAGATCCTGCCCGAGGCGAGCCTGCCGCAAACTCTGACCTCCTACAGCCCCTGCTTCCGCAAGGAGAAGGGCTCGCACGGCATCGAGGAGCGCGGCGTCTACCGTATCCACCAGTTTGAAAAACAGGAAATGATCGTGGTCTGCAAACCCGAGGATTCGATGAAGTGGTACGAGCAGATGTGGAAATGGAGCGTCGAACTATTCCGCTCGCTGGACATTCCGGTCCGCCAGCTGGAGTGCTGCTCCGGCGACCTCGCCGACCTGAAGGTCAAATCCTGCGACATCGAAGCCTGGAGCCCGCGCCAGAAGAAGTATTTCGAGGTCTGCTCCTGCTCGAACCTGGGCGATGCCCAGGCCCGCCGCCTGAAGATCCGCGTCAAGGGCGAGGACGGCAGGACTTACCTGCCCCACACCCTGAACAACACGGTCGTTGCACCGCCGCGCATGCTGATCGCCTTCCTGGAAAACAACCTCCGCGAAGACGGCAGCGTCCGCATCCCTGAAGTCCTCCGGCCTTACATGGGCGGGAAAGAAGAACTGAGATAAACTAAGGAACCGCTTTGCGGTCAGCCTCCGGAACAGAGTCACCACGATCTGCTTTGGAGGCTCTTTTTGAGAAAAGGAGAATGCTATGCAGTTTGACGCATTTACCTATCGGTACCCTTCCCGCCGCGGGCTGGTCTACGGGACCCGCGGGATGGTCGCGACCTCGCAGCCGCTGGCGGCGCAGGCCGGCCTTGACGTGCTGAAAAAAGGCGGCAATGCCGTGGACGCAGCCGTTGCGACGGCGGCCTGCATGACCGCCGTGGAGCCGACGACGAACGGTCTTGGCTCGGATATGTTTGCCATCGTCTGGATGGACGGAAAGCTGTACGGCCTGAACGCGAGCGGACGCGCGCCGATGGGCCTGACGGCGGAGATGCTGCGGGCGATGGGCCATGAAAAAATGCCGCAGCGCGGCTGGCTTCCGGTGATGGTGCACGGCGCCGTGGCCGGCTGGGCGGAGCTGTCGGAACGCTTCGGAAAGCTGCCTTTCGAGGCGCTGATGGAGCGGGCAGCGGAATACGCGGAGAAAGGCTTTGCCGTGACACCGGTCATCGCGGACCTCTGGGAACGCGGATATCAACTCTTTGCAAAGCGTGAGGGCGAGGAGTTCAGGCCGTGGGCTGAGACCTTTGCGCCGAAGGGACATGCGCCGCGTCCGGGCGAGGTCTGGAACTGCCCCGAGATGGCAAAGACGCTTCGAAAGATCGCGGCGACGAAGGGCAGAGCCATGTACGAAGGCGAACTGGCGGACGCGATCGACGCCTTTGCGCGCAGGACCGGCGGGTATATCCGGAAAAGCGACATGGAGGGCTACCGGCCCGAATGGGTCACGCCGATGCATGTGAATTACCGCGGCACGGACGTCTGGGAAATGCCGCCGAACGGCGACGGCCTGGTGGTCCTCGCAGCGCTGGCAGTCCTGAACAATATCGAACTGGATGAAGAGCATCCGGATTCACCGGAGAATCTTCATAAGATCATCGAAGCGATGAAGCTCGGCTACGAAGACGGGCTGAAATACATTTCGGATCCCCGCACGATGCGGGTGCCGCCGGAATCCATCATCGCGCCGGACTATGCCGCCAGGCGTGCCGCGCTCATCGGGGAAAAGGCGATCCTGCCCGCGCCGGGCGATCCACTCGCCGGCAGCACCATTTACCTCTGCACGGCGGACGGAGAGGGGAACATGGTCTCCCTCATTCAGAGCAATTACAACGGTTTCGGATCGGGCGTCGTGGTGCCGGGGACGGGCATTTCGCTGCAGAACCGCGGCTTCGGCTTCTCGCTCGACCCGGACAGCCCGAACGTATATGCACCGGGCAAGAAGTCGTTCCACACGATCATTCCGGGCTTTTTGACGAAGGACGGAAAGGCGCTCGGCCCGTTCGGCGTGATGGGCGCGTTCATGCAGCCGCAGGGCCAGCTGCAGGTCATCTCAAACCTGCTCGATTTCGGCATGAATCCGCAGGAGGCGCTGGACCGCCCGCGCTGGGAATGGATTCGCGAAAAGAAGATCGTGCTGGAGGAAAGTGTTCCGGAGGAGATCGCCGAAGCGCTGCGCGCACGCGGCCACGAGGTCGGACGCGAGCCGGATGCGACGGTTTTCGGCCGCGGGCAGATCATCCTGCGCAATGACGAAGACGTGCTCGTGGGAGCGACAGAGCCCCGTGCCGACGGCTGCGTGGCGGTGTGGTAGGGACGAGAAGAAAAGAGAAGATCCTTCGTCGGCCTCCGGCCGCCTCAGGATGACAGACAACAAAAGACCGCAGGTCGCGGACCTGCGGTCTTTTTGCGTGCAGCGGAAGTGTTCCGGCGGCACGATAAACGGCGAAGCGTTACGCCTGGCGTTCCTTCAGGAGCTTCGCCAGTTCGCGCTCGTGGCGGTTGTTGGACGCGATCAGCACGGCCAGCTCGTCCGTTCCCGGCGGCAGACCCTTGAAACTGATGCAGCAGTCGAAGTCGAAACCTTCCGCATGATAGTGGGTGTTGTCAAAGTCGATCGACGCGTACACCCGGCCGTCCCGCGTATTGACATTGGCGGATCCAAGTTTCGTGTAGGACGAGCGGCCGAAGCTTCCCGCGTTCGAAGACCCGCTGTAGCGGGTTGCCGTCTGGCGGTTCTGCGCCGCGTAGCGGTAGGTCTGGGAAGAGGCCTGCGGCGCGCGGTCCGCAGAGGAAGATGATGAACTTTTGCTTATTTTGCCGATGTTTTTGACAACGACGGCGATGATCACGATGATGACGAATATAAATTCCATAATGTCCTCCCGGAGGTGAAGTGCTGCGCGGGCGCGTTATTTTCTGCGAAAAACGGCGATGCCGTAAGCGGGCAGATCATAGGCGATCGACTGGTACTGGTTGTCTGCGGAAATGTCCTCGGTGGTGAAAACGGGGCGTTCCTTCTGCGGGATCAGGCCGCGCGTTTCGTCGAGGACGAGTTCGTAGTGTCCCTTGGCCGGCACGCCCAGGCGGTAATCGCTGCGCTCCATCGGCGTGAAGTTCACGGTGAAGACCAGCGGGTGGCGGCGGTCATGGCTGTAGCGGGCGAAGCTGAAAATGCTCCGCGCGCCGTCGTCCACGCCCATCCATTTGAAGCCGGCAAAGCCCTTGTCTTCCTGCCAGAGCGCCGGCATGCGGCGGTACAGATGCAGCAGGCCGCGCACGAATTTCTTCAGGTCCCGGTTCCTCTCGTCCTCGAGAATGAACCAGTCAAGCTCGCGGCCCTCGCACCATTCGCGGCGCTGGCCGAACTCCTGCCCCATGAAGAGGAGCTTCTTGCCGGGGTGCCCGAACATGAAGGCGTAGGCGCATTTGAGGTTCTTGTACTTGTCATTCTCATAGCCCGGCATCTTCTCGAAGAGCGAGCATTTGAGATGCACCACCTCGTCGTGGGAGAGCGGCAGGATGAAGTTCTCGGCGTCCGCGTAGCTCATCGCGAAGGTCATTTCATTGTGGTGAAATTTGCGGAAAAGCGGATCCTGCTTCATGTAGCCGAGGAAATCGTGCATCCAGCCCATGTTCCACTTGAAGGTAAAGCCGAGGCCGCCGTCTTCGGGCGCGGCGGTCACCTTCGGCCAGGCGGTGCTTTCCTCCGCGATCGTCACAACGCCCGGAAAGCCCCCGTGGATGACGCTGTTTAAGTGCCGGAAGAATTCGATCGCCTCCAGGTTTTCATTGCCGCCGTAGCGGTTCGCGACCCACTCGCCGTCCTTCCTGCCGTAGTCGAGGTAGAGCATGGAGGCCACGGCGTCCACGCGCAGCCCGTCGATGTGGTATTCGCGGAGCCAGTAGAGCGCGTTCGCGATCAGGAAATTGGACACGGCCGGATAGCCGTAGTTGAAGATCTTCGTGCCCCAGTCGGGATGCTCGCCGAGGCGGGGATCCGGATGCTCGTAGAGCGGCTCACCGTCGAAATCGGCCAGGCCGAAATCGTCGCGCGGGAAATGCGCCGGCACCCAGTCCATGATGACGCCGATGCCGCGGTTATGGCAGGCGTCGATGAAACGCTTGCAGTCATCGGGAGAACCGAGTCGGGCGGTCGGTGCATAGTAGCCGGTCACCTGGTAGCCCCAGGAGGCGTCGAAGGGATACTCCGCAAGGCCGATCAGCTCGATATGGGTATAGCCCATGTCCTTCACGTATTTGACGAGGCGGTCTGCCAGTTCGGAGAAGTTGTAGAAGCCCTCGTCGTCGGTCTCCCAGTGGCGCATCCAGGAGGCGGGATGGCATTCGTAAATGCTCATCGCCTCGTGCGTCGGGTCAGAGGCGGCGCGGCGGTCCATCCACTCGTCATCCGTGAATTCATAGTGCGGCGCATAGAAACGGGAAGCGGTCCCGGGCCGGCATTCCGCGCTGAAGGCGTAGGGGTCGGCCTTCTTCAGGTAGCGGCCGTCGCGCGTTTTGATCTGGAACTTGTAGCACTGGCCCTCGCGGGCATTCGGGATGTCGGCTTCGAACACATCGGTGCCTTCGGTGCGCGGCAGCGGGGTCGCGTCGGGGTTCCAGTCGTTGCCGTCATACAGGAGCGTTACGGAATCGGCGTGCGGCGCCCACACGGCCACGTGAAAGCCCCCGCCCGGAAGCGGGTGCGCGCCCATTTTTTCATAGAGCTCGTAATGTGTGCCCTTTATAAATAAATAATTGTCAAGATCGGAAAACATAGCGTCTCCTTTGCTGAAAACAGTATAGCAAAAAAAAGACGGAAGGTAAAGAGCGAAAAGTATTTACAGAAGCTCTATGCCGGCGTCCCGGCAGGCGCGGATCATGCCGTCCGGCCAGACGGAGGCCTGCACCTCGCCGATGTGCGCCTTTTTCAGAAAATACATGCACAGCCGGCTCTGGCCGATTCCGCCGCCGACAGAGAGCGGCAGTTCATCGTTCAGGACAGCCTGATGGAAGGGGAGAGTTCTCCTGTCATCACAGCCGGAGGCGGCAAGCTGCCGGTCCATGGAAGCAGCGTCGACCCGGATCCCCATGGAACTGATCTCAAATGCGCATCCCAGCAGTTCATTCCAGAGCAGGATGTCACCATTCAGTTCCCAGTCGTCGTAGTCCGGCGAGCGGCCGTCGTGCGGCCGGCCCGAAGCGAGAGGACCGCCGATCCCTTCGAGAAAGACGGCTTTCTTCTCGCGGCAGATCCGGTTCTCACGTTCTTTCGGGGAGAGCTCGGGCCAGTGTTCTTCCAGTTCGCGGGCGGTAATGAAAAAAATCTCGTTCGGGATCTCGTTGCGCAACTCTTCATAGCAGCGGTTGACGTAGTCGCTGAGATTGCGGATCGCATGATAGATCGTCACGACCGTCTGATGCAGATATTCACGGGTGCGTTCTTCGCGGGTGATGGTCTTTTCCCAGTCCCACTGGTCGACGTAGACGGAATGCAGATTATCCAGCTCTTCATCCCGGCGGATCGCATTCATGTCCGTATACAGACCGCGGCCGGCTTCGATCCCGTACTTGCCGAGGGCGTAGCGTTTCCATTTGGCCAGGGACTGGACGATCTCGGCGGTCTGTTCATTCATATCCTTCAGCGTGAAGGAAACGCGCCGTTCGGTTCCGTTCAGGTTGTCGTTCAGTCCCGATCCGGGCAGGACGAGAAGCGGTGCCGAAACGCGCCTTAACTTCAGATGATAAGCCAGTTCATCCTGAAAATAATCTTTGATCTTCTTGATCGCCCGCTGTGTCTCCATGGGATAAAGGATCGGTTTATAGCCGGGCGGCAGGATCAGATGAGACATGAAGCCCTCCTTTCGGGACCGGAAACGGTCTGGTTCAGCGCTTTAACGTATTAAAACAGATAATAGCGTTAAATGGCTTCTTTTGCAAGCATTCCTTGTTTCCGGAACGGAATATGAGAAAACATGCAACGGATGCGTGCAAACTGTTGCCTTTTCAGGTGCCCTGTTCCTTGACCGGCGGGCGGTAAAGGCCGATAATCGAAGTACATCACAAGGGGAGATCATAAGCAAGGGGTAATTTGTGAACCCTTGCTATTTATTGTCTCAAATCGTCTCAAAACGGGAGGCTGCGATGAAGGAAACGACCGTCGTGATCTGCGGAAAGGAAAAAGAATGGCTGCAGCGCTTTGCCCGCTGGCTGCGGGAGAAGGCGCAGCCGCGCCTTAACGTGCAGCTGTTTGCGCACACGGATGAAGTGCGGCGGTACCTCGCGGAGCACCGGGCGGAGCTGGCGATCGTCCCGGAGGAGGCGGCGGCCGAGTTTGAGCCGGCCTGCCCCGTGATGTATTTCACGGAAGAAGAGAGGCAGGGCGATGAGCGGGCGATGTACCGCTACCGGCCGGCTTCGCGGCAGATCGCGCAGATCATGGGGATGATCGGGCAGGAGGCGGATGCGGACGGGCAGCCCGCGCGGGCGGACGTACTTGCGGTGTATTCGCCGGTTCGCGGTGCCGGGGCCACGGCGGCTGCCGTGCTGCTTGGGATGATCCTCGCCGAAAAGGAACCGACGCTTCTTCTGTGCACCGAGCGCTATTCGGTGCTGCCGGCCCTTCTGCCGCGCGAGCGGGAGGGGACCCTGGCGGAACTTCTCTATTATGCAAAAGTGAAGGGCGACCCTGCGGCACACCTGTCGGAAACGGAGGAGCGCGAGGGCAATCTTGTCTGGATCTGCCCCGCGGCGGAGCCGGAGGACCTGCGGAGCGCCTCGGAAGAGGACTGGACGGCGCTCATCCTGGCGGTCCGCGCAAGCGGCCGCTACCGGCACATCGTGATCGATGCCGGCGACGGTGCGGCGGACGAAGTCTGGCTGCTGGAGGCGGCCGACCGCATTTTCATGCCGGTAAAGTCCGGCGGGATCGCACTGCACAGGGAGAGGGCTTTCTGCGCGCGGCTTGAGCGGGAAGGCCGGGAGGACCTGCTCGAAAAGACCCTGCGCTTTAGCTTTCCCGAGACAGAGGAAGTCAGCGAACTGATGGACTACCGCCAGCTTCTCTATACCCAGTGGGGGCGGACGCTGCGGCGCCTCGTCCGGGAGGAAGCGTGAGAGAGGAACTAAAGCCGCTGCGCCTTGCGGTCGCGGCGTCATTTGCGGGAGGCGAGGTACCGGATGAGGCGCTTCTTGCCCGCATCGACGAGGAACTGACCGCCTACGGGCGCACGAGGCGGCTGAGCATAGAAGAAAAAACGCTGTGCCGGAAGGAACTGTTCGACTCGTTCCGCGGCATGGACATCCTGCAGAAAGCCCTGGACGACGAGACCGTGACCGAGATCATGGTGAACGGCCTGACGGGGATCTGGCTCGAAAAGGGCAACCGCATCATCCGCTGGGACCGCGGCTTTGACGACCGCGAAACGCTGGAGGAAGTGATCCAGCTGATGGCGGCGAGCGTGAACCGCCTGGTCAATACGACCACGCCGATCGCGGATCTGCGCCTGCCCGACGGCTCGCGCGTCAATATCGTCCTGCCGCCGGCCGCACCGGATGGCCCGGTGATGACGATCCGGAAATTTTACCGCAGCCCGCTGACCATGGCAAAAATGACCGCGCAGGGCTCGGTCAGCCCGGAGGCGGCTGCGTTCCTGAGGAGTGCGGTGCGGACCGGCTGCAACATTTTCATCAGCGGCGGGACCGGCTCGGGCAAGACGACCTTCCTGAACGCACTGTCGGAATTCATCCCGGCGGACGAACGGGTGATCACGATCGAGGATTCGCTGGAACTGCAGCTGCAGGGCCTGCCGAACCTGGTCCGTCTGGAGACGCGCGACGAGAACCTCGAAGGCTCCGGGCGCATCTCGATCCGGGACCTTATCCGGACGGCGCTCCGCATGCGGCCGACGCGGATCATCGTGGGCGAAGTGCGCGGCGCTGAGGCGCTCGACATGCTGCAGGCGATGAATACGGGACATGACGGCTCCCTGTCTACCGGACATGCGAACAGTGCAGCCGACATGCTGAGCCGCCTGGAAACGATGGCTCTGATGGGCGGCGAACTGCCGCTCGCCGCCGTGCGGGGGCAGATCGCGTCGGCGATCGACCTGATCGTGCATCTGGGCCGCACGGATGACGGAATGCGCCGCGTGCTGGCGATCGAGGAGGTGAAACGGCTTGAACACGGAGAAACGGGCTGCCGGGCGCTCTTTGCCCATCAGCGCGGACGCGGCCTTGTCTGGACCGGCGCCCAGCCGGAACGATGCACAAAATGGGAGGCCGCCTGCGGTGTGCCGCCGCATTTTTCCGAGGGCGGGAGGCTTGATCCGCCGTGCCTTCGCTAAGGTCTTTCCAAAGGAAAGCTATCCGCCCTTCCGCCTGCCCGCAGGCAAGGTCCTGGGGGCGGCAGCGGGCGGTGCGGCGGCCGGATATGCCATCGGTTTTCTCTTTTACCGGGGGACGGCGGCCCTGGTTCCGGCCCTTCCCGGGGCGTATGTCCTCGCAAGAGTCGCGGCGCACAAGTATGCGCGGCGGCAGAAGCGGATCCTCACGGAGCAGCTGAAGGACTGGCTGATCTCGGTGACCGGCTTTCTCCGGACGGGCTTTGCCCTGGAAAATGCCATGCGCGAGGCGGCGAAGGAGACGGAGACGATGCACGGCGCCGATTCGATGATGGCGTGCGAAGCGCGGGAAATGCTGCGCCTGCTCAGCCTCCAGACGCCGCCGGAAATGATGCTGCGGGACTTTGCGGCGCGGAGCGGCCTTGCGGACACGGCGGAACTTGCCCGCGTGATCGCGGTCGCGAAACGCCTCGGCGGCAACTATCTGCCGGTCTTAAAGCGCATGGCCTCGGCCATGGAGGCGCGGCGGATGGTCCGTGAGGAAACCGAGGCGGCCCTTGCCGGGCAGAAACTCGAATATCACATCATGTGCCTCGTGCCGGCGGGGATCCTGCTCTACCTGAACCTGACCTCGCCGGACCTTACGGCGGGACTCTACAGCGGGGGCGGCCGCATCCTCATGGCAGCGGCGCTGCCCTTTTACCTGCTGGCCGTGCTGGTCGGTGACCGGATGCTGGAGAAATGCTATGACGGAGGCTGAAAAGCGCCGGCGCCGCGCGAAGAGCGGCGCGGTCATCTGCTGGATATTCGGCCTGGCCGGCCTGGGGATATCCCTTGCGGGCGGCGAGATGCAGAGCGGCCTGGTCCTCCTTCTTCTCGGAGGAGCCGCCGGCGCCGCGCTCCTCTACCTGCCCGTGCAGCAGGAGAAACAGCAGAAGGAAAAACGCCTGCGCGCGCTCCAGGCCGACTATGCCGGCATGGTAACGCGGCTGGGCTTATATATGACGGCGGGGCTTTCCCTGCGCAGCAGCTGGGAGAGGACCGTGCGCGACTACCGGGAGGACCGCGAAGCCGGCGGCCCGGAGAAACTCGTTTACGAAGAGATGGAGATCACCAGGCGGCAGATCATGGGCGGCGTGTTTGAGGACCGCGCTTATGCGGATTTCGGCAGGCGCTGCGCCGCGCCGGAGTACCTGCGGCTGGGGAGCCTTCTGGAGACCTATGTCCAGCAGGGCAACCGGGAACTGTTCCAGGCGCTGGAACAGGAAGCGATGAATGCGCTTTCCGGCGACCTGCTGCGGGTCAAAAAGCGCGGGGAACAGGCGGGGACCCTGCTGCTCATCCCGATCTTGATGTTATTTGCCCTGACGCTTCTGCTCGTCGTGGCGCCCGCCCTTATGCAGATGCAGATGACCTGAGAAAGGAGAAACAATGCGGACAGTTAAGGAAATGCTGAAAGACGACAGCGGTGTCGGCGTGGTGGAGATCATCCTGATCCTCGTGGTGCTGATCGCGCTGGTGGTGATCTTCAAGGAACAGCTGACGGCGCTGGTGCAGAACATTTTCGGAAGCATCACCGGCGGCGTGGCTGTCATTACGGAATGAAGAGAGCAGAGGGCAGGACCACGGTCTTTCCGACTCCGAAGGGTCAGATCACCGTCTTTCTGGCCCTGATCTTCCTCCTCGTGACCGCCCTTATTGCAGTCACGCTGGAAAGCGCGCGGGCGTCCTGCCTGGACTATCTGACCGATCAGGCGGCAGCGTCCGCTGCGGATTCGGTCTTTGCGGGCTTCGACAGCGACCTGCTGAAGGATTTCGGCCTGCTCGCGGTGCGCGGCCGGCGGGGCTATACCCTGACCTGGACCGCGGAGGCGGAGCGCTATGCGCGCGCCTATCTGCAGCCGGCGGACGGCGTGGTGCGGTACGGCGACCGCGTGTGCCTCGCCGCCCTCTCGGTGCAGGCGGCTGACAGCGTATTCATGACGGAAGACAACGGCCGCATCTTTGCGGATGCGGTCCTGGACCATATGACGAGCGCGGGCTTCGGGCAGCTGCTCCACGACCTGCTCGAACGGATCGGCCTTTTCGATGAGGACGGGGCCGCGAGCTTCAGCGGGACCCTGCAGAATTTCCTCGGGAGCGATGAATTCAGCCTGGAGGATATCCTGGGCAGTTACAAGGACCTGAAGAGCAAGGCGGAAGACCTGATCAAGGCAGCGCAGGAAGCGGGTGCGGGCAGCGGGGAAGGCGGCGAAGGAGAAGACGAAGGAGAAGACAGCGGAACAGCGCCGAATCTTTCCGGGAAGAGTTTTGCCGAACTGCTGGATCAGTTAAAGCAGATCAAGGACGGCGGCATCCTCGCCGCAGTCACCGGCGCTTCCTCCATTTCGACCCTGACCTGGTCGGATCCCGAGCGTCCGTCGCTGCTCTCCGATGCGGAGAAATCTGCCCACAGCGGCACGGCAAAGGCGGACTTTTCCTTTGACGAGACGCTCCTTCTCGGTGAGTTCCTCATGGACCGCATGAGCTGTTTTGTGGATCAGAAGGGCAGCGGCTACTGCTACGAGGCGGAGTACGTCATCACCGGGAAGAGCACGGAACGGGCGGTGCTCGCTGCCGTGGCCGGCGACCTGATGCTGATCCGGACAGGCCTCAACTTTGCCTATCTGTGCACGGACAGTGAGAAACTGGCGGCGGCGGAAACACTGGCGCTCACCGTGATGACGGCGCTCACGGTCCCGCAGCTGACCAGCATTTTCAAGTGGCTCCTGATCGCCGCCTGGGCGGCCGCGGAGTCGGTCGTCGACCTGCGCGCCCTGTTTCAGGGAAAGCGCGTCGTGCTCTGGAAGAGCAAGTCAAGCTGGAAGCTTTCGGCCCTCTCTCTTGGCGAAACGGCCGGGGAAGCGTCCGGCTTTACCGTCGGCCTCGGCTACCGGGACTATCTGCGGCTCCTTTTTTATCTGAAGTCTGGGCCGCAGGCGGCCTACCGTATGATGGACGTGATCCAAGCGCGGGAGCAGCGCCTGCAGAGCGATTTCCGCCTGCGGGAATACATGGTCAGCGCCACACTGAAAATGACGGCGGTGACGACAACGATGTATCTGCAGTTTCCGGCCTTCCGGCGCCTTTCCGGCGCAGGCTTCGGCCGGCAATATACAAAAAAAGCCGCCTGCGGCTATTAGCAGCTGCCTGCAGCTGCCGGCCTGCGGCGCAGACAAGGAAAGGAGGTAACATGACCGCTTTACCCCGGATGCATCAAATCAAAAACGGCGGACCCCTGGCAGAGGAACGGATTAGACATCTCCCTCAACCCCAAACTTATGAGTCCTTCCGAACACCAAAAAGTCTCTCCAAAACTCCGGCATCCGGGGCATTTTTCCGCGCGGTCATGACCGTGGAGGCGGCGATCGCCTTCAGCCTTTTCCTGCTGCTGTGCGGCCTCTTTTTTACCTTTTATCAGGAACAGGCAGCGGCGCTCAAAGCACAGAGAGCCCTGGACGAAGTCAGTGAGGCTGTCGCGGAGTGGTCCTACGCTGTATCATTTGCCGAAAAATATACCGGAACGGATCTGATGTCCATCGCGGACGGAAGCGCCGTGTCCTCAGTCCTGGCCGGGGAGGCAAAATGGACGACGCTTCTCGGCGGAAAGGAAAAGATCATCCGGGAGGTGAAGGCCTTCCTCGCGGAGAAAGGTGCGGCGATCCTCTGGCAGGCGGCGGTAAAGGAGATCGTTGCCGAGAAGATCGGTGCGAAAGCGCTGAAAGCTGCGGGCATCGAGGGCGGCGCCGCAGGCCTGTCGCTTTCCGGAAGCACTCTGCGCGCGCGGGAACTGGACCTGGTCCTGAGCTTCCGCATCGTCTCGAAGGTCGGATTTCCCTTCCGCCTGCACATCCCGGTCACGGTGAGGAGCCTTCGGCGCCTCTGGATCGGTACGGTCTCGCTGCAGCCCGAAACGCAGGGGCAGGAGGAAACGGAAGAGGAGGAGACCGTCGTCTATGTGACCGAAAACGGCGAGGTCTTTCACCGGAGCCTGCAGTGCCGCATCCTGAAGATCCGGCCTGTCGCGGTGCCCGCTGCCGAGGTCGGGGACCGCCGCAACAGCAGCGGGGCAAAGTACTACCCCTGCGATTACTGCTGCCACGGCAGGCCGGTCACGACAGGCCTCGTGTACATCACCGACGACGGGATACGATACCACGCGGACCGCGACTGCGGCGAGATCACGCGCTATGTGCGGAAAATCGGCCTGAGCGAGGCGGAGGAGAAATACAGACCCTGCTATTACTGCGGGCAGGAGGCAGGATGAACGACACAGCCGAAGCGGTACTTCTGTTCGTCTGGCTGGCCCTGCTCGCGGCATGGGATATCCGCAGGCGTGAACTGCCTGCCCGGCTTCTTGCCGCAGGAGGGGCCGCCGGCCTTTTGCTGCGGATCATCGAACTCGCATCGGGGGCTGAGCCTGCGGCGCTTGCCGGCGCCTATCTGCCCGGGCTTGCGGCCGGTGCGCTGCTTCTTACCGCCGCGCGGATCACCCGGGAGGCGGTCGGTTACGGAGACGGGATATGTTTTTGCCTTTTAGCTTTCTGGCTCCCCTGGGAGGAGCTGTTTACCCTTTTGCTGACGGCGCTTTTGTTCTGCGCGCTGCCGGGCCTTCTGATCGGACTGATCCGGGGCCGGCGCGTGAAAGCGCTGCCCTTTCTGCCGTTCGTTGCCGGCGCAAACCTCGTGCTGCAGCTTGCCGCGCTTGCCTGGCCTTCCGCGGGAGCCTGACTGTCGAGGCGGCTCTCATCATGACCACGATCCTGCTGCTTCTGGCCGGGGTCATGGGGCTTGCGCGACGGAACGGGCAGGCCGTCAGCGGGCAGGCGCAGCGCTATACGGCCGAAGTGCGGGCGGAAGACCCTTTTACCCCGCGCGACCTCATCCGGCTGTGCCAGTTTATCGAAATCTGGATCCCGCCGAAATAAGCGGGACCGAAGGGAGGATCATGGAAATTCGCTACAGCCGGGAATTGGATGCCAGCTGGCTGATTATTGACGAAGAGGAACCGGCGGACCCCGTTTCCGCAAAAATGGCGGAGTTGGCGGCGCCGGCCGGCCTGCTGCGCATGGAAAGCCGCACGACGGAGGAAGGGCGGGAATACCGCTACGCCATCGACGGCCTGAAGAGCCTCGAAGTCAGCCTGAGCACGCGGGAGATCGAGGCGGCCGAGATCCGCAGCCTCATGCACAGCCTGTACCGGGTTTCGAACGGGCTCGCGGAATACCTGCTCGAACCGGACCGGCTGTTCCTGGAACCGGGCCTCATCTATCACGGCCGCGAGGGCTGGCGCTTCTGCTACGATCCGTCCCGGCAGGCGGAATTCTTCGGCCAGCTGCAGGCCCTGTCCCGTTTTCTGCTGAAAAAATGTGATCACGGCGACGCGGAGACCTCCCGCATGGCCTACGAGCTCTTCCGTGTCTGCCACGAGGAAAACTTCAGCTTCACGCAGATCTGGGAGGCACTGGAAATGCCGGAACCGGGCGCGGCCGACGGGGATGAAGACGACCCGGAGGGAACGCCGAAAAAGGAGGGATTCTTCACTCGCCTTGCCCGCTTCATGGGCTTCTGAACGGCTTGTGAAAGGTGAGACAGAGCCCCGTGAAAGACGTCATCGTGCCCCGCGAAAGGTGCGTGAGACTTGACACAAAGCCGCGATGCCTTTATCATAATGGCGTGGGCGTTCCGCCTTGAGCGGAAAGCCCTTAAAGGTATGATATGAAGCAGCTTTCGGGGCCGAAGGCCCGGCTCAGACGGAAGATAACGGCATGTCTGCTGGCAGGTGTGATCCTGGCAGCCTGTTCGGCGTGCAGCAAACAGCCTCCCGTAAACAGCGTCCCCGCGCAGACCGGTGCGAAACTGCCGTCGATCGGCGTGCCCGACGGGGATGATCTCATCCCTTCCTCCCGCGCCTCGCAGAGCGGCGAGAGTTCGACCGAAGCGCCGGAACCCTCGACGCAGGCCGCATCCACGGCGCCTTCCGGCAGCACGGAAACGACCGCACCGCCCGAGACGGCAGCTCCCACGGAGCCGTCGACCGAAGCGCCTGCCCCGAAGACCGAGATCCATGCTCTTTCCGCAGAGGAACTGGCGGACATCTGCGCAAAGTACAGCAGCAAGGTGAACGGCTTCGGCACGGGCTTCCGCCACAACTGGGTGGATGCGAACAACCGCCCGACCTCGGTCAACAACCTGCTTGCCACTTTTGCCGGTACGGACGCGAAGCTTCTCGGCTACTGCTCCGACGTGAACACGAAATGCGTGGCATTTTCCTTCCAGTGCGGCACCGAATACGGCCATACCGGAAAGGTCCTGGATATTCTGAAACAGTACGACGTCAAGGCAACGTTCTACATCATCCACTCCTACGGCGAGAGAAACCGCGACCTGGTGCGGCGGATGCTGGATGAAGGCCACGATGTCGGCAGCCATACCTATTCCTGCCCGAGCAGCGGCATTGCCAGCTGGACCCTCGAAGCCCAGATGGAAGATGCCCTGAAGATGCAGAAGTACGTGCAGGAGACCTTCGGCCACACGATGACCAAGTTCAATTTCAACAGCGGCTACTGGTCCGAGCAGGCGATCATCATGATGTCCCGCATGGGCTACCAGGTGGATTTCTGCAGCTGCAACTATTCGGACTACGACCCGGCGGCGACCTTCGATGCGCCGCAGCTGATCGCCGACCTTGAGGCCTGTCTCCACCCCGGCTGCATTTACTGCTTCCACACGACCAACGTCATCACCCCGACGATCCTGGAGCCGCTGATCGAGTACTGCCTCGCGCAGGGCTACAGCATCATCCAGGTGCCGTAAGGAGGGAAAATGGAAACGCTTTTCTGTACCCTCACCGGCGGCCCCGGGGATGAGGAAATATACCGCCGGGCGGGTGAGATCATCCGCGCGGGAGGCCTCGTGGCTTTCCCCACGGAAACGGTCTACGGCCTGGGCGGGAACGGCCTGAATGCCGCCTCCTCCGCGAAGATCTACGCGGCGAAGGGACGCCCTTCGGACAATCCGCTGATCCTGCATATCGCAGACATTGCGGAACTAGCGCCTCTGGTGAGCGAGATCCCGGCGGCGGCAAAGCGCCTTGCGGAGGCCTTCTGGCCCGGCCCGATGACGCTGATTTTCAGCAAGAGCAGCCTGGTCCCGGACGAAACGACGGGCGGGCTCGCTACCGTCGCGGTCCGGATGCCCTCGCATCCCGCGGCACAGGCCTTCATCCGCGCGGCCGGCGTCCCCATCGCCGCCCCGAGCGCGAATCTTTCCGGGCGGCCGAGCACGACTTCGGCGGCGCACGTCAGGGAGGACCTGGACGGCCGCATCGACATGATCCTGGACGCCGGCCCTTCGGACATCGGCCTGGAATCGACCATCGTTGACCTGACGGGTTCGATTCCCGTCATCCTGCGCCCCGGCTTTATCGGCCGCGAAAGACTGGAGAGCATCCTGGGCACGGTGGATATCGATAAGACCGTCCTCACGAAACCGACCGAGGACCTTCGCCCGAAGGCCCCGGGCATGAAATACCGCCACTACGCGCCGAAGGCCGAGGTCACCCTCGTCGAGGGCGAAACCGCCCCGGAGACGATCCTTGCCGAAGCCGCGCGTGCGGCCGAAGCCGGAAAAAAGACCGGGATCATCTGCAGCGATGAGACCGCAGTACTGTACGAAGCGCCGGCCGCAAGGCTTCGGGAAGAGGGGCATTCGCTCTGCGTTTTCCGTGCTGGCAGCCGCCGCGCGCCGGAGACCGTTGCCAGAAAGCTGTTTGACCTGCTCCGGCAGCTGGATGCCGAAGGCATCGAGACCGTTTATTCCGAAACATTCGCCGAGGGTGAACTCGGCATGGCCATCATGAACCGCCTGCGCAAGGCCGCAGGCTACCGCATCCTGCAGGCCCCGCCTGCCGGAGATAATAAGGAGGAAAAAACAATGATCGCGATCGGATGCGACCACGGCGGATACGCCTTAAAGCAGGAGATCCTGCAGCACCTGGCTAAGCGGGGCCTGGAAACGAAAGACCTCGGCTGCTTCTCGGAGGCGTCCTGCGATTACCCGGTCTACGCCAAGGCCGTCGCGAACGCCGTTGCCTCGGGCGAAGCGGAGAAGGGCATCCTCATCTGCGGCACCGGCATCGGCGTGTCCATCACGGCAAACAAGGTGCGCGGGATCCGTGCGGCGGCGGTCTCGGACTGCTTCACCGCCGAAGCGACCCGCCTGCACAACGACGCGAACGTCCTGTGCATGGGCGCCCGCACGCTCGGACCCGGCCTGGCCCTGAAGATCGTCGACATTTTCCTGGATACGCCCTTCTCGGGCGAGGAACGCCACGCAAGAAGGATCGCACAGATCGAAGACTGAACGCCCTTCCCGGCCCCGGCCGTGACAGCGCACCGCTGTTTCAGCGTATGAAATAAAGGAGAAACCATGTACCAGAGAGAAGATTACATTAACTGGGACGAATACTTCATGGGCGTCGCCTTTCTCAGTGCCAGACGCTCCAAAGACCCGAACACGCAGGTGGGCGCCTGCATCGTGAGCCAGGACAACAAGATCCTTTCCATGGGCTACAACGGCTTCCCCAAGGGCTGCTCCGACGAGGATTTCCCCTGGAACCGGGAAAGCGCCGACCCCTACGACAACAAATATTTCTACACCACGCACAGTGAGCTGAATGCCATCCTGAACTACCGGGGCGGCTCCCTTGAGGGAAGCAAGCTGTACGTGACCCTGTTCCCCTGCAACGAGTGCGCGAAGGCTCTCATCCAGAGCGGCATCCGCACCGTCATCTATGCCGAAGACCGCTACGCGGGCACCTCGGCGATCCGGGCATCCAAGCGCATGCTGCGCGCCGCCGGCGTGGAGTTCTATCCCTACGAACCGTCGGGCCGCCGCATCGAACTTGACCTGTAAACCGGGCGGACAGGACGGTTAACCAAGATATCTCAGAGGATCCATGAGCACAGGCAGGAAGAAACTGATCATACTGGCTGCGGTCTTTGTTCTGGCGTTTGCGATCGGCATGATCGGCGCGCCGGAGGAAAAGACGCAGGCTGAGGACGGGGGAAGCGCGATGACCGCGGCTTCCCTTCCCGTACTGTGCGCTTCTTTCGGGGACCGGCTCATCAATCCGCTGTACGGCTATACGGAGGACATGGACGCGGCGAGCCTTGCCGACAGCGTCTATCCCTTCGCGGACAGTCTTGACATGACGGTGACTCTGCTGGACGGCGCCGTCGTGCCGAAATCGGTCTCCTGGGAGGTCCGCGACGAAGCGGGCGGCCGCCTCATCGAGCGGGGCAGCACCTCCGTCCTCCAAGGCAGCCGCAGCGAATGCAGCTTCAGCCTTTCCCTGCAGGACCTTTACGAGGACGAGACCTATTACCGGCTGCGCTTCACGGTCGAGATGGAGGACATCACGGGCCGCTACTATACCCGCATCCGCAAGGTGAGCGCGGAAAATCTTGAGGCACTCACCGAATATGCCCTGGCCTTCCACGACGCTCAGTTCGACAAGGAGGCTGCCGCCGGCTATGCGGCGAAGCTGGAGCCGAACGATCAGGCGGACCGCGGCACGCTGGCCTATGTGGATATCCACTGCTCCCTCGATCAGGTATCGTGGGGCGATTCGGGCGTGACCCAGTCTTCGCAGACCTGGATGACGGTCCAGGCCGTACACGGCACTTACGGCTATTTCCGCTTCGATTATCTTGCACAGGTGCGCATCGGCAGGATGCAGCCCGCCGTGCTGCGCTGCCGGGAGACCATGACGCTGCAGAAAAACCGAGAAGCGATGTATCTGCTCGAATATGAGCGGCACACGAACCAGGTCTGGGAAGCGAACGAAGATACCGTGAGCGCGAAGGGCTTCCTCTTCGGCATTCAGGAGGAAGGCTCGGCCGAGGCGGTCACCGCAGGCGATCTCACGGCATTTACGGTGAACGGCGATCTGTGGTGCTGCGACCGCAGGACCGATACCCTGACCCGCATTTTCTCCTTCCGCCGCCGGGGCGAGCACGAACTCAGGACCCTGCAGTCGGACTGCAGCATCCGCATCATGTCCGTGGACAAAGAGAGCGGGCAGATCGAATTCGTCGTCAGCGGCTATATGAACGGCGGCAGCCGCGAGGGCATGTCCGGCGCCGTCTGCTATACCTTCGATCCGAATGAAGGGACACTGACGGAGATCATTGCGATCGCTTCGGACAAATCGCCGGAGATGGCCGAGCGTGACGTCGAGCAGCTCTTTGCGCGGGGCGGCGGACATTTCCTCTACTTCTGCATGAACCGGCAGATCACCGCCGTCGACCTGACTTCGGGCGAGACCGCGGTCCTGGTCAGCCGCAGTGAATTCGACAGCCTGGTACAGAGCGACGACAGGACGCTGTTCGCCTGGCAGTCGGGAAGCGACAGGACCTTCCCCGGAGCGGTCCACGTCATGGACCTGAAAACCGGGACGGGTCCGGTGCTGGAGGCCGGAGAAGATGAATTCATCCGCACCCTGGGCTTCATCCGGAACGATCTCATCGTCGGCTGCGGGAAGCGCGCCAGCCAGCCGCTGGATGACGGTGCCGGCGGAAGATATCCTTTTTACGCGCTGGAGATCTTTGATGAAGATCTGAACAGCATCATGAACTATTCTTTCCCGGGAACCTGGATCAGCGGCATCGAAATAGACAGCGAGAAGATCATTGTTCACTGCTATGCCCTGAAAGAGGACGTCGGCTATACGGCAAAGGAGGACGACGTCCTGCTGCGCAGCGACAGCGACGTGAAGACGTCTGCCGCATCGGTAAGCACGTATAAGCACGAGACGCTGAAGCGGGTCACGATGCTCGCGATGAGCAAACTGCCGTCCTACGTGGATCTTACGCTGCGGTCGGGACCCGTCCTGCGTGAAGGCAGGCGCCTGCCGCCGGCGGGCAGCGGCGATGCCTTTACGGGCTGTTACGCCTGGAGCGGCGGGAATTATCTCGGTGCTTTTGAGACGGCGGGCAAGGCCATTGCGGCAGCCGCGCCTGACTACGGCTATGTGATCGATGCCGCGACCGGACGTCTTGTCTGGTGCTGGTCGGTCAGGAAAAACAAGGTAGAGGTCTCGCCGGGTGCCATCCGTACGGACCTTCCGCAGAGCCTGGACCTTCACGGCGCCTCATTCCGGAACCTCCAGTATTTCCTTGATGCCGGCATCCCGATCCGCTGGACCGGGCCGGATCACGGCGAGGTCTGGATCATCGGCTGCGACCGGCAGAATGTTCTTGTATACGATTCCGTGTCCGGAGAATCTTCCCGCATCCCGCTGGGGGAGGTCGAAGAAGCCATCCTCCGCGACGACAATTATTTGCGCGTCTTTACCGATTGACAGGCAGGGCGCCGCCGACTATAATGGGTCGGTAACCAAGATTTCACCTTTCCGCGCAGCCGGGGCCGCAGCGTGCCTTGTACCTGAAGCGATGCAGGGGTGATGCCTCCCGGAGGGACAGGCGGCGGATGTGCCGGGTTACGGCGTCTGGTCTTACGCGACAGAGAACTGCGAACCGTGTCAGGTCGGGGACGAAGCAGCACTAAACAGCCTCTCTGGGTGCCGTAAGGGTGCCTGGCGCCGCGGCAGCCGCTGTTTGTTTCGAACGGAGGCGCGCGGATCTTTTCATCGACATTTCCGTCAAGGAAATGTCGGTTTTTTATTGCGGAGTGGCGGCTGATATGCTATCATAATTCCAAAGGTCTTTTCGGAAGACCTGTTTTCTGTTGACTAAAGCGCGAAGGGAAACGGACAGTCTAATCCATGGCATACGTAGCACTTTACCGGAAATGGCGCCCCGCCGCCTTTGACGAGGTCAGAGGCCAGGAAGCCATCGTCGAAACACTCCGCAATCAGATCGAAACGGGCCGTATCGGGCACGCCTATTTGTTCTGCGGTTCGCGCGGCACCGGCAAGACCTCCGTGGCCAAGATCTTCGCGAAGGCGGTCAATTGCGAGCATCCTGAACACGGCGAGCCTTGCGGGAAATGTGCGATGTGCCGCGCGGTGGACGAGGGCAATTCGGTCAATGTGATCGAGATCGACGCCGCCTCCAACAACGGCGTGGACAACATCCGCGAGATCCGCGACGAGGTGCAGTACCGCCCGGCGGAAGGCCGCTACCGCGTCTACATCATCGACGAAGTGCACATGCTCTCGACCGGCGCGTTCAACGCCCTGCTGAAGACGCTGGAGGAGCCGCCGGAATACGTGATCTTCATCCTGGCGACCACCGAGCCGCACAAGATCCCGCTGACCGTGCTGTCGCGCTGCCAGCGCTATGATTTCCGCCGGATCACGACCGGGGACATCATCGGGCGGCTGAAGGAACTGGCGGCAGGCGAAGGTATCGAGGCCGAAGACCGGGCGCTGTCCTACATCGCGCGGAAAGCCGACGGCGGCATGCGCGACGCGATCAGCCTGCTGGACCAGTGCGTCGCCTTCCGCGGACAGGGCGTGCTTACCTACGAAAAAGCCCTTGAGGCGCTCGGGACCGTGGACAGCGACATGCTTTCCCGCTTCCTGCGCGCGATGCTGGCCGACGACACGGACGAGGCGCTCGCCGTCATCGAGGCGGTGCGCATGGAAGGCCGCGAGCTCGGGCAGTTAGTGCAGGACTTCATCTGGTACCTGCGGAACCTTTTGCTGCTCATGACGGCAGACGCGACGAGCGATCTTCTGGAAATGTCCGAGGAGGACTGGCAGCGTCTGGCGACCGAGGCGAAAATGACCGATCCGAGCGATCTCATGCGCCTGATCCGCCTCTTTTCTTCCGTATATAATGATATGCGGACGGCGGCGGACAAGAGGGTGCTGCTCGAGGTGGCGGCGATCAAGGCGACGCGGCCGGCCATGGAAAGCGACATTTCCGGCCTGGCAGCCCGCGTGCTGGACCTGGAGCAGAAACTGAAAAACGGTGCATTCACCGTGCAGGCGCCGGCGTCAGCTGCCGGCGGAAAGCCGGAAGCCAGGGCCGAAGAAGAGGAAAAAGCGCCCGCGCGCGTCATCAGCAAGGCGGACTGGGAGACCTTAAAGGAGATCAAGGGCCGCTGGCGGCAGGTCGTGCGGCGGCTCCCGCGCCAGGCCGCGTGGCCCCTCGAGGAGGCCTGGATCGAGCCGAAGGACGGCGGCGTGATGAGCATCGTGTTCAAGGATCGCTTCAAATACAACGCGGCAGTACGGTTTGAGACCGTTTCCCTTCTGGAAGCGGCGCTCGCAAAAGATTACGGAAAGGCTGTGAGCTTTGACGTGCGCACGGCGGGCAGCAGAGAAGAAAAGCCCCGCTTCGTCACGGACGAGGATCTGGCGGCCATTCCCATGGATATAGAGACGGAGGACTGATCATGGCAAAACACGGCGGATTTCAGGGCGGCATGCCCGGCAACATGAACAATCTGATGAAGCAGGCCCAGCGCATGCAGCGTCAGATGGAGGAGATGCAGAAGGAACTGGAGGAGAAGGAATACACGGTGACGGCCGGCGGCGGTGCCGTGGAGCTTGTCATTTCCGGTGCCAACGTCGTCAAGGCGGTGACGCTCAAGCCCGAGATCGTGGATCCGGACGACGTTGAGATGCTGCAGGATCTGCTCGTGGCCGCGTTCAACGAGGCCTTAAGGAAGGTCTCTTCCGAAAAGCAGAGCGCTATGGGCGGCCTGACCGGAGGATTCGGATTCTAAATGGACTATTTCAGCAGCCATATCCAGTCGTTGGTGGAGGAACTCTCCCGCCTGCCGGGCGTGGGGGCGAAGACCGCAGCGCGGCTGGCCTTTCATATCATCAGCATGCCGGAGGAAAATGTCGTACAGCTCGCGGACAGCATCACGAACGCCAAGAAGAACGTGCGTTTCTGCAAACGCTGCCAGACGCTGACGGATGAGGAGTTCTGCCCCATCTGCCGGAGCTCTGCCCGCGACCAGAGCCAGATCATGGTGGTCGAGAACCCCCGCGACCTGGCTGCCTACGAACGGACCGGCAAATATCACGGCCTCTACCACGTGCTGCACGGATGCATTTCCCCGGCACTCGGCATCGGCCCGTCGGACATCCGGCTGAAGGAACTCATGCAGCGCCTCCAGACCGAAGATGTCCGGGAGGTGATCATCGCCACGAACTCCACACTGGAGGGTGAGACCACCGCCATGTACATCAGCAAGCTGATCAAACCCACCGGCATCCTGACGAGCCGCATCGCGAGCGGCGTGCCGGTCGGCGGCGATCTGGAATATATAGACGAAGTCACCCTGCTCCGTGCCCTTGAAGGCCGGCGGGCGCTGTAACAGGAGAATACCATGGATAAGTACACCTACAATGTCAAAGCGGAAAAGATCCAGAAACTGGTCAAGAAGGGCGAATACGCGGCGGCGGTGAAGATCGCCGAGACCGTGGACTGGGAAGAGGTCCATTCGGTCCGTCTGCTGACCATCACGGCGGCGGCCTATGAGCGCATCCGTGACTATAAAGGCGCGATCGAACTGCTGCAGATGGCCTACGACGAGTCGGCCGTCGGCAAGCGGATCCTCTATAAACTGACCGGCCTGGCGATCGCCGACCGCGACGTGGAACTGGCGCAGAATTATTATGAAATGTATCTGCAGGAGGCGCCCGAGGAAAACGGCCGTTACCTTCTGCGCTATCTGCTTGCGGAACTTAAGGGGGAATCGCTGGACAAGCGCATCGCGATCCTTGAAACATACAGAAAGTACGAATTCGAGGAGGAATGGGCCCTGCGTCTGGCGGAACTGTATGACGAAGCCGGCCTCGGTGATGCCTGCGTGAAACTCTGCGACGAGATCATCCTCTGGTTCAGCGTCGGTGAATATGTGGATGCGGCCCTGAAGCTGAAGGGCAAATATGCGCCGCTCAGCGCCGAGCAGCAGGACAAGCTGGACAACCGTGAGTTCTATGAACAGCGCTATCAGGAGGTCGCGGCCGAATACAGAGAAAAGGATAAGGCTGTTGAAGAGCCGGCAGCGGACGGATCCGGATCGGAGGATGAGGAGCCTGAAGACGAAACAGAGCAGGCGGAAGAAAAGCCCGCCGGAGGCCCGCTGCTTCCCGAACCGAAGTCCGATGCCTGGCGCGAGAGGATCCTCTTTGTCGGAGCGGATAACCTGGAGCAGGCTGTCCCGCAGATCCTCGGTCGCCTGAATGCCTATCATGAGAAGGCCGGTACCGACATGGCGGTCACCCGCATTCCGGCGCTCAAGTTCAACAAGCTGGGCCTGGAGGCTTCCCGCCCGCACATTTCCGGAAAGGACCTGATCGTGGACGGCGCTTCGGCTCTTACGGATGATCTTCTCCGGGACATCCTGGCTTATGTCAAGGAGGCCGATACGGCGACGGTCTTTGCCCTGACCGATACGCCTACCGAATTGGCTTATCTGGACAACAGGCTCGGCGCCATCATCAAGGAGGACGAACTGCCGGAGATCGACACCGGCGTACCCGAAGCCTCCGAACTGAAACTGGATCTGGATGCCGTGGCGGATGATGAGCCGGCAGTGGATCTCGGCGGGACCACCAAGGAGATCGTGCCGCAGGTCAAGGCGGCGCTCGGTGAAAATGACGAATCGGTGCTGGATGAACGGGCTGCCGTGTCCGATACCGTGAAGTTCGACAAGGGCGTCGTGGCCGAAGAGGCCGCCGTGGCCGCCGCTGCCGCTGCCGGACTTGCTGCCGGAGCCGCAGAAACGGCTGCAGCTTCCGAAAGCGCTGTTGAAGCGGCTGCAGAAACGGCTGCCGAAGCGGTCGCCGAGGCTGCTCCTGTCCTTCCGGAACCCGCGGTCATCCTTCCCGAAAATGACGACGACTACCGCCAGGAGACCATTGAGGATTTCTTCAAGGCGCAGGAGGAAGCGGCGGAGAAGGCCGAAGAGAAAGTTGAAGAGAAGGATGAGGAAGTCAAGGCTGCCGTCGAAGAGACCGCCGAAGCCGCACAGCAGGAAGTCGAAGCCGTGATCGTGGCGGTCGAAGGCAAGACCAATGAGCTCGGCGAAGCCCTTGAGGAGAAGACCGAAGAAGTCCGGGAAGTTGTCGAAGAAAAGACTGAAGAAGTCCGGGAAGCCGTCGAAGAGAAGGCCGAAGAAGTAAAAGAAGCTGCCGAAGAGAAGGTCGAAGCCGCCGAAGCCAAGGCTGAGGAAATCAAAGAGACCGCCGAAGAGACGGTTGAAGAAGAAAAAGAAGCTGCCGAAGAGAAGGTCGAGGCTGTCGAGACCAAGGCTGAGGAAATCAAGGAGACCGTTGAAGAAAAGGTCGAAGAAGTAAAGGAAGCCGTCGAAGAGAAGGCGGAAAGCGCGAAGGATATCCTCGAAGAGGCGAAAAAGGCGGTTGAAGAAAAGACCGAAGCTGCAGCGGAAACGGCTGCCGCAGCCGAAGTGAAGGCGGAGGAAGCGTTCGAAGACCTCGGCGGGGCATTCGAAGAAGTGAAGGAAACCGTCGAAGAGAAGGCGGAGGCCGTAAAAGAAGCTGTCGAAAAAAAGACCGAGGCCGTTGAAGCCAGGGCTGAAGAAGCCGCCGCTGCTGTCGGAACGGCCGCCGGCGCTGCAGCCGCGGTGGCTGCGAAGGCCGAAAAGGAAGAACGCGAGATCGTCTCCGAAGCCTTTGCGAAACCGGAAGACGAGAAAGAAGCCCTGCGCCGGAGAGCGCTCTCCATTCCCGGCAGCATGGTTCCGGAAAGCTTCGTGACCTACGCCAAGAATTATCTGACCTCGATCGACTGCGTCCTGGAAGAGGACGGCGAGGAAGCGCTCATGAGCGCGGCCGAATACCGCGTGGCCGAGGGCACGGCCCTGACCAAAGAGGAAGCCGAGAACATCATCGAAGCGGCGGCGGATCTTTCCGAGAAAAAGGGAGGCCTGTTCGCCCGCAGATATAATAAGGAAGGCTGCCTGATCCTGAAGACCAAATACATCGTCTGATCCGTTCGGAACAGAGGAAACGGTACGACAGGCAGGGGCTGAAAACCCCTGCCTGTTTGATTCTCCAAAAAACCGACCACTATATTTTGTGGTCTGACGGACGCTCCTCCACAAGGCAAAAAAACTTTTTAAAAAAGGTCAAAAAAGTCGTTGACAAGGGCGGAGCAACGTGATAGAGTACTCAATGCGCCTCGAAAAGGCGGCCGCACTTTGACAATTAAATGATGTAATCCAACCCTGAAAATTCCATTTCCGAACGGTCTTCGGACCGGGAGGGAGAAATTTCAAGGAACGAAAAAAACGACCTAAAACAAAGGTAAATAACGGACAGAGAAGTCAGCAATGGATTCTTAGTCTGTGATCAATTTTCAACATGATAGTTTGAT
>JAFRRD010000022.1 GCA_017428265.1 Lachnospiraceae bacterium | reverse complement strand
GTCCTCTGCTCTACCATCTGAGCTATCTGGGCATTTAGTAGCGGGGGCAGGATTTGAACCTGCGACCTCCGGGTTATGAGCCCGACGAGCTTCCGGACTGCTCTACCCCGCGACGTTCATATAGGGCACCTTTTTGAGGCGCCCTATGATAATAGCATACGCTTTTTCGCGTGTCAACAGATATTTTTTATTTTTCCGCAGGATATTCAAAGTCCGTGACGAGCACGTCGCCGCGCTTTAAATAAAGCTTCCCGTCCTTCGCGTAAAACGTCGGATTCTTCTCATCCACCTCGAAGGCAAAGACCGGATGGTAGGTGACCCGCGTGCCGTCCGCCTCATCCACGACAAAGTCCCACGATTCCCGCACGTTGGCGATCTCCTCCAGGTACGGTCCGATCACGAGCGTGAACAGGAGTTCCTCGGTCCGCGCGGCCTTCGTCTCCCCGGTCGGCTCGCCGCTTTCATTCGCCGGCGCAGGTTCGGTCTGATCGACCGGCACCGCCACGTAGAAGGGCATCGGCAGCCCGCGGCCGAAATAGCCGCCCAGCTTGAAGACCGTGCAGCCCTCCACGACGTCGGGGATCACGATCCGGCGGCCTTCGTCGGTCCCGTCCCAGGCGCAGGCGGCGGCGAAAGCCGTCTTTCCCTCCGGGTTCAGGGCGATGTCGAAGCCGCCCTCCTCTACTTTTTTGCTGTAATTCAGGCTCCAGTCCCAGCTGCCGCAGGCCGAAAGCCCGGCCAGCAGCACGAAAGACAGGAGGAGCGCGATCATTTTCTTCATGGCAGAATGCTCCTTCCGCCTTCCATTTTACTATGGCACGGCATTTTTTCAAGCCCCCGTTTCGGCCCCGAGTTTATAATATGTTAATAAGCCGCCGGGGCCCCAAGTCTTGAAAATCACCCCTCTGCCTGCTACAATGAAGCCAGCGAGACCTCAAGGAGGGCACCATGATCCGACTCGACAATAACTGGGAATTCACCGAAACCTGGTCCGACGCGTTCGCGCGTTTTGAAGGCCCGGCGCAGTCCGTGCGCCTACCGCACAACGTCCGCGAGCTCAGCCTGCACTACGCGGGACCCGAGGACTATTCCATGCTCTGCGGCTACCGCCGGAGGCTCGACGTCCCGGAGAACTGGCGCGGCAAGCGCCTCTTCCTGCAGTTCGACGGCGCGGCGCACATCGCCACGGTATACTGCAACAGCCGGCCGGTCGCGGTGCACAACTGCGGCTACACGGCTTTCCGCGCCGAGATCACGAACGCCGTCCGCTTCGGAGAGGAAAATACCATCACCGTCCGCCTGGATTCCACGGAAAATGCCGGCATCCCGCCCTTCGGCTACATGATCGACTACCTGACCTACGGCGGCCTTTACCGCGATGTCTGGCTGGACGTAAGGCCCTCTGACTATATTGAAGACATTTTCATCTACACGCCCGAGCTGAACAAGGCGCACATCGCCCTGAAGGTCAAAGGCGACCACGACGGCGTGATGCTGAAGATCATGGACAGAAGCGGTGATGAGGTCTACACGCTGACCGCGTCCGGCGAGCATTTCGATTTAATGCTCCAGGATGCGGAGATCTGGGACCCCTACGCCCCCTACCTTTACACCTGCGAGGCGACCCTCCTGCACAATGACGGCCGCGAGCGCGACGTCGTGCGCACGACCTTCGGCTTCCGGACCGCCGAGTTCCGCGCCGACGGCTTCTACCTCAACAACAAGAAATTCTTCATCCGCGGCCTGAACCGCCACCAGTGCTGGCCGTACATGGGCTATGCCGCCTCAGAATCCCTGCAGCGCGAAGACGCCCGTATTCTGAAGGAGGAGCTGGCCTGCAACGCGGTCCGCACCTCGCACTATCCGCAGAGCCAGTATTTCATCGACGAATGCGACCGGCGCGGCCTTCTGGTCTTCACGGAGATCCCGGGCTGGCAGCACATCGGCGACGAAGCCTGGAAGGACCAGGCGGTCGAGAACACGCGGGAAATGATCCTGCAGTACCGCAACCACCCGTCGATCATCCTCTGGGGCGTCCGCATCAACGAGAGCCTGGATGACGACGATCTTTACAAACGCACCAACAAGCTGGCGCACGAGCTCGATCCGAGCCGCATGACCGGCGGCGTCCGCTACATCAAGAAGAGCAATCTGCTCGAGGACGTCTACACCTTCAACGATTTCTCCATGGACAGCCTGGAGAAGAAGGGCGTGCTGAGCAAGAAGGAGGTCGGCGTCGATCCGACGAAGCCGCTGCTCGTGACCGAAAACAACGGGCATATGTTCCCGACCAAGAGCTTCGACACCTGGGCCAAGCGCCAAGAGCATGCGCTCCGCCACGCCAAGGTGCAGGGCAATGCCCTTTCCGACGGCGAGCATGCGGGCTGCTTTGCCTGGTGCATGTTCGACTACCAGACCCACCAGGACTTCGGCTCCGGCGACCGCATCTGCTACCACGGCGTGCTGGATGCCTTCCGCAATCCGAAACTGGCCGCTGCAGTCTATGCGAGCCAGGGCGAAGAAAAGGCAGTCCTGGAGGTCGGCTCCGGCATGGCGATCGGCGACTATCCGGCCGGCAGCGTCGGTGACGTTTATCTTTTCACGAACGCCGACAGCGTGAAGCTGTATAAGAATGACAAATTCGTGGCAGAGTTCACACCGAAGCAGTTCACGGGCTTAAAGCACGAGCCGGTCCTCGTGGACGACACGATCGGCGAGCTGCTCCAGTCGCAGGAAGGTTTCGGCAAGCGCAAGGCCGCGATGATCCGCGACTGCCTGCTGGCTGCGTCGAAATACGGCATCGAGAGCCTTCCGTTCGGAAAGAAGATCAAATTTGCCTGGACATCGCTGCTGTACCGCCTGAAATACGAGGACGCCTACCAGCTCTACGGCAAATATGTGGGCAACTGGGGCCAGGCGACGCCCGTCTGGCGCTTCGATGCGATCAAAAACGGCGTCGTGACCGCTTCTGCCTGCAAGGCGCAGAGTCGCGTGCTGCATCTGGAGGCGCGGTCTTCGAAGACGCTCCTCGCCGAAGGCGATACCTACGACTGCGCCGCGGTGCGCATCCGCCTGATGGATGAATACGACAACGTCGCGTGTTTCGCGCAGGCGCCCGTCGGCCTGTCTGTTGAAGGTCCGATCGAGATCATCGGCCCTGCCGTGGTGACCGCCGAAGGCGGAATGACCGGCACCTACATCCGCACGACCGGCGAGAAGGGTGAGGCGAGGCTCCACATTACGAGCACCATGGCCAGCCCCATCGACGTGGTCTTTGAGGTGAAATAAAAAAGAGCGGATCGTACCGCTCAGGACAAGAAAAAAGCCGCCCGGCAGGGCGGCTTTTCCGTATTCATATGTGTAAACACCGGGCAGACGACATTTGCCGCTGCCGGGCAGATCTTTTTACTCCTGTGCCTTCGGCAGGCTCCAGCGGAAATGCGCCGCCAGCACCCGGATCAGAAAGACGGTCACGGTGCCCGTAATCATGGCCCAGAGGTCGCCGATCACGTTCCACAGCAGGGCACCCGCGAGCGCTCCGACGATGCAGGCCGTCGCATAAAGGTGATGCTTCGCCAGGATGTACGGCACACGGTTCGCAAGAAGGTCGCGAAGTATCCCGCCGCCCACGCCGGTAATTGTCCCGACGAAGACGATCAGGAAGAGGGAATAGTCCTTGCCCTGCGCATAAGCCGTCTGCACGCCGACCATCGTGAACACACCGAGGCCGATCGAGTCCGTGACCAGCATCATCATGTCGTAGATCGCCGGATGCTTCGAAAACTCGTGGTGCACCACCCGCAGGAAGGTCAGCATGGCCGTACCGATCGCCGTGAAGGCAAAGATCGGGTCGCGGAACATTGCCGGAGGCGTGATGCCGAGCAGGACGTCGCGGATCGCGCCGCCGCCCACGCCCGTCACAAGGCCCAGGACCGCCACCCCGAACATATCCATTTCCTTCTTGATCCCGAGCATTGCGCCGGAGATCGCTGCCGGCACCGTGCCGATCAGAACAAATATCGTCAAAATTGTTTCATTCATCGCAAAAACCTCTGTAGTCCTTGGAACGCCTTTTTGTTTCATCAAGCTTCCCGCCGGGAACCCCGATAACATACCACCGTCCAGGCCCATTCCGCAAGCCCCGGACGGTTTTCTTTTTACGGAAATCCACCTCCTGGTCTTTCGTTTATAAAGTATCCGAAACGGCGCGCGCCTATCCCCCCTGCCCCCATTCTTTTTTGCATTTTCACGCGTCGTCCGCCTTGTTATTTGCCCCCTTTTCTGCTATGATTATGTATTGCAAACACCGAACCGTTAAGCATAAACTGTTCACCGGAAAGCCTGAAAAGGAGGGCGCATATGCCTGAACAAAGCAAACACGTTATTTCCAAGTATCAGGGCGAGGAAAATTTCGACAAAGAGTATGCGAAGCTCGCCAAAAAGATCACGGACGTCGCCAAGCACATGATCGGCGGCGTGAAAGCCGAGGATCCGGAGTACTGGGGCCTGAAGGAGGTCCTCTCCCCCGAGCACGTAAAGATCGCAAACCGCATGAAGCTCCGCAAGTTCTACACCTTCGAGGAGCTCGTGCCCATGAACAGGGACTTCGAGCCCGCGCGCCTGAAAGAGCTGCTTGAGGAAATGGCCGTCATCGGCATCATCGAGTATGACTACGGCGACAACTACAGCCACACCGCGCCGATCCCGGATGCCCCGAAGATTAAACGCTACCGCGTCTCCTTCTTCGTGCCCGGCTCCGCGGAGCTGTTCAACTCCTCGAAGGACCGCATTGCGAAGAATCCGTCGGTCACGTCCTTCTTCGAGCGCATGACCTTCATTCCGCTGGCCGGCATCACGCAGATGATCCCGCCGGGCGGCGACGGCATCGGCATGCACGTCATCCCGGTGGAAAAAGCCATTGAGGCGGAAAACACCTCCGTCGATCTGGAGCACATCTCCTACTGGCTGAAGAAGTACGAAGGCCATATTTCGGCCGGCATCTGTTCCTGCCGTGCCTCCCGCCCGCTTACCGGCGACGGCTGCGCGGACGATCCGGACGACTGGTGCATCCAGCTGGGCGACATGGCGGACTACACCGTCGAGACCGGCCGCGCCCACTACATCACCACGGAGCGCGCCCTGGAGATCCTGCAGATGGCCGAAAAGAACGGCTTCGTCCACCAGATCACCAACATCGACGGCGCGGAGCACATTTTCGACATCTGCAACTGCGACGTCAAGATCTGCAACGCCCTGCGCACGAGCCTGCTCTTCAACACCCCGAACCTGTCCCGCAGCGCCTACACCGCGAAGGTCGATCCGGCCAAATGCGCGGCCTGCGGCCTCTGCGTGCAGTCCTGCCCGGCCGGCGCCGTCAAGCTCGGTCAGAAGCTCTGCAAAAAGGACGGCACGGAGCAGAAATATCCGCAGGCGATCCTTCCCGACAAGATCATGTGGGGCAAATATGCCTGGGACGAGACCTACCGCGACACCGCCCGCATGTCGAACTCCTACGAGACCGGTTCCTCGCCGTGCAAGGCGGCCTGCCCGGCCCACGTACCGGTCCAGGCCTACCTGAAGAAGGCGCACGAAGGCCTCTACACCGAGGCGCTCGGTCTGATCAAGAAGGAAAATCCGTTCCCGGCGGTCTGCGGCCGCATCTGCAACAAGCGCTGCGAAGAAGCCTGCACCCGCGGCAACATTGACAACCCGGTGTCCATCGACGCCGTCAAGAAGTTCGTGGCCGATCTGGAGATCCAGGCCGACAAGCGCTACATTCCCGAGAAGACCGTGCCGTCGACCCACGGCAAGTTTGACGAGAAGATCGCCATCATCGGCGCCGGCCCCGCCGGCCTGTCTGCGGCATTCTATCTGTGCCTGCTCGGCTACAAGCCCACCGTGTTCGAGCGCAATTTCCGTCCGGGCGGCATGATGACCTACGGCATCCCGTCCTACAAACTGGAAAAGGACGTCATCGAAGCCGAGATCGACGTCATCAAGAAACTCGGCGCCGAGATCAGATGCGGCGTTGAGGTCGGCAAGGACGTGACGATCCAGCAGCTCAAGGAGCAGGGCTACAAGGCCTTCTACATTGCGATCGGCTGCCAGGGCGGCAGGCTTCCGGGTGTCCCGAACGATACCGCGGACGGCACCGATTTCGCCGTGCATTTCCTGCGCGACTCCATGGAGAACGGCCATCCGCCGATCGAAGGCAAGGTCGTCGTCATCGGCGGCGGCAATGTGGCCGTCGACTGCGCGGGCACCGCAAAGCGCCGCGGGGCAGCTGAGGTCTCCATGATCTCGCTCGAATCCCGCGAGGAAATGCCCGCCTCCAAGGCGGAAGTTGCGGAAACGCTGGAAGCCGGCATCAAGGTCATCAACAGCTGGGGCCCGAAGCAGGTCCTCGTGGACCACGCCGACCACGTGCGCGGCATCGTGCTGAAGAAGTGCCTCCGGACCATCGATCCCGAGACCGGCAGGTTCTCCCCCGTCTATGACGAAAACGTCACGAAGACCGTCGAGTGCGACCAGATCGTCTTCGCCATCGGCCAGGCCATCGAATGGGGCAAGCTCCTGGAAGGCACCAAGGTGACCTTCTGGCACGGCAACTACCCGGTCGCCGACAAGCTGACCTACCAGACCGAGGATCCGGACATCTTCGTGGGCGGCGACGTCTACACCGGCCCGAAGTTCGTCATCGACGCCATTGCCGCCGGCCACGAGGCCGCCGACTCCCTGCACCGTCACGTGCAGCCTCTGGCGCACCCGACCATCGGCAAGGACCGCCGCGTCTTCATCCCGCTGGACAAGGACGACATTACCTTCCCGGATTACGACCATGCCGGCCGGCAGGAAGCCGCCGACCACGAATCCGAGGATCCGTTCCGCGACATCCACGGAACGCTCACCGAAGAACAGGTCCGGATCGAGACCGCCCGCTGCCTCGGCTGCGGCGCCTCCGTCGTCGACCCGAACAAGTGCATCGGCTGCGGCATCTGCACGACCCGCTGCGAATTCGACGCGATCCACCTGCACCGCGATCATCCGGAAATGACGGATATGCGGCGCGGCGAGGACAAGATCGGCGGCATGCTCGGCTATCAGCTGAAGCGCGCCGTGAAGATCGCCCTCCACGCCGGCTCGCCCGAAGCCAAGCTCATGCGTGCGAAACGCAAAGCCTACAAGGCGGCGAACAAGGAATATGCGAAGACCCATCCGTACACCGGCAACTCCGTCCATCCGGAGGAATTCGCGAAATACAGCAAGGATATGTATCAGGGCGACTGACAGCGCACAGGCCCCTGACAGCACAAAAAGACCCGATCCGGTCAACCCCGGGTCGGGTCTTTTCATTTGCGGTATCCGTTCTGATCCTGCAGAAATTCAGATGATCCCCATCTGTTTCATGACGAAGATCCAGAAGAAAAGCGAGAAGCAGCAGAAGGTGGATGTCGTGACCACCAGCTCCGCGGCCAGATCCGCATCACTGTCATATGCCTGGCACATCGTAAAGGACACGGTTGCGACCGGAGCTCCCATCGCCACGACGATGAGTGCCTGTTCCTCACCGTTAAATCCAAGCAAAAGAGCCAGCAGGAAGGCGAAGAGCGGCGCGAAGATCAGACGGAACAGAACGCCTTCGATGATGGGCTTTCGGTCGCTGATAAGGCCTTTGAAGCTGAAGGATGCCCCAAGCAGGATCAGCGCCACTGTCGTGCCGGCCTTTCCCATGGCCTGGATCGAGGAAAGGACCACTGCCGGCAGCGGGATTCGGGCAAAGTGGAAGGCAAAGCCCAGGAGGGTACCGATCACGAGATGGTTCCTGGCAATGCCGATCAGGATCTTTTTGAGATCCACCTTTCCGCCGTCGCGGTGCATTTCCAGCGTCGTCACGGCGTAGATGTTGTAGATCGGCGTCAAAAACGCGGAAATGATCGCCATGGACGCCAGTCCGGGTGCCCCCAGCATCGATTCCGCCAACGGGAGGGCAATGATGTTCAGATTGCTGCGGAAGGCGTTCTGGCTCAGCGCGCCGATCTGCCGGTTGCTGTATCCCCGCCGGTGCAGCACCACAAGGCCGCCGAAGAAATACAGGGTGGTCATGGCCGCGCCGAGGAGGATCAGCCGCAGCGAAAAGGCCGTGTCGAAATCCGCCTGATACGTGATGTAGAACAGATACATCGGGAACAGGAAATCGAACAGAAGCCTGTTCGTCTGCCGCAGCGAGCTTTCGGACATCGTTTTGGTCCTACGGACCAGTATGCCCACGAAAAGACCGATGATGATCGGTGCGACACAGCGTATGGCGATCAGCAGATTATCCAGCATGACAGACCTCTCCGGCGGCTCTCCGCCAAAACGGTAAAGAAAAAGGACACTTGGTGCCGTGTCCTGGAAATAAGGGAGTGGGGGAAGGTGGATTCGAACCACCGAAAGCACTGCTAACAGATTTACAGTCTGCCCCCTTTGGCCGCTCGGGAATTCCCCCATTTTGTTTTATTTGCGAAGAGCCGATGGCCGGATTCGAACCGGCAACCTGCTGATTACAAATCAGCTGCTCTGCCGTTGAGCCACATCGGCCCGCCATACTGCCGGACTTTCGGCAGGATGGGACCTACAGGGCTCGAACCTGTGACCCCATGCTTGTAAGGCATGTGCTCTCCCAGCTGAGCTAAGATCCCGCAAATAAGGAAAAAACGACCCGAATGGGACTCGAACCCACGACTTCCGCCGTGACAGGGCGGCGCTCTAACCAACTGAGCCATCGGGCCATTTTTGTGAGGTGCCTTACAGCACCCTCAAAACCGCACACCGAAGATTTACTGAACTGAAGAGAAAGGGATAAGATCAAGTGTTCGACCGATTAGTAACAGTCAGCTCCACATAT
>JAFRRD010000021.1 GCA_017428265.1 Lachnospiraceae bacterium | reverse complement strand
TGATAAATCTACGGTTCCCGACGTTTTTACCAACTCGTTTTGTCCACCCTGTATCTTCTCTGAAACAAGATAAAACCGCTGTAACCCTTGATATATCAACGATTACAGCGGTTTTTACCAACGCTTTTTGTCCTATAAGCCGCTTTTCATATCTGGCATAAATACCTTATTTCTTTCCGGCCAGTTTGCGGTACAGCCAGATGACCAGGCAGGCACCGGCGACAGAGATCAGGATCCCGCCGATGCTGATCTTGTTGGCATGAAGGCCGATAAGAGCCGCCAGGAAACGGCCGACGACCGATCCGGCGATGCCAAGGATCGCGTTCATCAGGAAGCCGTTCTTTGAGTTCATGAGAATACCGGCAAGCCAGCCGACCAGCGCGCCGATACAGATCGAAATAATAATGTTCCAGAGCATTTTGATTCCTCCTTAATTCTTTGTATGATCAGTGATTCTTAAGCTTTTTCTTCTTTCCGGATCAGCAGGCCGACTGCGGCAAAGACGGCCAGCAGCGATACCAGGAACAGCAGCGGCCAGCGCATGCTGCCGGAAGTGTCGCCGACAAACGGAACCAAGGTTTCCGGGACCGTGGTCTCTTCCGGCGTCGTTTCTTCCGGTGTCGTGGTTTCCTCAGGCGTGGTCGTTTCCTCGGACGTATTGACGACGGTCAGGCTGTCTTTATCGTCATATTTGACCTCAGCCACAAGGTCGATACGGTAGACATCATTGCCGAAAGAATTCTGGCCGATCAGCGTTTTCTCTTCCGTCACGGTGACCGTTACCCGGTGCGGCGTCGTATCGTAGATGATCCCCGAGAGGCCTTCGTCGATCTCGGTGATCGTATAGGTATACGTTCCCACCTCCTTGTAGGTGATCCTGCCGAACTGCGCCACAGGGTCGTCTTTCGTTGCTTTTGCTGTAGTCTCGGCCGGCATGGGCGCGCCGCTCTGGCCGGCCAGTTTGAAGCTGAAGGATTCTGCTTCGCCCCAGTCGTTGATCTCCTTGGTCACTTCCAGCTGCACGGAGACTTCGCCGGGTGTGTCGCCCGGTTTGTTGACCGGATGCAGTTCGGCAATGCTTGTCTCGCCGGATACCAGTGTCACATAGACCGGATCTGCCGTTCCGAACACCTTGTCGCTCGGCTCTTCGATCACGAGGTAAGTCCCGGGATCAAGTTCCGCCGCAGCATAACCGGTATTGTCGGTCGTCAGCGTCGCGACCAGATTGGCTTCGACCGCGTATTTCGCGATCTCTTCGGCAGTCGGGGTATCGCTCAGCGTCTCGCCGTCCTGCATTTCGACTTTATAGACGGAGAACACGATGCCTTCGATAGGCTTCTGGGTGCCCTCTTCGGTCTTGTAGATACGGATGCCGGCTTCGATATCCTTCTTGAAAATGAAGGAATCCTGCGCCTTGACCTTGGTTTTGCCTTCCGAAACGCCGACCAGCGACTGGGAAGCACTGTAACCGCCTTCCGGTTCGTAGAAGTAGACGCCTTTTTCCAGGTACTGGATGCCCTCGGCGGTGACGGTGATCGTATCGCCGTACTGAGCGGTGATGGCCGTCGAATAACTCGTCTGGCCCGTCACGTCGATCGTCCGGGAATCTCCCGAAGAACTGGAAATGGTCAGCGTCACACTGTCAGCAGCCTCTGCGCCGTGGTTCAGAATGATGTTCAGCCCGATCGAATACGTGTCGCCGCTTCCGGGCACCATTTCCGTACGGGTGACCTGAATGTCGGAAATAACGAACTGGTTGCCGGAGGCGCTTTCACCGGGAAGTCCGATGAGGTAGTTGAACAGTGCCGTCACCTTGTCACACGCATCCTGATCGAAAGTCGAATACCTGGGATTCTGATCCCACCAGAACCACAGTTCATTCCGGTAATCGTTGACCGAATCGATCAGGCGGGTCGTCGGACGCGGATAATTGACGGCATCGTAGGTAAAGCCGTAAGTCGTATCATCATGCAGATTTCCGCCGTTCTGCATACGGTTGGAATAATACCAGACCGCAAACTGAACTGCCGCGATGACGTCCGCCTTGTTCAGATCATCGGCGCAGGCAAGGCCTTTTGCTTTCAGGTCCGCCTTCATCTCTTCCAGCGTCACGAACGGGTAGGCATTGCGTATGATCGCACGGATCTTGGCCGCCTGGCTGTCGTTGAAGTAATCGCAGTCCTCCAGATTGACCCGTTTGTAATGCACCTGGTATTTGGTCGGTTCCAGCTCATCGCAGCAGTAGGTCAGTTCGTAGTTGTTCGTGCCGTACTCATAAGTACGGTCCGGCGTGAACGACGTCTGACCGTTCGAGCAGTCCGTCACGATCAGGATGCAGGGCATGTCGAAATCGATCGTGGCATGCTGGCTCAGTTCGTACGACAGATACCGCGGGTTGGAACCGCCGGCAATCATGACCATCGAATAGGTGTACTCGTTGTCGCTGGGCGTGAGCGCATAGGAGCGCGTATCATCGAAACTGTCCTCAAGCGTATCCGTCAGTTTGGCCAGCAGCGCCGGATCGACAGCCGCCTTCTGCTCGTTGCTCAGATCGCCGTAAGCCGCCTGAGCCTCCGCACGCTTGGCAAACATATCCGCCAGGTAGGCTTCATAGCCCTCCCGCGCGGCAATATGCTCTGCCACACTGGATTCGGAATTCTCATCCAAAGCACTGTTGACCCTGTAATCCGCGCGCTTATCCTGCATCTGCTGCAGTGAATCAATGTTCTGCAGCAGCGTTTCCACCGCAGCGACAGGATCGGGGTCGGGTGCTTCGGCGCGGACGCTCAGCATCGGGACCGTCAGGAACAGCGCAATAAGGACAGACAGCAGTGCCCATCCGTGTTTCCTGAATCTGATCATAAAATACTCCTCTCATAGTCAAAACGAAGAGTTGCTCTTAACTGTCGTATTGTAAAACTTTCTTAAAAAAATGTCAATCCATTATTATTAATGAAGTATCGCAAATTGCATGTTTTTTTTCTTTTCCGACAGTGAAAAATATGTTATAGTTGTTATCGGATGAGGAGGTCCGTGATGCGATACCATGATTTTGACGATCTGCTGAAAAATAAAGCGGCGGCCCTTCCCGATCATACCGCGCTGCGGTACGGGGAGAAATGCTGGACATACAGAGAACTGTACGAAGCGGTCTGCGCAAAAGCGGAGGAATACAAGGCTTCCGGCAGGACCTGCCTGGGGATTCTTGCGGACGGAAGTGCCGACTGCGTGATCTCGCTCTTCGGCGCCGCAAAGGCCGGCCTGCAGCTGGTCATGCTGGATGCCAACCTTCCGGACGCTGCCTATCCGATGCTCCTTTCCTATACCGACGTGGACATCCTCCAGGGCGATCCGGACCTGTGTGAAGAACTCGAGCCGCATCTTGCCGGCGGTGTAAAAGACGGGGCCGGAAAAGTGCTCTTCTTTACTTCCGGTACCACGAGCCGCTCGAAGGCGGTGGAACTGACGCAGTATTCCCTCTGCCAGAGCGCCTGGAACGGCGGGAGCCTCCTGCCGCTTTCGGAAGCGGACACTCTTCTCTGCCTCCTCCCGCTCGGCCACGTCTTCGGCTTTGTCTGCGGGCTGATGTGGGGACTTTTCTCCGGGGCCTGCGTCGCGCTCGGCCGCGGCCCGCGCCACTACGCCGACGACTGCCGCTTCTATCAGCCGACTGCCGTTTCCGTCGTCCCTCTCCTTCTCGGCTTCCTGCTCAAGGCACAGGCGCTGAATCCGGAACTGAAGCTGATCCTGATCGGCGCCGGGGAATGCCCCGGTCCGATCCTGCGCGCGGCCAAAGCGACCGGCGCCAGGGTCTCCTTCGGCTACGGCCTGACCGAGACGAGTTCCGGCGTCGCCCTGAGCCTCGGGGACGATCCTTACGCCATGACGGTCTGCCCGGACGATACGATCACGCTTGCGGAAGACGGCGAGATCCTGATCAAAGTCCCGACCTGCGTGATGCAGGGCTATTACAAAATGCCGGACGATACTGCCGTGGTACTGCAGGACGGCGTCCTGTCCACCGGCGACCTCGGCCGCTTCGATGAAAACGGCCTGCTGCACATCACCGGCCGGAAAAAGGATATCCTGGTCCTCGCCGACGGCACCAAGATCTACCTGCCCGAATACGAACAGCAGCTTTCCCAGGCTCTCGGCCGCAGCGAGATCGCCGTGATGCTCAGCAACGGCCGTCCGGTCCTTGTCTGCGAAGCGCAGCCTGCCGATAAAGCAGACCTTGCCGCGAGCCGTCAGGCGATCCTGAAGGTTCTCTCCCCTCTGATGAAGACACTGCCGCGCGGGCAGCAGATCACCGCGATCATTTTCACGGATCAGCCGCTTCCCCGCACCGCGACCGGCAAGATCAAACGCTACGAACTGGGCAGCATCACCGAAGTCTGAACGCTCCGGAACGCCCTCATTTACCGATAAAATAATGCGCCGAAAGGATATGATTCATGGACCGCAGCGAGATCATCGAAAAGATCAAAACCACCATCAACGACTGCTTCCCCGACATGGACACGAAGTCCCTTGAGGAAGATTCCGTCATCAACACCGAGACGTCCATCGACTCCATGGGCTTCGTGCTGATCATCTGCAAGCTGGAAGCACTCTTTGACATCCGCATCCCCGAGCGCCAGTGGCAGAAGCTCTCCACCCTCGGCGACGTGGCCGACGCCATTGAAAAGAGGCTGCCGAAGGCATGAGCGGCGTCTACGAAAAAGCGTATCATCTAAAAAGTTCGGATGTGAACCGCTGGCAGCGCCTCCGCACGAGCGTTCTCATGCGCTGGCTGCAGGAAGCTGCCATCGCGCACACGGAGGAGCTCGGTATGGGCCGCGAAAAGACGCTGGACCGGGGGCTTTTGTGGATCGTCAGCCTGCAGAAAACGGAGATCCTCCGCATGCCGGTCTATGACGAAAAGGTCACCGTACGCAGCTGGCCCGGCAGGACCATGCACGTCTTCTTCCCGCGCTATTACGAACTGATTTCGGAAGATAAAAAAGAGACGCTGGTCCGCGCTTCTGCGCTCTGGATGCTTCTCGATGAAAAGACCCGCCGCTTCGTGTTTCCGGAAAGTTACGGCATCGTGATCGACGGCACCGTGACGGGAAACGAGATCGCTCTTCCTTCCTCACCGAAGTCGCTGCCGTTTACGAAGGAAACCTCTTTTTCCGTCCCCTTCAGCTATGTGGACCTGAACGGCCACATGAACAACACGCGCTACTACGATCTCGCGGATGACCTGCTGCCTTTCGAGAAGGAAGGGCGGCGCCTGAAAACACTCGGCACGGAATACCTGCACGAGATCCGTGAGGGACAGGACATCCGCCTGCGCTGGGGCTTCAATGAAAACGGCTCCGCCGCATTTCTTGCGGGCGAAGCCGATGTGCCTTTATTCCGCCTGAGGCTGGAGTACGAGCCGGCAGAATCGTCATAAGATCAGTTCCAGTACGAATACCACGGCGCAGCAGATGCCTGCAACCGTCAGCAGCTTACAGCCCTTCCAGGCCGCCGCGATCCCCGCGATCAGCGCTGCAGCGCCTGCGAGGGGCTGTTCTGTTGCCCGGACAATCGCCGGGAAGGTCATGACCGCCAGAGTGACGTAGGGTACGTAGTAGAGGAAGGAACGGATGAAACGGTTCCTGATCGGTTTCCGGATCAGAGTGAGCGGCAGCACGCGTACTGCATAGATCACGGCAAAAGCGGCGAAGATATACACGTAATTACTCATCTTCCGCCTCCTTTGCCGGGAACAGGACAGCTGCGGCGGCGGATATGACGACCGTAAGAATAATGGTCCGCGTTCCAGCGGAGATCTTCGCCAGCAGCGGTACAAGGTCGAAAAGCAGTGACGCGGCAAAACTCACGGCCACGCAGCCGAGGATCACTTTGTCCTTCTTTGCCGGCGGAATGAAGACCGCGATGAACATGCCGAAAAGGGCAACGCTCAGAGCGCTTACGAGGCGCGCAGGCAGGAGCGTTCCCATGACGATCCCGAGGCCTGTCCCGATCGCCCAGCCGGGCATCGTAACGGCCATTGCCCCGTAATTGTAGCGGGGATCGATATAACCCGGACGGGCGACCGTGATCCCGAAGATCTCATCCGTGACCACCGCACCGAAGAGGAAGCGGTGGTAATTCTTCATTCCAGGGTCGATCTTCTGGCTGAGGGCACAGCTCATGAGGAAATAGCGGGCGTTCGTGATCAGAGTGACGAGGGCGATCTCGCCGAGCGAGGCGGCGGCGCTGATCAGGGAAAAGAGGGCGTACTGGCCGGCGGAGGCCATGCACAAAAAACTCGCCGTCATGCCCTGGACCGCCGTGATCCCGACGTTCCGGGCCGCGATCCCAAGCGAAAAAGAGACGGCAAAATATCCCAATGCAATGGGGATACCGTCTCTCACGCCTTCGAGAAAAACTGATGACGATCCGGATTTCATTTTAAGATCACTCCGCCTCGATCTCCTTGATGATACACTCATTGCCCTGCAGCAGCCAGGTCTCGCCGGAGCCGCAGTGCGGGCAGGTCTTACCGTATTTCACGGTTTCATAGGTCTTCTTGCAATTGTCACACCAGGTGACCGCCGGAATGGTCTCGAGTACGAGCTCGCATTCTGTCAGCATCGGATGTTTTTTCTTGAAATAGTCCCAGGCGTCGGTGAAAAGGTCGGTCATGATGCCGGAGACCTCGCCGACCTGCAGGGTCACGCGGCCGATCTTCGTCAACTGGTTCTGCTCCGCCGTTTCATCCAGCGTTTTCGCCATATGCAGGACGATTCCCATCTCGTGCATGTCACGCCTCCTTTGCCGCACCGGCCTGCCAGGCAGCCAGTTTCCCACGCAGCCAGTCTTCCAGTTCGGCCATCCCGTCGCCTGTCTTTGCCGAGACCGGGAAGACTCTGATCGCTGGGTTCAGTTTCCGGGCCCGCGCCGCGCAAAGTTCGACGTCGAAGCGGAAATACGGCAGGGCGTCGGTCTTGGTGATCACGAGGGCATTGCTTTTTTCAAACATCAGCGGGTACTTGAGCGGCTTGTCGTCGCCCTCCGGCACCGAGAGGATCATCATGTCCAGGCCCGCACCGGTATCGTACTCCGCCGGGCAGATCAGGTTTCCCACATTTTCCAGGAAAATGAGCTTTGCGCCGTCATCTTCGAGCGCTTCGAGCGAGGCCCGCGTCATGCCGGCGTCCATGTGGCACATCCCGTCCGTATGAACCTGAACGGCCTGTGCGCCGAGGGCTTCGATACGTTCCGCGTCCACGGCCGATTCGATGTCGGCTTCCATGACCGCGATCTTAACTTCCGGCATGTCTTTGATGAGGCGCGACAGGAGCGTCGTCTTGCCGGAGCCGGGCGCGCTCATGAGGTTCACCATCAGCTGCCCCTTCGCCCGCAGTTCTTCCCGGAGAAGCGCCGCGTCGCGGTCGTTCGAGGCCGTTACCGACGCCCCGACGTTAATGATCTTCATCGCTCCCCTCTCCTTTCCCGGACGAAGCCGGCAAGCCAGGCGGCCAGCGCATCAAAGCCTTCTCCGCTCTCCGCGCTCACCGGGAAGATGCGGATATCGGGGTTGAGCGCCCGCGCCCTTTCGGACGCCGCCTCAATGTCGAAATCAAAGATCGGCGCCGTGTCGATCTTATTGATCAGCATCACGTCGCTTACCGTAAACATCAGCGGGTATTTGAGCGGCTTGTCGTCGCCCTCCGGCACCGACAGGATCATCATCCTGAGATCGGCGCCGACTTCGAACTCCGCGGGGCATACGAGATTGCCGATATTCTCGAGAAAGATCAGGTCCAGACCCTCCGTGCCGAAGGCTTCCAGGCCGCGGCGCGTCATGTCCGCATCCATATGGCAAAGGCCTGCGGTATGCAGCTGTATGGCGCGTACGCCGGCCGCCGCGACCGTCCGGGCATCCACGTCCGAGTCCACGTCCGCTTCCATCACGCCGATGCGGAACTCATCCTTCAGCCGGCGGATCAGCTGCAGCAGGGTCGAGGTCTTGCCGGCCCCCGGCGAGCCCATCAGGTTGATGAGGACGGTCCGCTGCCCGCTCAGTTTTTTCCTGTTATTTCCTGCCGCCGTGTCATTGTCCGCCAGCACGGCTTCTTTTACTTCAACGATACGTACGGGATCCATCTGCTCCTGCTCCTCCATATGAACCGGGTCAGGGGGCCGAATCGACCCATAAAGCGGGACGGACGGCGCCTCTGTCGTAGTTGACACTGTAGCCGAGGTCGAGGATGGTGCCGTCAAAGTCGACATATGCGGCGCGGTCGCTGCCGTACCCGGGCGAGCGGAGCCACCACCAGCATGCCTGATTATTGCCTACATAGGCACCTTTTGCCCTGATATATGCTGTTGCGTAACCGAGTCTGCCGTCATTTGAAGCACAGTACCGATCTGCTTCGGCCAGGCTCAGCAGAAATACCCGGTCCTGCGTATCCTTCCCCGGATCGGTATCGTATTTCGGGTTCTCATCTGCCGTTACGGTCGTTGTCAGGATCCGCTCCTGTTCTTCCGTTCCGAACGCGGTTTTCAGGAACGTTCCGTTCAGCCATGTCCTCAGAGAACAGGTCTCCCAGGTCACCGCAGTTTCGGAATCGTTATACTTCCGGCAGTCCAGCGCGTACTTGCTGATCAGGAGCAGCTTCGATCCGTCTTTATCCAGCACCAGCCACTCGATCTCTTCCTTCCCGTTTCCGGTATTATTATCCTGCTCGTAAGTGCCGAAAAGCACCGTGTCTCCGACCGCTGCCTGCTGCAGAAGTTCCGTCTCCAGCAGCAGAATCTGAGATGCACTGTCTTTATAACCGCGCAGCGAGGCAAAGGCCTCTATCGCCTCTTTTATCTTACCTTCATCCCTTAAGGCAGCTGCGGACCTGTAGGCCGAATTCTGTCTGATCACCGGCTGCAGGTACTTAAGCCCGGCAACGGTTCCCGCGATCAGCAGCAGCAAAAGCAGAAGCAATATAACCAATCTTTTCCTTTTCTGCTTCTGAGAAGGGCTGCCGGCTTCAGATGACGCAGGTTTCCCGGCCTGCTCGTCCTCCGCTCCGGGCAGTATCGTCTTTGTGCCGCAGTACTTGCAGACCACAACACGCTCTTTTCCGTCGATATTCAGCGGCGCACCGCACACTTTGCATCTCAAAATCGCCATGATCCAACATGTTCTCCTGATAGGCGAAGCCTTACAGATCTGCAAACCTGTATATATGGCTTCCGTTGTGAGTGATTATAATGCCTGGGTCGGGTATTTTCAAGTTTTTTCAGGACATTTCCGATTTGCGGATCCCCCCGGGGAGGTTAAAAACAACTTGCATTTGCCGCCGGTTTCGGCTATAGTTTAACTGCTTGAAAAGACCGGAAGCGTTTATTTGCGTGCGCTTTTCCGGCAGAAAATCTATCATGAGATCAAGGGCAAAAACATGGTTAAAGAAGTAAATCCGATGATCCACGTCAACGGACTGGATTACCCTGTCGAAGGGCATCACTGCGACGATCCCGAGAAGGCCAAACTGGTCAAGAAGCTGGCCGTCATGATCACCGACAATATCCCCAGGAAGCTCCCCGGCGGGATGAAGGAAAACCACATGGATTTCTGGATCCTGGACCGCCTGCTGACGAAGGATGAAGTGAAGTTCATGCTGAGCTTTAAAAAGCGCCGCTTCGGCCTGACCACGAAGGAACTGGCCGAACGCAACAACATGAGCGTCGAAGAAGCCCAGAAGGTCATTGACCACCTGATCTGGATCGGCATCCTGGAACAGAACCGCGACAACGCGGACCAGCACATCCAGTACTGGATCCCGAAATGGGTCATCGGCTCGGGCGAATACATGGTGGAGCACAAGACGCTCTGCGATACCAATCCCGAGGTCGCGACCATGTTCAACCTGGCCCCGCAGGAACCGCTGGAACTGGCCGCGAAGCTTGTCCCTCCGGGCGGCGCCGGCATCGGCATGCACGTCATCCCGGTCGAAAAGGCCATTGATGCCGCGTCCACCAGCGTCAGTGTGGAGCATCTCTCCCACTGGCTGCAGAAATATGACAAGTTCTGCACCATGGTCTGCGCCTGCCGCAAGGCCCAGCGCATACGCGGTGAGGGCGTCGGCGACATCGAAGGCCATATGTGCATCGGCCTCGGTGACATCGCCGAATTCCTCGTGGAGACTGGCAAGGATGCGAAATACGTAAGCCGCGAAGAGGTCATGGAGATCCTGGAGCGCGCGGAGCGCAAGGGCTACGTCCACCAGATCACGAACCTTGACGGCCCGAACCGCATCGTCGGCATCTGCAACTGCTCGCCGGGCAGCTGCTACGGCCTCAGGACCAGCCAGTTGTTCAACACGCCGAATATGTCCCGTTCCGCCTACCGTGCCCACGTCGACAAGGAAAAATGTGTGGCCTGCGGCAAATGCGTGGAGGTCTGCCCTGCGGGTGCCGCCAGGCTCGGCCAGAAGCTCTGCCGCGCAGACGGCTCCAAGGTCACCTATCCCTACCACGACCTGCCGGACGATCACGTCTGGGGCGAAAAGAGATGGAACCGCGACTACCGCGATACCAATAAACTGAACTGCTACGATACCGGCACTTCGCCGTGCAAGACCGCCTGCCCGGCTCATATCGCCGTTCAGGGCTACGTCAAGATGGCCTCCGAAGGCCGCTATGCCGAAGCCGTAAAGCTCATCCGTCAGGACAACCCCTTCCCCGCCGTCTGCGGCGCAGTCTGCAACCGCCGCTGCGAGGACCGCTGCACCCGCGGGACCATCGACAACCCCGTCGCCATCGACGAGATCAAGAAATTCCTGGCACAGTGGGAGCTGGAGAATCCGCAGGATTACCTGGTGCCTTCCGAAAACGGCGAAGGCAAACAGTGGGACGATTACAAGATCGCCGTCATCGGCGCCGGCCCTGCCGGCCTGTCCGCGGCCTATTATCTCCGCACCGAAGGCTATCCGGTCACCGTATTTGAAAAAGAATCCCGTCCGGGCGGCATGCTCCTGAACGGCATCCCGAACTTCCGTCTGGAAAAGACCGTTCTCGAGAAAGAGATCGAAATCATCGAAAAAATGGGCGCCGAGATCCGCTGCGGCGTCGAAGTCGGCAAGGACATTTCCCTTGACGAACTGCGCGCGCAGGGCTACAAGGCCTTCTATATCGCCATCGGCCTGCAGGGCGGCCGTCTTGCCGGCGTGCCCGGCGAGGATGCCGAGGGCGTGGAAAGCGGCGTTGCTTTCCTGAAGCGCGTAAACCAGGCCGGCGAAGGCCATTTTGACGGCGACGTAGTCGTGGTCGGCGGCGGAAACGTTGCGGCTGACGTCGCGCGGGCGGCTCTCCGCTGCACAAAGGGCAAGGTCACGATGCTCTGCCTCGAGCAGCGTCACGAAATGCCTGCCGCGAAAGACGAAGTCGCGGAATGCGAAGAAGAAGGCATCGTGATCCAAAACGGCTGGGGTCCGAAGGAAGTCCTGACCGAAAACGGTAAGGTCACCGGCATCGTGTTCAAGCGCTGCACCAGTGTCTTCGACGAGAACCACCGCTTCGCCCCGAAGTATGACGAAAATGACACGATCACGATCGAATGCGGCAACGTCCTCATGGCGATCGGCCAGTCCGCCGAATGGGGCGGCCTGCTGGACGGTGCGAAAGTCGAACGGCGTCCGAACGGCTCCGTCATTGCGGATCCGGTCACGCTGCAGACTGCCGAGCCCGACATCTTCCTGGGCGGCGACATTTACCACGGCGCACGCTTTGCCATCGATGCGATCGCGGAAGGCAAGCAGGCCATGGTCTCCATCAACCGCTTCGTGCATCCGGGCCAGAGCATGACGATCGGCCGCGACCTTCGCGAGTTCATCGAATTCAACCGCGACGACATCACCCGTCCGGATGGCTTCGACAATGCCGAGCGCCAGCGCCCGGGTTCGAAGCCCGGCACGGCCCGCGAGACCTTCAGCGACCTGCGCCTGCCGCTCACCGAAGAACAGGTGAAGATCGAAGCGAAGCGCTGCCTTGGCTGCGGCGCCACCACGGTTGACATCAACCAGTGCATCGGCTGCGGCCTCTGCACCACGCGCTGCCAGTTCGACGCGATCCACCTGACCCGCGACATCCCGGCGGCCTCCGACATGCATACCGCCGAAGAAATGATGGGTCTGGTCGGCCCTTACGCCTTAAAGCGCATGGGCCGGATCATCAAGCGCGCGGTCACCGGCAAGTCCGATTACCCGACGCACTCCGACTGATTATAAGATACACGACAAAAACACCGGGCTTTCGCAGCCCGGTGTTTTTCATTTATTTTGGCTTAGCGGTCTCTTTCTTATCCTTCCGCAAAATCGGTGTCCATGGCGGCCTGCAGGGTATAGTCCGGGAAGGCTTTCTGGACGTCGGCGACTGCTTCGTTGAAGGCCGCGCGACGGTCCTTTGCGTCAAAGCTCACCACGAGGTCGAAGCGCAGGGACTTTTCTTCTTTGTTCAGGTAAAAGCCGTGCATCTGCCTGATATGCGGGTGCGCAAAAACGGTTTTTCTCACTGATTCGCGCGCCTTGATCGTCTCCTCGTCCTTCGTGTTCACCGAATACACACCGATCGCCGTCAGGATCACATGATGCTTCGTATAGACTTCCGTCTGGATCTTCCGGAGCAGCCGGTCCAGCCGGTCGGCAGAATAGATATCCGGGACTTCCACGTGGATGGAGCCGTTCCAGGCGTCCGGGCCGTAATTGTTGAGGACCAGATCGTAGGCGCCCTGTACGTCTTCAAACGAAGTGACCGTCTCCTTGATGCTATTTGCCAGTTCCGGATCGTTCTGCTCGCCGAGGATCTGCGAGATCGTATCCTTCAGCATTTCAATGCCGGACTTGATGATCACGAGAGAAATGACCGCGCCGAGCCAGGCTTCGAGCGAGATGCCGAAGATCAGGAAGATGCCTGCGGCGACCAGCGTAGAGGCGGAAATGATCGAATCGAGCGTCGCGTCCTCGCCGGAATTGATCAGGGAATCCGACTTTACCTTCTCTCCCACGCTTTTCACATAGCGTCCCAGAAGGATCTTTACGATGACCGCCACGCCAACGATGATCAGAGAGACCGTTGTATAGTCCGGCGTCTCCGGGTGAATGATCTGCTTCACCGATTCCACGAAAGAGGTGATGCCGGCGTAGAGCACGATCACGGAGATGATCATCGCGCTCAGGTATTCGATGCGCCCGTAGCCGAAGGGGTGCTTCTTGTCCGGCTGCCGGCCCGCCAGCTTCGTCCCGACGATCGTGATCAGGGAACTGCCCGCGTCGGAAATGTTGTTGACCGCGTCGAGCACGATGGCAATGGAATTCGTCAGCAGACCGATTACCGCCTTGAAGCCGGCCAGCAGGACGTTGGCAATGATGCCGATGATACTGGTCCTGACGATCGTCTTCTCGCGGGTCATTTCCTTCCTGTTTGATGCTGCAGTTTCCTGAAGACTGCTCATGGACTTGCCTCCCTTATCTTACAGCGGGTCCGCGCTTACAGCGCCGCCTCGACCGCTTCTTTGACTTCCTTCATATCGACCGTCGGTTCAAAGCGCGCGATGACCTTTCCTTCACGGTCCACCAGAAACTTCGTAAAGTTCCATTTGATGTAGGCCTTGTCGCCGTACTTTTTGTTGTTCATGTCGGCGAAGGTCTTCAGCGCTGCGAATTTCAGGCCCTTGCCGAAACCTTCAAAGGGTTTTTCCGCTGCCAGGAACGCATACAGCGGATCCGCGGTTTCACCGTTCACATCGATCTTTTTGAACTGTGGAAATTCCGTCCCAAATTTCAGCGTGCAGAAATCGTGGATCTCGTCGTCGCTGCCCGGCGCCTGGTTCGCAAACTGATTGCAGGGGAAATCCAGGATCTCGAATCCTTTTTCCTTCAGCTCGGCATACATGGCCTCGAGCGGTTCATAATGCGGAGTAAAACCGCAGCCGGTGGCCGTATTCACGATCAGCAGGACCTTGCCCTGATACTCTGACAGGCTGACGTCATTGCCCTGTCTGTCCTTCACGGTGAAATCATAGACTGTCTTCATTTTGTTTCTCCTTTTTCTTCTTTTGAATGTTCTTTTGAACGTCCGTATCCCCGGTTTCCGAGCAGTTCGTACAGCAGTTCATACAGCTTTTTTGCCTTTTCCGCCGGCAGATCGATGCACGCCGCCACGTTCCGCGGCACGTCTTTTGCTTTTTTCCGCATTGCCCGGCCTTCATCCGTCAGCGTGATCTCGACCACACGGTCATCCTCGCGGGAGCGGTGCCGTTCAATGTAGCCAGCCTGCTCCATCTTCTTCAGAAGGGGCGAGAGCGTCCCGTTGTCCAGCATCAGCTTCTCTCCGATCTCACCGACCGGGATCCCGTCCTTTTCCCACAGCACCAGAAAAACGATATACTGTGTATAGGTGAGTCCCAACGGCTTCAGCCAGGGGGTGTAGAGGCCGGTCACGTTTCTTGCGGCTGCGTAAAGCGGAAAGCAAAGCTGGTTGGCCAGTTTCATCGCCTCATGATCGTCGTTTCCCATGGTGCCTCCTTTCATTTCTATTTGATGCGATTATGTTTTATCATGCACATTTATTTCTGTCAAGTAAAAAATGGATTTCTTTTGACATTTAGCGGCAACAGGCAGTATACTGTTGAAAAATACTCTTCTTCTGAGAGGATGATGCCTATGAAAAAGATCCTGTTCGGCGTTTCGGCCGCGACACTGGCCCTGCTTTACGGACTGCTCGTCCTGATCCTGCTGATCATTTTCGAGATCACCGGCGTACCGCTCATCACCGCGGTGATCACCTCGGCGATCGTCCTGTTCATCCAGTTCCTGATCTCGCCTTTCCTGACTGACCTTACGCAGCGCTGGTTCTACAAGACCAGCTTCGATGTGGAGATCCCCGATTATCTGCGGGAATTCATCGAACAGGTCTGTCAGGAACAAAACATGAAATACCCGAAGATCGGCCTGATCCCGGACGGCGCCCCCAACGCCTTCACCTACGGCCACACGAAGAACAACGCCCGCATCGTGCTGACGCGGGGCATCTTCGACCTGCTGACCGAAGACGAGGTCAAGGCCGTCACGGCGCACGAACTGGGCCACGCGGTGCATTACGACATGCTCCTGATGACGATGGCCGAGCTGGTGCCTACGATCCTGTATGCGATCTTCCGGATCCTCATCAACAGCACGAAGAGCACCGCCGGCAGTTCCAGCGACAGCGACGACGGCAAGGCCGCGGCAGCCGAGGCCGCGCTGGCCGCAATTGCCTACGTGCTTTATGTCATTGCGCAGTACATCGTGCTCTGGTTCTCCCGTACGAGGGAATACTATGCCGATGCCTTCTCCGTGAATGCGACCGGCGATCCGGAAGCCCTCTCCCGCGCCCTGATCCAGGTCGGCTTCGGTCTGAGCACGCACGCGGAAACGGCGGAAAAAGGCAAAAAGCGTGCGTTTGACGCGACTTCCACCAACGCGCTCGGCATCTTCGATTCGAAGGCGTCCAAGGCCCTCACGGTCAGCTGCTTCGTGAACGGCGAGATCGACAAGAGCCACATCAAGAACGCAATGAAGTGGGAACTCTGGAATACCTGGGCCAAATGGTACGAACTGAATTCCACCCACCCGCTCATTTCGAAGCGCCTGCAGGCGATCGACAGGCTGGCGCCGCAGTACGGCAAGATGCCCTTCGTCGAGTTCGACCTGGTGAAGCCGGAATCCTATTTTGACGATTTCCTCCGCGAGATCGGCATCAGCCTCCTGCCCGGCCTGGCTTTCCTCGCCGCGCTGGCCGTCGGTGCGGTCTTCTGGTTCAGCGATCAGCAGGACAAGCTGTGGATCGCGGCGGTGCTGCTCGTTCTTTCCGCCGTCTTCTCGCTTCTGAAATACCGCTTTACGCACCCGAACCGGGAATACCACGAAGCGAATGTCACGGGACTTCTGGGTGAACCCAAGGTCTCCGGCATCCGCAGCATCCCCTGTGAACTGAAGGGCACGATCATCGGCCGCGGCGATCCCGGCTGCATCTTCAACGAAGACTACGTGCTGCAGGACGAGACCGGGATCATTTTCCTGGATTACAACCAGCCGCTGTTCATCCTGAACAAGATCTTCGCCCTGTTCAAGTCTCAGCAGAACATCGACCGCTATGCGGTCGTCAAGGGCTGGTACCGCAGAAGCCCCGTCCCGTACGTGGAAATGTATTCCTACGAGATCGGCGGCAAAACGAAGAAAATCTGGACCTACGGCTTCGGCCGCGTGATGCGCTGGATCTGGCTGATCCTCACGGTCGCCGCCGTCGCTGCCGCATTCATCCTGCTGTAAACAAAGCGCTGCATTCAAAAAGCCACCGGCTCACTGCCGGCGGCTTTTGTTTTATTACCCGATCGCCGGGCACTTATTCCACGATTTCTCCGGCGAACAGGATCGCCGTCGTATCGTTGCAGGTCGTGTAAATGAAGAAGGAGAACGGATGATCTGCCGTGAACACCTTCGTTTCTGCCGGTTCGGGCATTGCACCGTTCGCCATCAGGACCGCGGTCACGGCCGCGGCCTCGACGCCTTCCTCGTCCAGTTTGATGCGGGTCTTCTGGATGATGTCGCTGACATAGACCTGATGAGTGATCATCGCGGCAAAGTCGGCTTTCTGCGTATTGAAAGCCTGGTTGACACCGTTCTGCTTCAGGAAATCCACCAGTTCCCCGTTGGAGAGATCCGTTTCAAGATCGATCTTCGGGATCGTGATCTTCACGTTTTTATATTTCGCCTTTGAGATCTTTTCCGCAAAGCGGGCCGTGGCGCCGAGCACGATCGCCATGTATACGCCGCCCTCCATCGGAAGGATGATCAGTTCCGTTGCATCATCCGCAAAATACAGGACCTCCATTTCGGCGGACATGAAGTCTTTCCGCGTTGTCCTTTCGTCCCAGCTGTGAAAATCCCCCTCTTTTGTCTCTGATTTCGGAAAACTGTTTACCAGGGAATCCTTGAAGTACAGCGCATTCATCAGGACAATGGCCAGATCGTCCGTCGGATAATTCTCCGGCAGAAGTTCCGGGATCATATGTTCCGTCTTGATGTCGGCCCACTCATTGATCTTTTCCACCGCATTTTCCGCCGTAAAAGAACGGTATTCTGCACCATAATTCTGTTCGACGGATTCCTTATATTTGTTTTTAAACTCTCTTTTTATCCGTTCCGCCTTCCAGACGGAGTTCGCAACGCGAAGCGCGCGGAAGGGTTCCGCTTCATCTTCTGAGATCGGGCCCTCCTGCCGGGCTTTCTTGAATTCCGATACATCCGCATCGAGATCCGCTGCAAATTTCTCAACGAATCCGTTGAAAATCAGGCAGTATTCGATCCATTCCTCTTCCGACTGCACGCCGAGCGCATCCAGCAGTTCCCGCTTCGTCTTCCCGTCCGCACCGGCAAGAAGAAGCCCCAGCGCATAGCGGAAAGACAGCGGCGATACCATGTAATTGCCTTCGGTATGCGTGGAAATATACTCCATGAATTTTTCGTCAAAATAATCCGAAAGCATGATGCTGCTGCAGCTTGTGATTTCCCTGCTGTTCAGTTTCTGCGCCCACTGCCCTTCCGGAAGAGCGTCCTGCGTTTCGTCTTCCTGCCCCGTCGCAGCAGGCTCCTCCGTCGAAGCCTGCGCATCTTCCGTCGATCCGGCGTCGGACGCCGGACCGCAGGCCGTAAGCCCATTCAGGATCATGAGCGCCGCGAGGAGCAGTGCGAGTGCCTTGGTGTACTTTGTTCTTTTCTTCACGAGAAGACCTCCGAAGTGTTCTTATTGTTGATTTTCGCAATGATCTGCAGCAGTTTTCCGTCATACTCCGGGTGTTCCGCCAGCGCCTTTTTCACGTCGATGCGGTAATCCACGACCGTGCAGTGCGCGAACTCAGCGTCATAATACTCCCTGATCCGTTCGCCGCCGAGCGCCTCCATGGTCTTCCAGGATGCCGGGTTATCAATGTCAGCGTCCAGGTAAACCGTTTCGATGCCATAGCTGTCGCAGACCTTCAGTCCCAGATACAGATTGACTTTGTTGTACCCCTTGCCCTGCTCGGCCGGTCGGATGCAGTAGCCGATATTCCCGCCGTAGCGGCGCAGTTTCCCGTTGAGCGCCAGGCGGATATTGATCATCCCGACGATTCGGTCATCGCTTTCCCGGATCAGGAAATACGTCCGCGCCGGCACTTTTTCTTCATCCGCCTCACGAAAATAATCCAGTTCCAGCTTTTCCAGCCAGCCCTCATAATCATCAACATAGCGGTTCAGCCCGCCCGTGCCGTTGATCTTCACATCAAAGCGGTAAAACTCATTGATGAAATCGACCGCATCGGCCTTTCTTTCCGGTCCCGGGATCTCAAAATGAAATTTCTCCATAAGCGCCTCACAGTCCCCTCGGCAGAAGCCGGTCCACCAGCCTCTCCATCACCTTACCGAAATCGTCCCCGATCAGAACGACCTCTTCCCCGGCGCTGCCAAACGAGTCGATGAACTGCCGGTTGTCTTTCTTCAGGCTATCGGCCGTGCAGTCGGCTTCGATCAGTCTGGCTTCAACCGCCGATTCGTGTCCGATGATCTCATCAAAGTGATTATCAATATAATCTTCAGTCATGGCAAGGCAGATAAAACGGATGGACGGAAAGTAGCGTTCATCAAAGTCCTTCCGCCAGCCGGCAGGAACATAGCAGCCTTCAACGATCAGGTTCTGCCGGTTCTCGACAGCCGTCTTGATGATTTCGCGGACGACCGGCCAGAGATAATCTGTCAAGGCCTCATCGTCCTCCGGCGTCAGGTCCGTATTGCCGCTCCGGATCAGTCCCATCTTCAGGTGATCGACGGAAAGATACGGATATTTGTACTTTTCAAGCATTTTCTGCGCCAACAAGGTCTTCCCCGTATGCGACGCACCCGTTATCAGAATGATCATATTTCTTTACCTGGCTCCTTTATCGGTAAAGGCGTTCTGCCCCGGCATCATTTCATTTTTCTTCCGATCCTTTCGGCCTCGCAGGCGGATCATTCAACTCTTTCAACGATCATTTCCGCCGAGCCTTCCTCCAGGGAGTTGTATTCATCGTAGTGGATATGATCCCCCGGCATGCCCTCGGCAAGGGCCCTGAGCTGCCCTGCCAGAGAAAGAAGGCCTTCCCTGTTTGCGGATATCGTCACCCCGTTTTTGTCGAAGTTTACAGAGATTCTGAAATCGTCTGTCCATTCTGTCTTCATATTCCCGCCTCCCTGTTCCACTCGGGCCTGTGTGCGAAATTAACAATTTGTGTGCCGAAGGACAGGATCCAGTCCCAGTCGGCCTTCAGCTTGGCATTATCTTCATATGCTTTGATGTTCTCAAAAGGCTCAAGATCTCCGGCAAAGCAGTCCCCGTCATCCAGGATCAGGGAAATGCTGTCCTCGCTGTGGCTCGGGGTATGAATGATCTCCCCGGAGATTCCCATTCGGGCGAGGGTCTTACGGCTATCTTCACAGGAAATGACCGTCGCCAGCGTCTCATCGACCGGCTCATACTGCAGTCCGTCCCTGGCAAAAATGCCGTCCGAAAAGTGTACACTTTCCTTCTGTACATCTGGCAGAAGAAGCCTCACGCCCTGCTTCATCAGCTCACTGACAAGGCCCATGTGGTCGGGATGCCAGTGCGTTGCAAGGACAAAGTCAATGTCGCTGACTTTGATCCCGTTTGCCTTTATCGCCTTATAGAACGCAGGAAGTGTCCCGGCCCAGTCGGTATCGATCAGCAGACCGCCCTTATCGCCGCAGATAAAGAAGGTATTCGTATTTCCGTACTTCAGCCTGATCATCTTTCTCTCACTGTTCTTCGAATGCTTATTTGATCTCGATCCAGATGCCCGTATCGTGGATGGACGCGTCCTCCACGCTTCGGTAAAAGCGCTGCGCCTCGGCGTTTTCCGCCATCAAGGCGATCAGGATCCCCGCACCGCGCTTTCTGCACTCTTCTCTTAAGCACTTCAGCAACGCCTGCGCGGCGCCGTTGTGCCTTTCGTTTTTCAATACGCAGATCCAGTCGAGGTAAGCGGCAAAGCAGGACGCGTCACTCCGGCTGGTGATCAGAGATGCGTCGATCCTGCCGATGACCTTATCGTCCTTTACGGCAAGAAAGGACAGCGCAGTATTGAACCGCGGGTCTTCAAAGCTCTTCTTCAGCTGCTGCGCGTAGGCTTCATCCGGTTCCCAGTAATACGTATCCGGTTCCTGCCTTCTCAGCTCCCGCTCGAATTCAATAACGCGTTCAATATCCTCTTTCTGAAACTCTTTGATCGCAATCATATCAACTCCGCTGACACTCAGCTATGGTCAGCAATCTTCCGTGATGTCAAAGAAGATCCATTCCATCTCTTTCATTTTGTTCTCCAAAATCATCGATTTCAAAGAAATACCCGAGGGTATATACGAGGTCTCCTCTGTCATACAGTTCCTTGATCTCTTCCCTGTCCAGCCAGCCAGTCTGCGCGACTTCTTTGGTCGTGGCTTTATCAAGATCGACAGCCCCGTCATATTCAAACAGCCACACATCCACGATATCCGAAAAACGGACGCCGTTTACAACTCTTCCCACCATGGAACAGACCATTCTTCCACCGTCAGGAGACAAGTCTATCCCGACTTCTTCTTTTGTCTCGCGCAGTGCTGCTTTCAGACTGTCCTCACCTTTCAGCGCTGAACCGCCGACACATTCCCACTTAAGCGGCAGCATGGGTCTGTCCGCACTTCGCTGTGAGATCAGATACTTTCCTTTGCGGTTTCTGATCCAGACGTGAACAACAAGGTGATAATACCCCTGCGGGATCTCTTCCCCGCGGATATGGTCCCGCCCGGTCAGTTCTCTCTCCTCACTATACAGATCCCAGATCTCTCTGCTTTCCATGCCAACCTCATAAATGAAAACGTTCAGCCTTTATGCCTTTCCGCGTATTCCAGGAATTCCGGCGTCTGCGACCAGTATCTGATGCCCCAGTTTTCGAAATTCCACTCATCCGAGTATTCGTTGCATTCATAATCAATATACCAGATGAGGCCGTCACGGATGACGAAATTCGTCGGAAAATAATCGATGTTGAGCCCGGCCGCTTTTGCCTGTCCGGCCATTTCCCTGACCTGGCCGAGATAAGGCTCCGCGGATGCTCCGCTTTTTACCAGGTCAAAGACCGTAACGCCTTCAATGTATTCCTTAACGATGCGTTCCGTTTCCGTATCGATCGCAACCATTGCGGGAATCCGGATGCCCGTCCTCTGCAGGCGTTCATAGTCATTTCGTTCCGCCTCGATCTTATTGCCGAACGAATAATAATCACAGGGCTCATGATGGATCTGTTTGACCACGACTTCCTGTCCTGCGCAGACCGCAAGCCAGGAGTAGCCGCCCTTTCCATGTCCCAGCAGCCGGATCAGACGATATTCTTTCCCACAGACCGTCAGGCATTCATTCATGATCACAAGCTCCTGCAGTCTTTCCGCTGTTCATGAAACCGCAGCAGCCCATCTCGGACAGTTCCGAAAAGCCCGCGGAACGGTAGAACGCCGCCGTTTCCGGCGTGTTGTCCGTCACAAGTTCGATCTGACGCACTGCGGGAAATCGGTCCAGAACAGTTTTCAGAAGCGCCGTCCCGACACCCTGCCGCTGCTTTTCGGGAAAAACAAGAAGGTCCTGAACAAAGACGATCGTTGCCCCGTCTCCGACTGCTCTGACGATCCCGAGAAGCTCCTCGCCTTCATAAGCTGCCAGGGACAGGAGGGAGTTTCGGAAGCCTTCGCGCAGCGCCGGCATATTCTTCGTATAGGCCGTCCAACCGACTGAAGTGTACAGGCGGAGGATCTCCGCCTCGTCATACTGATATTCTTTGATCTCCATCTTTCTCATTCCTTCATCGCGTGCGGCTGCCTTGTTGCCGTCACAGGGCCTAATGCTTATCCGCCGATCATTTCCATGGCGGCGGCCATCCGGAGCATTTCCGGATCGATCCGGTCACGGCCGTAGGCGTCCATAAAACGCCCGGTATATTCCGTCGTTCCGAGGTTGTAGTTGAGTGTCCAGATCCCCCAGAGGATATCGATGTGCCGGTCGCCGATCCCGCCGTTTCCGAGGTCGATATAGCCGGAAAAGCGCCAGTTGTTCAGGATAATGTTCGGCAGGCAGTAATCGCCGTGAAGCAGGGTATCTCTTTGCAGCAGCGTCAGGCCTTCCTCTGCGGCGCGTTTTGCGTCTTCAAAGGAAGGAAACTCCCAAAGGCCCTGAAAGAGATCCGGCTCGTAATGAAGGCCCGTGAAGCCGTTTTTCACCGTCTCTGTATAGCTGCGGATCCGGTCCACGGGGCAGTTTTCCGCATCGGTCTCATGCAGCATCCGGAGCAACCCGGCGGTCGTATCGCAGAGCCGCTTCGGATCGGCCAGATATTGCGGATCGGTACAGTCTTCGCCGGCGATTCGCCGGGTCAGCAGCCAGTCCCTGTCTTTGAACGTGCCGCAGTACAGCACCTCCGCCGACAGCTGCAGGGAATGCATATATTCCGTCATCAGCGCTTCCGTCCGGAGGGTGCCTGCTTCAGCCGTTTTCAGGAAATACCCCTCATCCTTATCAATGAAGAACACTTTGGCCTCCGGTGAACAGCTGCTGTCAAAGACGGCCGCATCCCCGATAAACCCGGTCAGCGCCTCCGGCCAGTCTGACGCTTTTTCTTCGATGTATGTCCGTTTCATATTTTTCTCTTTTGCAGCAGATGAATGAGGAAATGATCTTCAGGACCGCTTATCTTTTTTGTCATCATTTCCTCCTGCAGTCATCTTTCTGCCTTTAATGTATATGTCGGGCCTCAGTTTCCCAAAATGGTAACAGAAGCAAATCCGGCGGACAGGTCGATACCGGTGATTCTTGCCGTGGGAACGATGTCCAGATAGTACCCGAGTTCCAGTCCCGTACCACATCCAAGATCCAGGACACGTGAGTCAGCCTCCTTCGGCAAACCGTCTGCCGTAAAGGGATAGAACTTCTGCGCCGAATCAATGGTCGTCAGCTGGTGTTTCTCATATCCGTTCAGCCGGGCTTCAAAGAACTCTCCCATTTTCTCAAGCATGGCGTTTTGCCTCCGTAAACTGCTATTGATCCCAAAGCGAAGAAAAATGCTTAAGAAGGAAATCACGGTATTCGGTACAGAGCGGATCGTCCAGGTGATCCCGGATATAATTCGCGTGCATTTTCTGCTCAGCGGGATCGATCTCAATGTAGCGGTGGATGATCACATTTCCGGCAGTCTCTTCCCGAAGGATCTCCGCATAAACATCCGGAATATGCTCGTGCAGCACAACAGGCACATCCACCGGGCTCTCCCAGGTGTTTCCCTTGGTGTTTTTGAAACCTTCGGGAGAAACGGGCCGGTACAGGAAACCTTCTTTCCCCTCGTAGAGGACCCGAAGCTGATCGGGAAAGCGCTCAAAATAGTGCTGGACACCGTCTCTCGGCCCCATAGTAACAAAGTTTTCCTGTCTGCTCCTGCAGCAGACCAGGGCATAGACCCGATCCGTCGTAAAATAGGCGACCATGCTCCCGTCAGTATGAGATCTGGCGTTGGCAAGAATGATATTCAATCCCTTAATGATGCTTCCGTGATAGAAACGGGGCTCCTGCGGGACAGCATCTCTCCGGCTTCCCACGGCGGCTATCAATTCCAGGATCCATTTCACGGTCTCAGCGACAAAATTATTTACCTCTTCCGGTGTCAGGTACCTGTATTCTCTGTGAAGATCTCCGTGTTCATCGCTGCGGTAGAAGCCGCAGATATAGCGGCGCCGGTCTTCGAACGCGTCCTGGCTGAAAATATCCATGAATTCATTCTTGAAGCCTTTGGCATTTTCGTAAAGGGAAAAGGTCCTGAAGTCCGGATGGCGCTCCAGATACAGAAAGTCGAGGTCGTACCAGTCTTCCTTGGCGGTTTCGATCAGTTTATTTCTGTCCGCCGCACATTCTTCCGGATGAGCGTTCTGAAGCGCTGCAACGACCGTCTCCGACCAGCGGATATCCGTCAGCAGATGGCAGTAATAGCCGAGAAAGAAGGAATACTCCCTCAAGCTGTACCGGCTGATCCGTTGGTCATTGAAATAGCTTTCGCAGAAAGCATCGATATCAATAACGGATCCGGCCTCGGCTTTCCGCTTGAAATGACTGACTGAGGTGGGCGGATGAAACTGCGTCCAGTCTTCATTCGGCACGCCGCTGTCGGGCGCCATATTTCCCATGACAAAAGCCGTTTCATCAATGTTCTTAAGATGCGGCAGGAGTTCGTCCGCGATCCTTAGGTGCACCATCCACGACGCCATAAAGCCGCCTCCTTCTTTCTTTTGTGTTTTTTACTTCAGCGGCGGCAGTTCGTGAATGTCATAGTTATCGTAATAGATCTCAAATGCGGTCTTTACGTCGCCTGACAGTTCGATCAGCGCACCTGCCTGGAACATCGCGGAAAGCGTCCCCGAAGGCGCTTTCCACGCAGCGTTGGAGACCACTTCCAGCTTTTCGCCGCCCGGGACGCCGGCACGAAGGATGGCTTCCGCCTTGAAGAGCAGCTCGCCCGTCGCGATGTGATAGTCGCTCGACACGATGGCCAGCTTCGTCACGGACGGATATAGCGAAGTCAGGATGTCATAGGTAAACAGGGCGTTCTGCGCCGTCGTGACCGAGTTGTCTTCCACGATCACGCGCTCTTTCGCCACACCGTGTTCGAGCAGCCATTTGGCCATCTCTCCCGCTTCGGAAGCCGATTCATTTTCCGACGCCGTGCCGCCGCCCGTGCAGACGATATAGGCGTTCGGGTACTTTTCGGCGCTTGCGAGCGCGGTCTCAAGCCGGTGGATCAGTTCGTCTTTCATCGAACCATCCGGGTTCAGCTGGAAGCCGAGGACGACGATGCACAGTTCGTCGGTATCCGGCAGGCCGTCCGGCAGAACCTCATAGTGCAGCGGCTTCCCAAGGTCCGCGGAGGTCCAGATCTGCATGATCTTGTTCCAGCGCGTACCCAGGCCAGGATCGGCAGCCTCCAGTTCTTTCAGCAGCGAAGCCGTTTTCTGTTCGGCATCCGCTCCGTAGGCGCCGTAATCGACGACCATCTCTTCAATGATTTTCTGGATATTTTCAGGATCCGCCGATCCTTCTTTTTTCCCGCAGCCTGTGAATACAGTGCAGAACGCCAAACAAACAGCCAGGCAAAGGATCGCTGCTCTTATATGAACTTTCATCTTACCCTCCGCATATATGATTCATAGTTGCGCCGCTCAGCGGTATTTTGCCAGCGTATCCCGCACGATCGTGTCGATCAGCGCTTCGCGGCTTTTGACTCTTTCGGGGATCGCGACGATGGTGTACCACGCGCCGGGATAGTCCCAGTGCTGCTGAAAATACGCTTCGACAGGATAACGGTCCACGACCTCCGTGACCTCCGGACGGGTCAGGCGAACCAGTTCCAGCGCCTGCGCATGGATCCTTTCCCTGAACTCCGCCGCGTCGGCAAGGTTGCTTTCGCTGTAAGTGACGGGCGGCTTTACGTACGGGTCGTGAAGTGCCGCTTCATCCGGCGGGGCCGGTTTCGGTGCCTCGCTGCAGAATTTTTCGATCAGTGCCTCCGGCGGCAGGGCATCGGGAGCGAGCCGGTACGCCGTTCCGTCTTCGCTGCGGCTGACCAGGCCGAAGTCGCACAGTTCCCGGCGGAGTGCCGCAGGGTCGTTAAAGCTGTGAAGTTTGTTCAGCAGCGCATTGAATTCCTTCTCTGTATACGTCTTTTCCGGGGGAATATGCTCGGCAAGCCACGTCAAAGCAAAGATCCTTTTCTGTCTTTTAGCCGGCAAACCGGTCAGCTTCCCGCGTTTGATGAACGGCAGTACCTCATTCGAATCAATCATTGTCCGATACCTCGTAGACCGTGTATTCGCGGTCGAATTCATAGCCCAGTTTTTCGGCCAGATGAACGGAATTTATGTTCTGGGCATCCCAGCTCGGGTACAGGCCTTCATTCAGGCAGCGCAGGATCAGCGCGGCACAGACGGCCGTCGCCAGGCCCTTCCGGCGCTCCTCTTCGGCCGTATCGACCTCAAGCTCGATGCCTTCCTGATAGCGCGTATAGGACGAGGCCCCGGCAACGATCCGGCCCTCTTTCATGATGACCATGCCCCTGCCGAGTTCCAGAAACTTCTCTTTGCTGCCGAAGCAGGACACAAAATCTGCCGTCATCGGTTCCGCGAGGCATTGATCGTATAGTTTCCCGTCAATGGCTTTCAGTTCATAAGCGTCCGGCAGCCTGTCGACCAGGCTCTGCAGGTATTTCTTATCGAACTTCGTATTCTTTTTGATGGCGTAGCGGGTCTCCTTTTCTGCATTCGGAAAACACTCCTCGATGCAGGCGCCCCAGGCCTCGTTCTGCGGCGTCATGATCACGAACCCGGCCGGTTTGTTCCGGACAAGTTCCTTATCCGGCACGCCGGCATAGAAGGCAAAGCAGCCTATGAAGGCCATCGCGGAGCGCGGAGCTTCAAGATCCGTCACATAGATCTTCCCCATGACTTTCTCAAGGCAGCCCCAGATCAGGGTCTCCTCCCAGCCCGCAAAAAGAGGCGCAGCCTTTGCCGTATCCGTCAGTTCGTATACCATAATTTCTCCCTAAGCTTCGCTTCAGCGCTCCGCCGTGACATATTCTCCGTGCTGATAACTGAGGCGGGAGCGGTCCGTCCAGAAACCGGCTTTTTTCAATTCCCGCAGCAGGATGTGCATGAAGAATCCGTGCGTGACGACGGCGCAGTCCGCACTGCCCTGACAGATGATTTTAATAAATGCCCTTGCCCGGTCAACGGTATCGCACCGTTTTTCCGGCTGTCTGGCGCTGCCTGCCGCCCACTGCAGCCTTCCAATCAGGAACCACAGCCACAGCGGCAGTTTTATTCTGCTGTCAAAGGCCGAGCGGCATGGGACTTCATTGATCAACGCACTTTCCCAGAAGTTTTTTCCGGGAAACATCAGCTGTGCCGTCTCCCGGCTTCTCGGCAGGGTGCTGACGTAAACGGTTCTGAATTCTCCCTGCGGAGCCGCATATGCCGCACGCTTAAGCGGCGCCTGATCATAGGCGGCACCTTCCCGGTCAAATACTGCCGAGCTGCAGCGCCTGCTCCGGCGAAAGTCCACGGCGCCGTGCCTGATTACAATGACCTTCAAGTGATAACTCCTTTATCCGGGAAAGCTTATTGATCGGCTGTCCATTTCCGAAAAGCGCGCCGGTAGGCGGCTTTGGCTTTTTCAAGGCGGTCGAACTGTGAGACCCCCATTTTGTTCAACAAACTGTTCTCGCTGTACGTGAAGTCCATGATCTTATCCATGATCCGGTCCACGCGTTCGGCATACGCAGGGAAGGTGCTAAGCAGCATACATCCGCCTTTCAGCGCCAGGTCCCGGCCGGCCATGTTTTCGATGATCAGGACTTTTGATTCCTTATCCAGAGAATCCATCTTCTCCATCTCATCAAGCAGGCGGACGAAATACCGCTCTTCCTTGTTTCGCCTGATGAGATCGATCAGTCTGCGGTGGAGCGACCATGCTATCCTAGGCTGCTCCCACAGCGAGCCGAAGACTCCTTCGATCAGGTCCTCGTCCCATTTCCGTGTGATCTCCGGTGAAAGAGACATGCTTTTAAACATGCCATACATCCCCGGTTCTTCCCGGTCCATATGAAACGAATTGCCGTCGTATGCTTTATAAAACCGTTCCGCTTCCGCCAGTGTCATCTCTTTTCCCTCTGCTTTACCCAAAGTCCCGGTCCGGCGCGTCGCCGAGGTCGGTCCGGCAGTTCTGCCCTCCTTCGCGGCGACACCGTCTCCTTTACAGCAGTTTCTCCGCCCACTCATCTTCCCTGAAGCCGGTCAGGACGAAATCATCTCCGATCACGAGAGGCCGTTTGACCAGCATGCCGTCGGTGGCCAGAAGGGCAAACTGTTCCTCTTCACTCATCTCCGGCAGTTTTTTCGCGAGTCCGAATTCACGGTACGGAATGCCGCTGGTGTTGAAAAAGCGCTTCAGCGGCAGGCCGCTCACGGCATGGTATTTCTTCAGGGTCTCTTCATCAGGATGATCCGCCTTGATATCGATGACGTTATACCGGATGCCTTTGTCGTCCAGCCACTTCAGTGCCTTCTGACAGGTCGTACATCTGCTGTAGCAATAAACGGTAAGCATAATCTCTTCCTCCTATTTTCTCCTGACCACGGCATACATCAGGCTGTCAAATTCAGGCAATGCCTCCGTGATCCCTTTTTCGATAATATTCAGGCCGTTTTCTGCAAGTTCGCGCTCAAACGCCGCAAACGAAACCATGCGGCACGAGGTCGCCGCCACCGTCATCGGCCCCGACTCATGTTCCCTTTCCTTCAGTTCAAAGGCTTCGCGGATATCGCTCTGCATCTCGAACGTTCCGTCTCCCATCGTGCAGATGAGAGCCAGCCCTTCCGGCTTCAGATGTTCACGGATAAAAGTATAAAACCCGTTCCGGTCTTCGTCCCGGACCAGCATATGCACCACGGCAACGGCATAGATGAAACCGAAGCGTTCATCCGGATCATCGGAAAGGCAGTCCAGGACTTTGAAGTGCTCGGCATATTCCGGCATGGTTTTCCTGCACCAGGCAATGGCTTCCCGGGAAATATCCGTCGCCAGCAGGCGGTACCCGCTGTCCAGGACAGCCCTTGCATCCCGTCCTTCTCCGCAGCCGATCTCGAGCAGTGCATCTTCCGGCCTGATCCGATACTTCCGGATGGTTTTCAGAACGATCGGTGTACTTTGTTCGCCTGCCCAGCTGACGCCCTTTCCGTGCGCGGTTTTGTAGCGTTCATCGTAAGCTTCGTAGTACTTCGGTTTGACGCTTTCGGTCAGGTCGATCCAGTAGCGCTGCTCGAGTTCCCCGTCGGAATTGACGAATTCGTTCTCCAGCACGCCGCCGTTGCGGATGATCGATTTCGCCGAGCCGATATTGTTCTTATTGCAGGTCATCAGAACGCGGTCGATGCCCAGTTTCCGGCACTCCTCGAGGGCCAGGCGGACGATTGCGGTGGCATAGCCCTTCCGTCTTTCGCTCGGGCGGATACCGTCGCCGATGTGGCCGCCTTCCCGCAGCAGCTCTTCATTCAGATAATGCCGGATGTTCACCGCGCCGAGCAGGCGGTCTCTCTCCTCATCCAGCAGGAAAAAGACGGAATCCGGGACCCAGCCTCCGACTGCCGTGTCATGTTCCAGGTCCTCCAGATAATGATCGAAATCGTGCCAGTCGTTCCGGAAGATCGTCCGGGGCGAGCGGTCGGTGTGATTCAGTTCCTGATCCGCCTTCCACTCCTCGATCATCTCCCCGAGTGCCTGCTCATATTCTTTTGTCAGTTTGATCAGTTTCAGACTCATCTTTCCGTGAGATCCCTCCGAATTTTACCTGAAAATGTATTATATCATTTTTCTCCTTTGGGCTCAATATCAGCCGCAGACCAAAACACAGCAAAAAACAGCCGGCATCGTGATATGTACCCAGTTTCCTGGACACATTGATTTATGACGGGCCTCAACAAGTGGATGCCATTCTGTACTTTACAGGTGGCATCCATTTTGTTTTTGCCTGGATGCGTTCATTGTTGTAATAGTCAATGTAATCCGCTA
>JAFRRD010000020.1 GCA_017428265.1 Lachnospiraceae bacterium | reverse complement strand
CTCGAAGGTGTTCACCATCAGCAGGACCGTATCGACGGCGCCGCCCAGTTCCTCCAGGCTGCCGACCGCTGTTGCGCCGTTTTCGACCAGATCCGTCATTGCTTCCGGACGGATGTCGAACAGTACCATTTCAAAACCGTTCTTCAGCAGGTTCTCCGCTACGCTGTGGCCCATCACACCGAGCCCGGCCATTCCCAGTTTCATTATTTTCTCCTCATTTATGCCTCAGCCGGCGCAGCCGGCTTGTGATAGCCGACGCGGTCCCAGAGGATGAGCAGCACGATCACGGCAAGACCGATCAGGTCGGTGACCAGGCGCTCGTCGATCAGCAGGATCGCGGCTGCAAAGCCAAGTATCCTCATCCACCAAGGGATCTTCTTATGGAACAGATAGCCTTCCACGGCACAGGACAGGCCGATACCGGCGATCATGCAGGTTGCCAGGGCTCGTACGATCTCGAGGAACGAGCCCTGCATCAGCAGGCATGGATTGTAGACGAACATGAACGGCATCAGGAAGGCTGTTATACCCAGCTTGCAGGCCTGAACACCTGTCTTGAACATATCCGCTCCTGCAATATGCGCGCCCGCGTAGGCCGCCATGGCGACCGGCGGGGTAATGGCCGAAATGCAGGCGAAGTACAGGGCGAACAGGTGCGCCGCCGTCGGATTCACTCCCATCTTCAGCAGCACCGGCGTGCAGAGGGAGGATGTGATGATGTACGCCGCCGAGGTCGGCACGCCCATGCCCAGGATCAGGCAGGCGATGGCGGTCATGAGAAGTGCCAGCGGCAGGAAGCCCTTCGCGATGCTCATGACGATGCTCGTGAAGGCCACGCCCAGGCCGGTGGTGACCAGAACGCCCACGATGACGCCCGAGGCACAGCAGGCCAGGGCGATCGTGACGGCACTCTTTGCCGTCGACAGACAGATATGGTAGATTCCCTTGATCGTCAGACGCTTCGTCGCGATGCCGATGATGAAGATCACGATCAGAGCAATGGAGACGGCGCGGCCGGCGGTATAGCCCATGCAAAGGACCACGATCAGGGTGATCAGCGGCAGCAGCAGATAGGAATTCGTCAGCAGGTATTTTCTCGTCGCGAAGCCTTCCGTCATCGGTTTAAGGTCCAACTTGACGGCGCGGAAATGCACCATCAGGATCAGGGCGACGTAGTATAGAAGGCCCGGGATCAGTGCGGCTTTTACGACCTCCATATAGGGCATTTCCAGAAGCTCCGCCATGATGAAGGCCACGGCGCCCATGACCGGCGGCATGATCTGCCCGCCCGTCGAAGCGACCGCCTCCACCGCGCCGGCGAAGGTCGAGTCATATTTCAGTTTCTTCATCATCGGGATCGTCATGACACCGGTGCCGTAGACGTTCGCGACAGCCGAACCGGAAATGCTCCCGAAAATGCAGCTCGACACGACGGCGGCCTTGGCGGCGCCGCCCTTCGTGCGGCCGACCAGTGCGTTCGCAAGGTCAATGAAGTAGGAGCCCGAACCGATCTCCTCCAGGAACGACCCGAAGAGGATGAACAGGAAGAGGAAGGTGGCCGACGCACCGACGGCTGAGCCGAACATGGCTTCGTAGCCCATGTACATATTTTCAATGAAGACGTTGAAGCGTATCTTGCGGTGATACAGCATGCCCGGCAGATACTGGCAGGTAAAACAGTACGCAATGAAGACGATGACGATGATCGGCAGCGCCTTGCCCGCGATCCTCATGATGCCCAGCAGCACCAGCACGATCATTGTGATGCACATGACCTTGTCCAGTGTCGTGACCGGGCTGACGTACTGGATGCGCTGCGAGAAGCGGTCATAGCTGAGCCACACGTGGGCGGCGCTGGCCGTCGCTGCGATGCACAGAACGTAATCAAACGCCTTCAGCACCTTCGATTTCGCTTTGGTCGGCTTGATCAGGAACACCAGAAAAAGCACGAAGGTCATGTGAACGCTTCGCTGAATGATGATGGGGAAGATCCCCATGACGGCCGTATACAGGTGGAAGAGGCACATGCCGATGCACGCGATCGAGATGATGACCTCCTTGACGGTCGTTTTCTGCTTCTGTAAGCTTTCTTCAGGCATTGTCGGACTCCTTTCACAAATGGTTCAAAGGATATCCCCGCTTTCGCGGGTCGTTTTTAACTGGTGAAAGCCACGCGCTGCCGCGTGGTTTTCATCAGCTAAAAAGCACCGGGCTGCGGGGCTGCGCCGCACGCAGCCCGGTATGAGAAGGATCGACTTAAGGCTTCAACTTAAGACTTATTTCAGGATGCCGATCTCTTTGTAGTATCTTTCGGCACCCGGATGCAGCTCGGCACCGAAGCAGTCAAAGATCTCCGTCTCTTTGTTCAGCTGGGTCAGAGCCGTGTTGGTCAGTGCGAAATCGTCGAAATGTTCATAGAAGGTCTTGGTCACGAGATAGACCAGATCTTCGTCCGCATCCGCGCTGGAAATGAACAGGTTGGACGAGATGGCGATCGGGACTTCTTCGTCAACGCCTCTGAAGGCATCCTTCGGCATGAAGCCGGCGCTGTAGCCGAGATCCATAAGCGGCTTGATGTCTTCCGCATCCAGAGGAAGCATCTTCATATCAACATTGGTGAATATCTCCGTGCCGTAGGCATGGCCTTTGTTGATCATCGTCACGTACATATCAAGATGACCATCCTTGAACAGGTCGGATGCTTCGGCGTGAGAGGTGTACTGCACGGTGCCGCCCCAGGCTTTGATGTCTTCCAGGGTGATGCCGTAGCATTCCAGCAGCTGGCGGGCAAAGAGTTCGGTGTAGTTGCCGACCGGCATGACAGCGAGACGGACAGCCATCTTCTTCTCGGCAACTTCCTTCAGGGAGTTGATGCCGCTGGCCTTGGTGACCATGGCGACGCCCCAGATCGGGTCGGTGCGGAAGACCGCACGGATCTCCGTCATCTTCTCCGGGAAAGGATCGACGCCGTTCAGGGCCGCGAACAGAGCAGGAACGGCGGTGGAACCGATGTTGAAGTCACCGTTCGAGACCGTGCTGATGTTGGACACGCCGCCGCCGACGGCAACTTCAGCCGTGGAGCCGGGATACAGTTCCTTGAACAGATCGATGAACTGAGAGCCGAACATGTACAGGACGGAGCCGGAGGAACCGGTGGTCATGCGCAGGTCAAGCTTCTTGTAGTCGATCTCAGGGGCCGCAGTGGTCTGGGGAGCCGGAGCTTCGGTGGACTGGCCAGGCGCCTGGGTCTGGGTTGCGGGCGGCTGAGTGGGAGCCGCGGTAGTTGTCTTGGGATCATTGCCGCAGGATGCAAGCGCAAACACCATCACGACGGCAAGAATGACCGAGAGCAGCTTTTTCATTGTTGTTTACCTCCTTAAAATATCATATTTACGCAGTCTCATCTTCTGCGAAATATTTGTTCTGATAAGCCTTTTTACAGATATCCTCCGTCTACCACAAGGCTGGTGGCGTTGACGTAGGATGCCTCCTCGCTGGCGAGGAAGCAGTAGGCGTTCGCGACTTCCCGGGCACTGCCCCAGCGGCGCATGGGGAAGGTTGAGGCCTTCTTCGCCCGGATGTCGTCCGGGATCGCGCGGGTCATCGGGGTCTCGATCGCCCCGGGAATGAGCGCGTTGACCGTGATGCCGTATTTGGCCAGTTCATGGCCCATCGAGCGGGTCAGTGACCAGATCGCCCCCTTGGACGAGGCATAGTTGGTCTGGCCGAAATTGCCGGCAAGCGCCGAGACCGAGGAACAATTGACGATCCGGCCGTATTTCTGTTCCATCATGTAGGGAATGACCGCCTTGCACATGACGACCGTACCCATCAGATTGACCTTGATGACCTTCTCGAACTGCTCCAATTCCATTTTGTAGAGCTGGGCGTCCCGGGTGATCCCGGCATTGTTGATGAGGATGTGCGGCCCGCCCAGTTCCTCTGCGGTCCTTTTGACCAGCGCTGCCGCGGCTTCGGGATCCGAGATGTCCATCGCCTGCCAGAGGACTTTTCCCTTGGCAGAGAGCGTTTCCGCTGCTTCTTTCAGGCGGTCCTCCGCGACGTCGCAGATCATGACGGCTGCGCCTTCCTCCAGGAATTTCTCCGCCGTGGCATAGCCGATGCCGCCGGCTGCGCCGGTCACGATCGCCGTTTTTCCGGTAAGTCTTCCCATGGCCGCTCCTTTACTCGTAGTCGTAGAAGCCGTGGCCGGTCTTGCGGCCGTAGCGGCCGGCTTCATAGTACTTCTTGAACAGGTCGTAGCCGGAGGGCTTCACGCCGGTCTTGTCGTACTGGGCCTGCATCATGAGGAAGTTCCGGTCGATGCCGGTCAGATCCTTCGTGCGGAAAGGCCCCATCTTGTGGCCGCAGCCCTTTTCGCAGGCGATGTCCACGTCTTCGACGGTGCAGTAGCCGTTTTCCACGAGCCAGAAGGCTTCGTTCTGGATCGCCGTGATGATGCGGTTCGCGATGAATTTCTCCAGTTCCTTCTGTACCACGACCGGCATCTTGCCCGTCGTCCGGGCAAATTCCTGAAGGGCGGCGACGGTCTCGTCCGAGGTCTCCGGATTGCGGACGATCTCGACAAGTTCCATCACGAGGGCCGGGTTGAAATAGTGCAGGTTCGCGAGCCGCGAGCTGTCTTCGATGTCGGGGCTGAAGGTCGAGGAGACCATCGCACTCGAATTTGTCGTGAGGATGGCGGTCTTCGGCGCAAATTTGTTCAGTTCCTTAAATATCCCGTGCTTGACGCCTTCATCCTCGAAGGCGGCTTCGATCACGAGGTCGGCGTCTTTCACCGATTCCGCAAAATCGCCGATCCGGTGCAGGCGGTCCTTCACGCCCTGTGCTTCCTCCGCGGTCATCCGGCCCTTCGCGACGCGCCCGGCGAGGTAATCTTCGGCCCAGCGGCCCATATCCTCCAGGACTGCTGCGTTGGAATCCGTGACATTCACCTCATAGCCGTACTTCGCGGTATTCAGGGCGATCTGGCGCCCCATCATGCCGGAACCGACCACGCATACCTTCTTGATCTTCATGCTTTGCCTCACACTTTCTCGATGACCGTCGCGCTGCCGAGGCCGCCGCCCACGCACATCGTCGCGAGCCCGTAACGGGCTTCGGGCCTGCGCTGCAGCTCATAGCAGAGCGTGCCGATCAGTCTGGCGCCGGTCATGCCGGCCGGATGGCCGAGCGCGATCGCGCCGCCGTTGACGTTCAGTTTCGACTGATCGATGCCCAGTTCGTGCACGCAGGCGAGGGCCTGTGCCGCGAAGGCTTCGTTCAGTTCGATGAGATCCATCTGATCGATGGTCATGTTCAGCTGCTTCAGGACCTTGCGCACCGCGGGGATCGGACCGATGCCCATGATCCGCGGATCGACACCGGCCGTCGCGTAGCCGATGATCTTTGCAAACGGCTTCACGCCGAGTTCCTTCACTTTCTCTTCGCTCATGAGGAGCAGGACCGCGGCGCCGTCGTTGCGGCCGCAGGCGTTGCCGACCGTGACCGTGCCGTCCGGCTTGAAGACCGGCTTCAGGCTCGCCAGTTTTTCCGGCGAGGTCAGGCGCGGGTGCTCGTCCTTGTCCACGATGACCGGATCGCCCTTCTTCTGCGGCACTGCCACCGGAACGATCTCCTCGAACTTTCCGGCTTCGTAGGCCGCCTGATAGCGGACCTGGCTCTGGTGTGCGAAGGCATCCTGTTCCTCGCGGCCGACGTGATACTGCTCCGCGACCGTTTCCGCGGTGATGCCCATGCCGAAGCGGCCGTACACCGACGACGGCTGTGCGCCGACCTGGCTCTCCGTGATGGAGTCGTAAATCGTCAGGTTTCCGGTGCCCGCGCCGTAGCGGATGTTGTTCGTGAAGAAGGGCGAATTGCTCATGCTTTCCACGCCGCCCGCGATCACGATGTCCGCCATCCCGACCCGGATCTTGTTGACCGAGTTCTGGATCGCGCACATGCCCGAGGAGCAGGCCTGCTGGATCGTGTAGCCGACCACCTCGTAGGGGAAGCCCGACATCAGCGCCGCGTGCCGCGCGACGTTATGGATGGCGGAGGACGGACGGGTCTCGCCCATCACGATCTCATCGACCATGTCCTTGCTGATGCCGCCGCGCTTTACGATCTCCTCGAAGACCGCTGCGGACAGGTCCGCCACGGTCAGGGGACGCAGCGCGCCGCCCATTTTTCCGATCGGCGTCCGGCAGAACGCCGTTATGTAAACATCTCTCATTTTTTCCTCCTGTCAGATGACTGCCTTGTCGCGCAGTTCCTGCAGTTTCGCCTCATCGTAGCCGAGCAGCTCGCCGTAGACTTCCGCGTTGTGCTGTCCCAGAAGGGGCGCGGGCATCCTGACTTTGCTTTTCGTATCCGAAAGTTTTATGGGGTTGTTGGTCACGGTCAGTTCCCCGATGCCCGGCTGATCGATATGGATCAGCATCTCCCGTTCTTCCGTAAAATAAGTATTTTGCGAGATCTCGTCCATGTCCCAGATCGGACCGGCAGGAACGCCGGCGGCCAGGCATTTCTCCACGATCTCGTCGACCGTCAGTTCCGCCGCCCAGTCCTCCACGATCTTCTTGATCTCCGGATAGTGGTCGGAGCGGCGCGCCATGATGCAGTAGCGCTCGTCGTCCGCCAGCTCCGGCCGTTTCAGGACGTCCGTCGCGAACTTGCGGAACAGCTTGTCGCTGCCGCAGGCCAGGTTGAAATAATTGTCCTTTGCCTTGAAGGAGCCGTAGGGCGCGTTGCCGATGTAGCGGTTGCCCACGCGCGGCACCAGGTGGCCGCTCACGAAATAGCGCAGGTTCTCCGACGGCATCAGCGCCAGCACCGAATCCAGCAGGGCGATGTCCACGCACTGGCCTTCGCCGGTCAGTTCGCGGGCGTGCAGCGCCGCGAGGATGCCGATCACCGTGTTCATGCCGGCGGAAATATCCGCGATAGAGGTGCCGACCCGGTTCGGTTCGCCGCCCTCAACGCCCGTCAGGGCCATGATACCGCCCATGCCCTGGCCGATGATGTCGTAAGCCGGCCGGGATGCATATTTGCTGTTCTGCCCGAAACCGGAGACCGTTGCAAAGATGATGCGTTTATTGACGGCCCGGAACGCGTCGTAGCCGAGCCCCAGTTTCTCCATCACGCCGGGACGGAAATTCGACAGGACCACGTCGGCCTGTTTCGCCATCTCCAGCAGGATCGCCCTGCCTTCCGGCGCCTTCAGGTTCAGCGTGATGCTGCGTTTGTTCCGGTTCATCGCGGCAAAGAAGGTGCTCGCGCCGTTGACATGGATCGGGGTCATGCGTGCGTCGTCACCTTTTCCCGGCATCTCGATCTTGATGATGTCCGCGCCGAGATCGCCTAGCCACATGGCTGCATACGGACCGCTGAGGACTCTGGACAGGTCCAGAACCCTGATATCGCTTAACGCTCCCTTTTCCGCCATTTTCATCGCCTCCCCAAAAATATGTTCGGTTCTTTACGTACTATGATTCTTTCATACAGTTTACCATTGACTTTTGCATTATTCCAATTTATATTTTACTTAAATACATTTATTGGCATAAATGATTCGGAGGCAGATATGGTCACGCTTCAGCAGCTTCGCTATTTCCGGGAACTTGCCGCCACGGGGCACCTGACGCATACGGCGGAAAAACTGCACATCACGCAGACATCCCTGAGCAATACGATCATCCATATGGAAAAGGAACTCGGCGTCAAGCTCTTCCACCGCGTGGGCAGGACGCTCGAACTCAGCGAGATCGGCAGGCTCTACCTCGGCTACGTGGAGGAAGCGCTGTCGTCCCTGGACAACGCGCAGATCGTCGTGGACGACTGGCTGGACCGGAAGAACGATTCCGTCTCGGTCGCCATGAGCAGCTCGCACGTCTGGACGACGCTCATCCGCAACTTCCGTACGGAATACCGCAATTACAGCATCCGCCAGGTCAACTGCACGCGCCTGCAGTACCGCGACCTGCTGATCAACCAGGAGACAGACCTCGTCATTGCAGGGACCGACGACCTGCCCCTCGGCGGTCTGGAATACACGATCTTCCGGCGCGAAAAGCTGTACCTCTGCGTTTATAAGGACCATCCCTTCGCCTCCCGGGACAGCATTTATCTGGAGGAGGCAAAGAACGAGTCCTTCATCAATCTGTCCGAGACCGAAAGTTTCCGGATCTTCTGCGACAAACTCTTTGAGCGGGCAGGGATCTCACCGAGTGCGTCCATCGAATGCGACTATATCATGCGCGGCAAGCTGATCGAAGCCGGCTTCGGCGTGGCCGTTACCACGGGCCGTGCGATCGGCATGAACATACTCGGCAACAACGTGTTCATCCCGCTTTCGGACGACTATGCGGAGCGCCCCATCGCGATCATCTGGAACCCGAAGCATTACCTCGGCAAGGCCGCCCGGGACTTCAGGGACTACACGCTGAAGACGGAATCGAAGTAAGAAAAAACCAAAGAAGAAAAGAGGCTGTGAAAATGAAGGATCCATTGATATGTACCCAGTTTCCTGGACACATTGATTTATGACGGGCCTCAACAAGTGGATGCCATTCTGTACTTTACAGGTGGCATCCATTTTGTTTTTGCCTGGATGCGTTCATTGTTGTAATAGTCAATGTAATCCGCTAT
>JAFRRD010000019.1 GCA_017428265.1 Lachnospiraceae bacterium | reverse complement strand
CCAAGGTCGACCGCTCAGCCTCCTATGCGGTGCGCTATGCGGCGAAGAACCTGGTGGCGGCGGGCCTCGCGGACCGTTGCGAGATCGAGGTGGCTTACGCCATCGGCGTCGCGCATCCGACCTCGGTCCAGGTCGATACCTTCGGCACCGGGAAGCTTCCGGAGCGGGAACTTGCGGAGATCGTCCGGAAGGAATTTGACCTTCGCCCCGCCGGGATCATCAAGATGCTCGACCTGCGCCGGCCCATTTACCGGGCAACGACGAACTACGGACATTTCGGCCGCACGGACGCGGACTTTCCCTGGGAACGCCTGGACAAAGTCGACGCGCTGAAGGCCTATTTACGATAATCAGGGGGTAAAAGACCATGATGCAGATGAGAACGCATACCTGCGGGGAACTGCGGATGGAGCATGTCGGACAGACCGTGACGCTGGCCGGCTTCATGGAGAACGTCCGGATGGTCGGCGGGAGCCTGGCCTTCGTGATCCTGCGTGACTTCTACGGCACGACACAGCTGGTCGCGGAATCGCCCGAGATCCTCGAGATCTTCAAGGGCATGAACAAAGAAACGACGATCCAGGTGACCGGCAGGGTGCGCGAGCGCTCGAGCAAGAACCCGAAGCTGCCGACCGGCGACATCGAAGTGGTGCCCGAAGAGGTGAAGATCCTCGGCAAATGCCGCTACAACGCGCTGCCTTTCGAAATCAACAGAAGCCGCGAGGCCGACGAGATCCAGCGCCTGAAATACCGCTTCCTCGACCTCAGGAACCCTGCGGTCAAGAAGAACATCATCCTCAGGACCCAGGTCATCGCCGCCATGCGCAAGGCCATGATGGAGCACGATTTCCTGGAGATCACGACCCCCATCCTGACGGCCTCTTCGCCCGAAGGTGCGCGCGACTACCTGGTCCCGGCGAGAAAGCATCCGGGCAAGTTCTACGCGCTGCCGCAGGCGCCGCAGCAGTTCAAGCAGCTGTTGATGACCTCCGGATTTGACCGCTATTTCCAGATCGCCCCCTGCTTCCGCGATGAGGACGCCCGCGGCGACCGTTCGCCGGGCGAGTTCTACCAGCTCGACATGGAAATGGCCTTCGCGACGCAGGAGGACGTGTTCGCGGTCATCGAGGACGTTCTGCCCCCGATCTTCGCGAAATACGGCACCTACAACGTGGCGACAAAGCCGCCGTTTAAGCGCATCAGCTATAACGATTCCCTGGCGACCTACGGCTCCGACAAGCCGGACCTGCGCATCGACCTGACCGGCAAAGACATCAGCGACCTCTTTGCGGACAGCGAGTTCGAACCGCTGAAGGGGAAGACCGTGAAGGCCGTTCCGATCAGCAAATGCACCCTGACCCGCAAACAGATCGAAAAGCTCCTTTCCGACTGCGAAGTGCAGAGCGGCTCGAAGGGCTACTGGTTCAAGGTCGAAGAGGAAGGCCTCGCCGGCGGCATCGCGAAGTTCGCGAACCCCGTGAAGGATGCTCTGACCGAACGTCTCGGTCTCGAGCCCGGCATGCTGGTCGTTGTTGCGGCGGGCGAGCTCGCGACGAAGTCCATGGGCGTCATGATCAAGACCTTCGGCGCGAACTGCGAAGGCCATATGGACAAGGAACGCTACGAATTCTGCTGGATCGTGGATTTCCCGATGTACGAGATCGGCGACGAGAGCGGTGAGCTGGAATTCTGCCACAATCCTTTCTCCATGCCGGCGGGCGGGCTGGAAGTCCTGCTCCAGGCGGAGCGCGGCGAGATCGATCCGCTGTCCATCACGGCCGACCAGTACGACCTGGTCTGCAACGGCATCGAGCTGTCCTCGGGCGCGGTCAGAAACCACGACCCCGAGATTATGATCAAGGCATTTGAGATGGTCCGGCTCGGCGAGGATGACGTGAAGTCGAAGTTCCCGGCCATGTACAACGCCTTCTGCTACGGCGCACCGCCTCACGGGGGCATCGCGCCCGGCGTCGACCGCATCGTCATGCTGCTCGCAGCGGAGGATACGATCCGCGAGATCATCCCGTTCCCGATGAACAAGAACGCACAGGACGTGATGATGGGCGCCCCTTCGGAAGTCACCCAGAAGCAGCTCGACGAACTGCACATCAAAGTGGACCTGGAAGATAAATAAAGACAGGGAAGACATGAGGCTGTGACGCACACCTTTGTCATCCTGAGGAGGGGCAAAGCCCCGACGAAGGATTTTCAAACAAAGCAGGAAGACCCTTCGCTGCGCTCAGGATGACCGGGAGCGGTTTACAGCCTTTGTTTTTTAGATGATACTGAGGAATGCCTCGCCATGTCATCCTGAGGAGCGAAGTCCCCGCAGGGGACAGGCGACGAAGGATCTTCTAATCTTTAAAAAAGGAATCAGATATGAAACCGGAAGTGATTTTTGAAGTGATCGGCTACGTCGGCTCGGCCTTCGTGCTGGCGTCGTTTCTCATGGCGTCGGTGGTGCGGCTCCGGATCATCAACTCGGTCGGCTGCATCGTGTCAGTCGTTTACGGCCTGCTCATCCACGCCTATCCGACCGTGATCATGAATGCGGCGCTGCTGCTCATCAACATTTTCTTCCTGATCCGCATGTCGAAGCAGAAGAGCGCGGACTACCACGCGGACCGGGCGGAGGCGGACGACCAGTTCCTGCATTATTTCCTGACGGCGCACGGCGTGGACATGAAGAAATACTTCCCGGTCTTCGACCTGATACCCTGCAATTACATCCGTTTTGCCTACTGCGGCGACAGGGCGGTGGGACTTGTGATGGGAAATCTTTTCGAAGACGGGAGTCTGCAGATCGTCCTCGACTACACGACGCCGGAGTACCGCGACCTGTCCGTCGGGACCTGGCTTTACGAAAGCCTGGCTGCGGAGGGCATCCGCCGTGCCGTGGTCGCCGTCCCCACCAGGAACCACGAAAAATACATGCAGAAAATGGGTTTCGTGAAGGAAGGCGACGCCTGGGTGAAGACACTGGGCTGAGAGGAGAGAAAGATGAGATTTGTTGAAGGACTTACCTCCAAAGGCGGACATTATTCCCCGGGCGTGATCGCCGGCGGGATGCTGTATATTTCGGGTCAGCTGCCGATCGATCCCGGGACCGGGAAGATCGCGGAAGGCGGGATAAGGGAGCAGACAAAACAGGCGCTCGCGAACGTCGGGCGGGTGCTGGAAGCCGCCGGCTGCTGCCGCGAAGACGTTGTCATGTGCCGCGTGTACATTTCGGACATGGGCAACTGGGATGCGGTCAATGAGGTGTACGCAGAGTTCTTTGGTGCTCACAAACCGGCCCGCGCGGTCGTCCCGACCCGGGAACTCCACCACGGCGCCCTCGTTGAGATCGAAGCCACGGCGGTAATGAAGGAATAAACAGTCAGCGATTCGGAGAAAACAGATGGAAAAGCTGGAGATCAACGGAACGGAATTCACTTTTGATGTGGAGAAGACAAGGGAATACTACAAGTCAAACGAGGTCTGTGACTGCGCATACTGTTTGCAGTTCCGCCATACTGTCAGAAATTTATATCCGGAACTGGCAGCGTATCTTGCCCGCTTCGGCATCGATATTGCGAGGCCGGACGAGACCGGACCGGTCGATCTGGAAGAGAGCATTCTGTACTATTTTGTGGGATATACGGTATGTGGCAGCGGCAGTGCGCCGGAAGGAGCGGATGAAGAAATCAGTATTGCCGCTGATGGGAAAACACTGAAGCTGACTCTCGGTACGGGTTTTCAATTTCCTAACAATCAGAAGGAAGAGTATTTCTCACTGACGGTCTATGACCTGTATCTTCCCCGGGTGAATGTTGCAGAAGAATAATTGATGCCTAATCGAGAAGATTTTTCAAAACCCCCTTGACAAGTTTGGTTTATTGCGATAAACTGCAGATAGGTTTATCGGGATAAACCCTCGTTAAGGAGGTTTTTTGTTATGATCGATATCGAACTCGGGGCAGTACAGGAACGCTTTGCGGACATCGTCTGGGCGCACGAGCCCGTCAGTTCCGGCGAGCTCGTGAAGCTCTGCGAGCAGGAGCTGAAGTGGAAGAAGCCAACGACCTACACCGTTTTGCGCAAGCTTTGCGAAAAAGGCCTGCTGCAGAATGAGGGCGGCGTCGTGACGGCCCGCATTTCCCGTGAAGATTTTTATTCGAAAAAGAGCGAGCAGATCGTTGCGGATTCCTACAAGGGGTCCCTCCCTGCCTTCGTCGCGGCCTTCATTTCCCGCAAGGATCTGACGGAGCAGGAGGCCGACGAGATCCGGCAGATGATCGACGCCTTCCGGAAGGGAGAAAAGCCATGAGCAGCCTCTTTTTAAAAATCGTCAACATGAGCATCGCGGCGGGTTGGCTCATCCTGGCCGTGATCGCCCTGCGCTTTCTGCTGAAAAAGGCGCCGAAATGGAGCATCTGCCTGCTCTGGGCGCTCGCAGCGGTCCGGCTGGTCTTTCCCTTCTCCATCGAGAGCATCCTCAGTCTGATCCCGAATGCCGAGACGGTGCCGGCGAACATCGAAATGATGCCGGAGCCGGCGATCGATTCGGGGATCGGTGCGATCAACGAGGTCGTCAATCCGGTGGTTGGTTCGTTTGCCCCGGACCCGAACATGGCGACGAGCATAAATCCCCTGCAGGCCGTGATCCCGCTGCTGTGTATCCTCTGGATCGCGGGCATCGCGATCATGCTGCTTTATGCACTGATTTCTTACCGGAAACTGAAAAAGAGCGTCGCGGCGTCCGTGCCGGCCGGTGAAGGCGTCATGATCTGCGACGAACTGTCCTCGCCTTTCATTCTCGGGCTGTTCCGGCCGATGATCTATCTGCCGTCCTCCATGGAAGGGGAAACACGGGCGTACGTTCTGGCCCACGAGCGGGCGCACATCAGGCGCCGCGACCATCTGTGGAAGCCGCTCGGTTTTCTGCTCCTGGCCGTCTACTGGTTCAATCCGCTTTGCTGGATCGCCTACATTTTGCTTTGCCGCGACATCGAGGCAGCTTGCGATGAGAAGGTCATCCGCAACATGGACAAGGATGCCATGGCGGCTTACTCGCAGGCGCTGCTCGACTGCAGCTTCCCGCGAAAACGCATCGCGGCCTGCCCGCTCGCCTTCGGTGAAGTGGGGGTGAAGGAGCGCGTGAAAGGTGTTCTGAACTATAAGAAGCCGGCTTTCTGGATCATTTTGCTGGCCGTGATCGCCTGCATCGCCGTTGCCGTCTGCTTCCTGACGAACCCGAAGAAAAATGAGGAACCGGAAATGCAGAGAACTGTTTTTGTCGCGGAGATCATGAAGATCGAGGGCGACCTCATGTACGTAACGCCGCAGGCAGGGTCGGCCGAGGCGCGCTCCTGCAGCAATATTGAGGTTTCGGTAAAGAACATCGAACCGGCCGGAACCGTGCCCGAGGCGGGAGACCTCGTGCAGATCGAATATGACGGCTATATCCTGGAGGTCTATCCTGCGCGGCTGAACGAAGTGTATTCGGTCAGACTGCTGAAAACGATGCCGGAAATGGACCGGCTGAGAGCCATGTATCCGAAGTATTTCGGGCTGCCGGCCGATAAGGGCCTGGAGGTCTATGTCTCGCAATTTGCGAAAGGCGATTATTACTGCAACCTCCTGCCGGCGGATCCGGAGAGGACGGCTCAGGAAACGATCATGGAAATAATAGCACAGCTGGGGCCCTGCAGCATGGACGACATGCGAAAGATCCTTTCGGCCTATGATGTCCCGGAAGATAAAATTGCCGTGATCGCTTACCGGAATCCGATATCGAGCTATTCCTGGCCCGGATTTGATCTCGAAACCGACTCAAAACGGCTGCGGGAGCTGCTGTTTGACTGAGGTGCCGCGCGTATCCCATCAAAAAAGGAAGGGCAATTGCCCTTCCTTTTTGCGTGTGCCGGAAACTGCCTGCGCACGGCCGGCCGCCGGTGCAGCAGTACTTATTCCACCACGAATTTCTCGATGACGGTGTCGTCCACGTATTCGGCCTTGACCTCGCCGATCCTCGCGAAATGCGGCTGTTTGGTGTGGGCCCGGAGCGCGTCTTTGTCCCTCCACTTTTCGACGAGCAGCAGTTCGTCGCTTCCGTCGGTGGGAAGATAGTAGTGGTATCTGATGTTGCCGTCTTCGGCGCGGCAGGCGGCGCCGAGGCCTTCTTCATTCAGCCGGTCCAGGAAGGCTTTGTTCATGCCGGGTTTGCATTTGTAGGTGACATTAATGACGATCATGGGTTCCTCCTTAAGTTCAGGATGATCTGCTGTTTTCATTGTAGCGGTTTTGCGGCGCGCGGTCAATCCTCCTTCGGGAAGAACCAGCTTTCGAGGCCGATCTGCAGGAAGGTGCCGCCGACTGAATATCCGGTGTTCTGCATCCCGTAATTCTTGGCCGACAGGACCGGATACTGCCAAGGACTCACCTGGTGTATGTACAGGAGGCCGTTCGACCAGCGGCTGCGGATCAGGTCTTCTGCGCTCGCACCGAAGGAAAAATCAACGTCTTTGTAGATATCGCGCACCTCGAGGGTCACGTAGCCGCGGACATTCTGAACGCGGCGCGGGAGCGAAAATGACGCGAACCAGGCTTCTCCGCTCCAGGCTTCACCGAAAGGGGTGACAGTTTGCTGTACGCAGAGTTCCTTCTTGATCTTCGTGATCGGCGCCGCATAGGTCTTGCCGCTTTTTTCCCGCAGGATGAGCCCTTCGGGCTCCCCGGTGATCTCGGGAACATAGCTGTAGAGGGCCGTGGGCCGGATCACCAGGGCATCGGTGCCCCGGTAATTCTTCTGATCCGGCAGGGAGAAATGATAGAAGATCCGCCAGACGCGTGGCTCTTCGGAGAGAACGACCGCAGCGCTCCTCACTTTCAAGCCATCCATTTCGGTCCCGAATTGTTCGCAGTCGCGGGTATAGACCGTCAGCGCGCCGCTGCAGCGCTTCAGGTCTTTTTCGGAAAGATCCGCGAGGATCTCTTCCGGGAAGCCCAGCTCGATCAGCCGGCCCGCGATGATATCGGTCTCGGACGGGACTTTCGGCGCACCGATCTCTTCGGCCGAAGAAGGCGTATACACGGCTTCGTGCTTCTGCCATTTCATTCCATAGCGGCCGAAACAGATGAAACTGAGGAGGCAGCCGACAAGGAGCACGCCGAGATACAGTCCCATGAGGACAGTCGGTGAAAACCCGGAAGGTGCCGGCCCGATGCGGCAGCCGGCTTCGTCAAGGGAGCGTATCAGCTTCCAGATCTGATAAAGGATGACGGCGACGATCAGCAGCATACCGATGGCAACCAATCCGCCGACGCCTGACTGGGCAATGAAGGCGAGAACGATGTCCCAGATGATCAGCGCGGTGATGATCAGCGTATCTTCCTTTATCCCGGCCTTTTTCTGGAGTAGCGAGATGCCCTTTTGGAGGGCGTAAAGCTGCGCGGCGTGCAGGAGGACGAAGCCGATAAGCACGATGCGGATAAGGGTATCGGGCAGGAGGTCGTTCAGACCCCAGAGCGTGAAGCTTCGGAAGGTGTCCAGGAAAAAGAGCCCGGTCCGGACAAGCATCAGGATCCAGCCGAGATAAAAACCGCTGTTTTCGCGGCGCAGGCGGTACCAGCCCAGCAGGCCGAAGGCGAAGCCGAGGAGAGGAAGCAGCAGGTCAAGAATGTTCCCGAATTGAACATTGATGAAGCCGATCGCCAGGCTGGCCAGGATAAGCTCCAGGGAGCGGCGCAGGGGGCTGACATTGCCATCGGATCCGTCCGCTTTGAAAAGACGGCTTTCCGGCAGCCTGCCGAAGTTGTTTTTGGCTGTGCTTTGCCTCTTATTTGCCATCATACGCCCCTTCCCTGAAGTCTTTTATGATATTATACGCTATTTTTCCAAAAAACTCTATGGGAAATAGCGCAGGCCGGAAGGAGCCTGGATCAGTTTTTTTCAGGAAGGAAGTAACACATCTGCAGCTGCAGGGTCCTGAAGACGCCGCTGTCGCGGATGAGGCTGCGGTACAGGCTGTCTTTTGCGGACTGGACAGGATAGGCGAAGGCGCGGACCTGGTGTGTATAGGAAAGGCCGTAGTTATATCTTTCCCGGATCTGCGCGTTGGCCTCTTCTCCCGGATTAACAATGGTGGGATAGGGATTCCGGACAGTCAGGGCCACATAGCCGCGGGCGTTCTCATAGCCGTTCGGCAGGGAAAATGAAGCGAACCAGGCATTGCCGCTGTTGGCAGACAGAATGCTGAAGCCCCCGAAGACCAGGTCCTGTCCCCCGTCCAGGTAGTCGTTGGTGACAGACGGGATCTGCGCGGTCCGCGTTTCGTTGCCCTTACCGACCAGGATGCGGCCGTGCAGCGGCTCCGTGAACTCCTCGGAGCCGAGGAGGTTGAACGGGATGATCTTCAGCGTTTCCGTACCCCAGTAGTGATCCTGATCGGGCAGCGAAAAGTGATAAATGATCCGCCAGACCCGCGGCTGCTCCGAAAGAACGACGGCAACGGCGGTCAGGCGTACGCTGTTTTCTGAAGGGATGGTGCTGACGCAGGAATCGTAAACCGTCGACTCGGAATGCATGACGGCAGCCGCGCCGGCGCATTTCTGAATGTCTTCCGCGGAAAGATCGGCCAGCACCTCTTCCGGAAAGCCCAGTTCCAGAAGCCGCGCGCTGACGGCATCCACGTCCGGCAGGGCTGACGGCACGCCGATCTCGGTGACAGACGCCTCGGCAGCAGTTTCGCGCTGTTGCCATCTCATCGGATAACGACTGAAGAAAAGGAAACTCAGAAGGCTTCCGAGGATCAGGATGCCGAAGAAGATGCCGAGCAGTTTTTCGCGGGAGAGCCTGACCGGCGAAGGCGTGACGGCGTAGCCGGCCTCGTCCAGCGCGTGCGAAAGGCGCACGACGTTCACGAGTCCTGCGGCCACAACGATCAGCATGAGCAAGGCGACGACGGTGTGCGTGGTGAACAGGGCGAAGATAAACATGAGCACGAAGGCTATAAGCAGCATGCTGACGGCTTTGCTGTCCAGCTCGGCGCCCGCCTTTTTCTGCACGGCCTCGATCCCGTCCCTGAGGTTGACGAGCTGCACCAGGAAGAGCAGGGCGAAGACGATATTCAGCAGGAAACTGACGTCGGCGCTGATCGGAACGAGGTCGTTCAGGGAATAGACCGTCATGTTGAAAAAGATATTGACCAGGAACCAGCCGGTGCGGATAAGCTGCAGGATCCAGGCCCGACGGAAACTGGCGTTCTCGCCGCGCAGGCGGTTCCAGCCAAGCAGGGCGAGGGCAAAGCCGGCGCTCTGCAGGATCAGAAAGAGGGGAACACCTTCAATATTGATGAGGCCGCAGGCGAGGCTGAGCACGATGAGCCGCAGGGAGTCGGTCCAGGGCGTCACTTTTTTGCTGATCTCCGGGGAGGGCTCTTCGGGAAGGCTCGCCGACAGCAGTTCGTCGAAGCGGTCTTCGCCGGGCTGCATTTTCTTATTATCTTCCATCGTTTCCTCCTTCCAGCAATTCTCTCAGCTTCTGCTTGATGCGATACAGCTTTCCTTCCGCGGCGCGCTCGGTGATGCCGAGCTCGGCGGCGATCTGCGCGGTGGACTGGCGGTAGTAGTATTTGCGGTAAAACAGGATGCGCTCGCTTTTCTTCAGGCTGTCCAGGGCGGCAAGGAGGGCCTGCTGACGCTCCTTTAGCAGGAGCTGTTCCTCGGGCGTCGGGCCGGGATCGGCTTCGTTTTCCGGCAGTTCGCCGGCCTCGCGGCGCTTTTCGGCGCGGGCGCGGTTCAGGGCGGCGTTCCTCTCGATGGCGGTGAGCCAGCCCGTCCAGCTGCCCTTTGCCTCGTCGAAGCGGCCGATGCTCTCCCAAACGCTCATCAGGGCGTTCTGCAGGACCTCTTCGCGGTCACGCTCATCCGAGAGGATCGGCGCGATGACATAGCGCAGCAGCGGGCCGTAGTGCAGCAGGAGTTCGTCCATGCCGCTCTCGTCCCTTTTTTTCAGTTTTTCGATGATGTTCTGCGCTGCCATGCCGCGGCTCCTTAAGGTCTTCTGTAACTATAATACACCGTTTTCAGGGAAATCCCACGGAAAAGACAAAAATGCCGCAAAGAAAAAACCCTCTCCCGGACGCGGGAGAGGGTTTTTTCTTCGGGCCGGCTTTATTTCTTCCCCGCCCGCTTTTTGGCGCGCAGCAAAGCGATGCCGTTCAGGACGAAGAACATGATGACCATCACGCCCATGGTGATGAGGGCGTTCGTGGTGCTCTGCGGCGCAAAGCCCATCATCAGGAGCATCGGGGCGCCGAAGAGGATGGCCCAGGTCTGCTGGTAGACCATGTTGTTGGCGGCCGGGGTCTTGAACTGCGGATCGATCTCACGCAGCAGGATGACGCCCGTGGAGGCCGTACCGGTCAGCATGCCGTACAGCGACAGGAAGGCTTCGTGGCGGTAGTCCGGGAAGACCTTCTTGCAGAAGAAATTGCAGTAGAAATAGGTCAGGACGGCGCCGCCGGCGCAGATGACGATCAGCGGCACGATGAATTCCGGACGGGTGAAGGCTTTCAGGTTGATGGCGGCGATGGAGGCGACCACCATGATGTCGAACATGAAGCCCGCGATGCGGTTCTGCATGAAGGTGTTGGTGTATTTCTTCTTGATGACGCCCTTCTTCTGCAGGCCGCGGAAGACATTTTTCACCAGCAGCGCGAAGACGGTCGAGAAGAGGAAGTTGAAACCCCAGATCAGAGGCCGCAGGGTGTTGTAGCCCAGGTTCCCGAGGGCGCCGGTCTCGATGACGGCGTCAACACCTTTCATAAAGAGGTAGGCGAGGCCGTAGGAGCCGAAGACGAGCGACAGCTGGACCGTGAACTTATCCAGGGATTCGGACAGGCCGATCTCATTTTCCCCGGTGATGGTCTGGGCGGAGAGCTCTTCTTCGTAATCGCCGGCTTCACCCTGCACGAGGCCTTTCCGGCGCAGCTTGTTCAGGTAAATGATGCCGCCGACCGAGGAGGCGACGAAGCCCATGGCGGCGACGGTCAGGCCGAAGCTGGTGCCGTCGGTGAAGCCGTAGCTGAGCTCATAGGTGTGGCCCCAGTTGTAGGCCTGGCCCGGGCCCTGACCGTAGCCCATCGGCAGGATCAGGCCGGAGGCGAAGAAACTGTGCAGCACGCCGGCGAAGCCCATCGTGACCGCAAGGCCGAACGTGCCCTGCACCAGGTAGGAACCGACCACGTTCAGGGCGGTATCGAAGGCGTCGCCCTTCATTTTGCCGCCGCCCTCCTTCTGCGCCTGGTCGAGCTCACGCAGGCTCATGGCCGCGAAGCCGAGGCCGAGGCCGTGGTAGGTCAGCATTTCCAGCACCGAGCTCTGGAACATCGCGTTCCCGGTGATCTCCTTGTACAGGAAGGCGATGAGCAGGATCAGGAAGCCGCCGAGCACACTGGACGGGATCATCAGCTTGCGGATGGCGGGGATCTGATGCCGCAGGATGTTGGCGAAGAGCATGGTGACGAACAGGATGGCTAAGGTCCCGACGAAGGACCATACCGAGGCGTCCCAGAAATTGGTTCCGCTGGTCATAGACAATTACCTCTCAGTCTGTACCGGCGCGGCTGCGCCGTCCGCTTCATGGGCGAAGCGGTCAAACAGGTTTTTATATTTGCGGCCGCTGTAATCGGTCTTGTCGGCCTTCTTTAATTCATAGTAGGAGCCGTCCTTCATGGAGAAGGTAACGGTGCCGTGGAGCCGGACGGCGAGCGCGGCCATGTCGGCAAAGGGAAATTCGAGTTCGCCGAGTTTCAGGCCTCTGTCGGAGCCGACCAGGGTCCCTTCCGCAAATTGCTTCATGCGGTGGCCGGCGACGGTGTTGAGAATGAGACCCTCGTCGGAGGTGTAGACCGTCTCCGTCTCACCCGGCGCAGGCAGGGCGGCGAAAAAGCCCCGCTGCCAGTCTTCCCAGTCGCGGACCGTCTTGAAATCGAAGCCCTCGCCGGAAAGCATCCCGTACTCGTCGAAACTGCCGTGCAGCCCGCAGTCACAGGCAAAGCCGTCGTCCGTCGACGTGATCGTGCCGATGCGGCCGCATTTCGGGCAGGCGTTCAGGGCATGCTGGATGCCCAGGGAAAGGGACTTGCCCGGATAGACGATCGGGTCGGCCAACTGGCGCTCGTAGGCGTCCTCGCCGATCTCGGTCTGGATCAGGCGGTTGACTTCGGCGGGCTTCATTTTGGCCAGCTCTTCGGGCTGGTGGATCCCGACGACTTCACAGCGCAGCGGCCCTTTCCGGTCGGTGTAGGCCCAGCGCGGATGCGCGAAATACCCGCCGACGATGCGGACCGTGACGAGCGGCGCCTTCGACTTCAGCGCCATTTTCCCGGTCGCCTCGGGGATGGGGATCGCCCGGCCGTCCCAGGTGCAGTTGCCCTCGGCGAAGAGGCCGACGGAATGGCCGGCGCGCAGCCGCCGGAGGATCTCCAGCACGGCGCCGGAGGTGTTGCCGCCCTTTGCGAGCGGGATCGGATCCAGGAAGAAACGGAGCAGCTTGCTCGCAAAGCCCAGGCGGAAGATGTGCTCCGTCGCGACGAAATACATATGGTGCCGCAGCGTGAGTCCGATGACGAGCATGTCGATGTTGGTCACGTGGTTGGAGATCAGCAGGAAATGCTCGGGCAGTTCCGGGAACTTGGAGATCGTCAGGGCGAAGCGTTTGCGCAGCCAGGGCCCGACGAAGGGGGCCAGGAACAGGAAGGCTCGTTTGTGGAATTTGCTGCGGTCGGCTGCCATGGGAAGCTCCTTTTCAATACCTGATCATTAACGGGTATATTATAGACTAAAAAATGGAAAAAACAATTGAAAAAACAGTGAAAAACGGCCCGGAGAGGTTTCTCGGCTATGCGAGCGGCAGGCGGAAGATGAACTCGGTCCCGCTGCCGGGCGTCGAGATGACGTCGATGGTCTCGCCGTGCGCCGTGATGATCTCCTTGACGATCGACAGGCCGAGGCCCGTCCCCTTCTTGTCCCTGCCGCGGGACGAATCCGTCTTGTAGAAGCGCGTCCAGATGCGGCCGAGGTCTTCCTTTTCGATGCCGCAGCCGAAGTCCTTCACCGAGACCGCTGCCTTGTCGCCCACGCCGCGCACGCTGATGCGGATCGTGGAACTGTCCGGCGAAAACTTGATCGCATTGTCGATCAGGTTCATCATGACCTGCTGGATGCGGCCCATGTCCGCGTGTACGTCGATCCGCGCTTCCGAGAAGATCAGGTCGAAGAGGATGCTGCGCCGCTCGCAGACCGCGCCGAAGGTGGCGCAGACGGTCTTCGTGAGGGCGACCATGTCGAAATCGGAATATTCGAGGCCCTGCCGCGACTCGTCCAGCGTGTTCAGCGTGAGCATGCTCTGCGTCAGGTTCGTCAGCCGGTCGGTCTCCCCGATGATGATGTCCATGTATTTTTCCTGCTTTTCGGGCGGGATGACCCCGTCCTTCATGGCCTGCAGGTAACCGCGGATCGAAGTCAGCGGCGAGCGGAAATCGTGGGAAACGTTGGCGATGAACTTCTTCTGCGTCTCGTCGGCGCTCTTCAAGTCGGAGGCCATCGCGTTCAGGGAGGCGGCGAGGTAGCCGACCTCGTCACGGCTGTTCACGGGGATGCGGTGGTCCAGATGCCCCTGGGCATACTCCTGCGCGCCGTCGGAGATCTTCCGGAGCGGCCGCTGCACGGCAAAATAGATCACGAAAAGCGGCAGGAAGGACATGACGAATACGGCCGCACAGATCAGGTAGATCCTGCCGAGCATGTTGTCGGCTCTGGCATTTACGACGCTCATCCGCTGGTGGATGACCGCGTAGCCGTAGGTGGTCGTCTGCGCGGTGATCGGCGAGAAGACGCTGAGCATGTCCTCACGGAAGGCACCGTAGAAATTGCCGGTCCGGTAATACTCCGGGGAATCGGCGGGGTCGAAGGCAAGCGTCTGCCCGATCAGTGAACCGTAGACCGCGGAGGCACTGTCATAGACGACGCGGCCGCCGCCGTCCAGGATCAGCACGCGGCAGTCGGTGACCGACTGGTAAAATGACAGGTGGGACGGATCGAAACTGCGCTTCGAGGTATAGGAGGCACTCTGGGCGGAAGCGATCGTCCGGACCTCGCGGTAAAGCTCCTCGGCGGCCGTTTTTACGGCGCTGCGCCGGCAGAGGCGGCTGCCGAAAACAGCCACCGCCAGAAAGGCGAGGACGCCGAATACGGCATAGGCCGCGATGAATTTTAAGGCCAGACGGTGCTTCATGGTTCCGATCCCTTATGGATTATTTGTTCACTTCAAAGCGGTAGCCGACGCCCCAGACGGTGGAGAGGCGCCAGTTCGGATGGTCGGGGAGCTTCTTGCGCAGGCGCTTGATATAGACGTCCACGGTACGGGAATCGCCCACGTAGTCGTAGCCCCAGAGGCGGTCGAGGAGCTGCTCGCGGGTAAAGACCTGGTTCGGGTTGGAGGCGAGCAGGTAGAGGATCTCGATCTCGCGCGCGGTCATGTAGAGCGGCGTGTCCATGTAGGTCACGCTGTAGTTGGACAGGCTGACCGCAAGGTCCGGGAGCATGACGACCTGATCCTGGGCAGCGGCTGTCTCGGAGGCTGCCGCGGCCGGCGCCGTGCGGCGCAGGATGGCCTTCACCCGGGCGACCATTTCCTTATTGTCAAAGGGCTTGATCATGTAGTCGTCGGCGCCGAGCTCGAGCCCGAGCACCTTGTCGAAGACCTCGCCCTTGGCGGAGAGCATCATGATGGGGACGCTGCTTTCCGCGCGGATCTCGCGGCAGATCTGGTAGCCGTCCTTTCCCGGAAGCATCAGGTCCAGCAGGATCAGGTCCGGTTCGAAACTGTGAAATGCCTCCATGACGGCTCCGCCGTCGTGCACCATCATGGTCTCGAAGCATTCCTTGGTGAGGTAGAGGGAAATGAGTTCGGCGATGTTTTCGTCGTCATCGACGATCAGGATGCGCTGCTTGCTCATGGATCATTTGCCTTTCAGATATGCGATGGTCGCGCCGTAGCCGCCCTCATTGAAAGGCGCGGACTCGAAGCTCTTGATGTAGCGGTTCTTCTGCAGCGCGCGGGTGACGGCGCCTTTGAGCGCGCCGGTGCCGCGGCCGTGGATGATGCGGATCTTCTCCATGTGGGCGAGATACGCATCGTCGATGTATTTTTCGAGGTTCAGGACCGCCTCGTCGGTGGTCTGCCCGATCAGATTGATCTCGGTGGAAATGGTCAGGGCCTTCTGGAAGGAATTGCCGCCGCCGTTGCCGACGTGGCGCCGGCCCTCGAGCGTGGTGGTCGCTTCGGGCACGAGTTCGACGTCGGAAGCATTCACCTTCGATTTCAGGATGCCCATCTGGACCGTCAGGTCGCCCTTCGCATCGGGCAGGGAAATGACGGTGCCCTTCAGGCCCAGCGAATGCACGTGGACCGTATCGCCCAGGCGGAGCTTTTTCTCGGTCACGGTGACCTGACGTTCCCGGCGGGCCTTGGCATCGGCTTCGGCGAGCCTGTCGTCGGTATCCTGGACGGCAAGGCGCAGGGCGGAGCGGATGTCTTCCTGCTCGCGGCTGACGGACTGGCCGCTCTTCCTCATGTCTTTGATGGCTTTGTCAGCGGTGTCCTTCGCTTCCTGCAGGATGGCGCGCGCTTCCTCGCGGGCTTCGCGCAGGAGCTTTTCGCGCTGGGCCTCCATGGTCCCGCGGCGCTGCTCCGCCTCGGCCTTCATCTGCTCGGTGTCGCGTTTCAGGCGTCGGATCTCCAGCTCGGCCTTCTCCATCTCGCGGCGCTGGCGGTCCAGCTCGGCGATGACGTCCTCGAAGGCTTCCTCATTGGAATTGATATAGGAACCGGCTTCCTCGATGATGCTCTCGTCGAGGCCCAGCTTTTTCGCGATCGCAAAGGCGTTGCTCTTGCCGGGCACGCCCACGAGCAGGCGGTAGGTCGGCCGGAGCGTCGCCACGTCGAACTCACAGGAGGCATTTTCCACGCCTTCCGTGTTCAGGGCGTAGATCTTCAGCTCGCTGTAGTGCGTGGTCGCCATGGTGCGGATCGCGTCGGTATGCAGGCGGGTCAGGATGGCCATGGCCAGCGCCGCGCCTTCGGTCGGATCGGTGCCGGCGCCCAGTTCGTCGAAGAGGCAGAGCGAATCCGGGTCGGCCTTCGCCATGATCTCCACGATATTCTTCATATGGGAAGAGAAGGTCGACAGGCTCTGTTCGATGCTCTGCTCGTCGCCGATGTCGGCGAAGACCTCCTTGAAGATCGGGATGCGCGAGTTCACGCCGGCCGGGATGTGCAGGCCGGACTGGCCCATGAGCGCAAGCAGGCCGACCGTCTTCAGGGAAACGGTCTTGCCGCCGGTGTTCGGGCCGGTGATGATCAGCTGGTCGTAGTTCCCGCCGATCTTCACGTCGATCGGGACCACGGTCTTCGGATCGAGGAGCGGATGACGGGCCCGGCGAAGGTCCAGAAGGCGCCCTTCCTCCAGCTCCGGCGCGATGCCCTTGTCACTGCGGGAGAGCCGCGCCTTGGCAAAGATGAAGTCCAGTTCGGTGAGGAGCCGGTAGTCTTCGACGACGGCATTGCCCCAGGAGACCACCTTGCCGGAAAGGTCGGCCAGCACGGCCTCGATCTCTTTCTGCTCGCGGATCTCGAGCTCGCGCCATTCGTTGTTCAGGCGCACGACGCTGATGGGCTCGATGAAGAGGGCTTTGCCGCTGCCGGACTGGTCGTGCACGATGCCGGAGACCTGCGATTTGTGCTCCGCCTTGACGGGCAGGCAGTAGCGGCCGTCGCGCATGGTGACCACCGCGTCCTGCAGGAGGTCGCGGTTCTTGATGAGCAGGGCGTTCAGTTCGTTGTGGATGCGGTCGGAAATGGTCCGCAGCTCGCGGCGGACCTTGGCGAGGCCCGGGCTCGCGCTGTCCGCGATCTCCTCCTCGGAGAGGATGTCCGCCTCCAGCTCGCGGAAGAGGGCCGTGGCCGGCTCCAGGGCATCGAAGCGTTCGGTCAGGGAATCCGGCGGGGTGTCGCGGTCCGTCTTGCCGTAGATCTTCGCGCGGTCGGCCATCTGCAGGAGCTTCTCGACCCGCAGCAGTTCGATGATGCTGAGCGAGGAGCCGGACTCGGCACGCTTGACCGAGGCGCGGATGTCGGAAATGCCGCCGAAGGCAAGAGAGCCCTTTGCGGACAGGCGGGCGGCGGCGTCGGTCGTCTCGGAAAGCGCGGTCAGGATCGCCTCACGCTCGGTCATCGGCCGAAGGGCGCGGCACATGGCCTTAGCCCCCTCGGAGCCGGCAAGCGCCTCCAGACGGAGCAGGATCTTATCGTATTCAAGGGTGTGCAGTACTTTTTCGTTCATAACTTCATTATTTTAGCATATTTTTCTCTTCGTGAAAAGTCCCGCCGGAGGGATTTCACCGGGCGCCGGGGGGGCCGCAGGGCGCTGCCGCCGCAAAATGCGTGCGTTTTCCGTCGGGATGTGCTAAAATGATGCCGCGGAGTTTTCTTCGCGGAAAGGAAGCCGCTGCCGGTGCCGACGGGAAAAGAAGAGTACATCAGTGCCCTGCATCTGGGGCAGAAAGAAAAGAAAAAGCGGGAAGCCGAGGGTCTTGACCCCCGGCCGCGCGTGCTGGACGAAGAACTGCCGGAAGCGCTGCAGGCGCAGGCGGTCGACCTTCCGCTCCAGGAGATCCCCGCGGAACTCATCGTCGGCACGAAGAGCCGCGGCCGGATGAACGTCTTTTCGGCCTCTTTCTACCCGCTCGCGGAGCCGGATACCGAATTTGCCGCCAAATGGGCGGCGCTCTGCGAGGCGCACCTGTCACAGACTGGCATCCGCGAAGCCATCGAATGCTATGAATACCTCGGCGAATTTTTCGTCGCGGAAGGCAATAAGCGCGTGAGCGTCCTGCGGTATTTCGGCGCCGTGCGCATCCCGGCAAGGATCCGGCGGATCCTGCCGGCGGACCGGAGCGATCCGCGTGCCGCCGCCTATGCGGAATTCCTCGAATTCCACAGGGCGACCGGGCTGTACGACATTCAGTTCAGAAAGCCCGGCGAATATGCCCGTCTGCTGGCCGCGCTCGGCAAAAAGCCGGGCGATGCCTGGGAAGAAACGGAGAAAAAGCGACTGGTCTCGGTCTTCGGACGGTTTAAGGAGGCCTTTGCCGCGCTCGGCGGCCCGAAGCAGGCCCTCCGCCCGGAAGAAGCGCTGCTTTTGTTCCTGAAGGTGCACCCGTGGGAGGAAATGTCGGCCATGACGTCGGCAGAGCTGAAAAAAGCGCTCGCGGAGCTCTGGGGCGACGTGAAGACCTCGTCCGGGACCGAAGCGGTAACGGTCACCGCGGCACCGAAGAGCGAAGAGGCAAAAAGCCCCATCGAAAAACTCCTTTCGGGCACCATTCTTTCCCCGGCACCGAAGCACCTGAACATCGGCTTCATCAGCCAGCGGGATCCGGAAACGAGTTCCTGGACAAGGGGTCATGCCGAAGGTGCGGCCGCGCTTGCCGCCGCGCTCGGGGATGCCGTGAAGGTCACGAACTATTACGGTGCCGACAGTCCGCTGCAGACGGCAGCCTTGCTGGATCAGGCGGCCGCGGACGGCGCGGAGCTTATTTTCACGACGGCACCGCCCCTGCTCACGGAGACCCTGAAGGCGGCGGTCAGATACCCGAAGATCCGCTTCTTCAGCTGCTCGGCCGACCAGCCGCTGTCGAGCGTGCGCAGCTACTACTGCCGCGTGTACGAAGGCAAGTTCATCACCGGCCTGATCGCCGGGGCTCTCGCGGAAAACGGGATCGTCGGCTATGTCGGTTCCTATCCGATCCTCGGTGTGCCGGCAGCAGTCAATGCCTTTGCCCTGGGCGCCCGGATGACGAACCCGCGGGCGCGGATCCTGCTTGAATGGAGCTGCACCGAAGGCGACCCGGAACAGGCCCTGGCTGAAAAAGGTGCACGGGTCATTTCCAACCGCGACGTCGCGACACCCGGCGCAGCGGGTCTTTGGCAGGGCAGCCTCGGCACCTACTGTCTGAACGAAGGCGGCACGCGCCTGCCGCTCGCCTCACCCGTCTGGATGTGGGGCAGACTTTACGAAAATATCGTCCGCGCCGTCCTTGCCGGCAGCACGGAGAAGAAGGATGCCGCCGTCAACTACTGGTGGGGCATGAACAGCGGCGTGATCGACGTGACCTTCAGCGAATACGTACCGGAAGGCACAGCGGCGCTGGCGGCCAACTTCGCGGCGCAGCTGCGGGCCGGGACCTATGACATCTTCAGCCGCCGCCTGACGGCACAGGATGGGAGCCTCATCGCCGACGGTGCGGGAAAACTCACGCTTCCGGAGATCCTGAAGATGGACCGCCTGGCGGACTTTGTCGAAGGCCGTATCCCCTCGTTTGAAGAACTGCTGCCGCGCTCCCGCGCCCTCGTGCGCGAGCTCGGCATTTACCGGGAGACGATCCCGCCGGAGACGGAGGCGGGGCAATGAAGATCCTCGCCGTTTCCGATGAAGAATGCCCCGCCCTCTGGGATTATTACGTTCCCGGTCGCCTGGCGGACTATGACCTCATTCTCTCGTGCGGAGACCTTAAGGCGTCCTACCTGACCTTCCTGGTGACGATGAGCCATGCACGGCTTCTCTATGTGCACGGCAACCATGACGGCAGCTACGAAAAGTTTCCGCCGGAGGGCTGCGAGAACATCGACGGGCACCTCGTGATCTACAATGGCTTGCGGATCCTGGGCCTCGGCGGCAGCATGCTGTACCATCCCGGCCCGCACCAGTATACCGAGCGGGAAATGGCGCGCCGTATCGCGCGCCTGCGCCGGGCACTCAGGAGGGCAGGCGGCGTAGACATCGTGGTCACGCACGCTCCGCCGCGCGGCCTCGGCGATCTGGAAGACCCCGCGCACCGCGGCTTTGAGGCGTTTCGTGAACTGATCGAGCGCTGGCATCCGCAGATCCTGGTCCACGGCCACACGCATCTGCGCTACAACTCATCGGTCCCGCGGGAGACTGCCTATGAAGGGACCCGGATCGTCAATGCGACGGAACGGACCGAACTGGAGATCCCGGACCGCGGGGTCCTGCCGAAGGAGAAAAACAAACTGATCCGGCTCACCCGTTACCGGGAGCCGGACTGACGGCAATATGATTCACACCGCCGCCGGTACAGCCGGAAAGGAGAAACCATGAAGAAAAAGACATTCTGCATACTGACGGGCGCGGCGATCGCGCTGCTGGCCTTATCCGGCTGCGCCGGCTTCGGTCCTGCGGTCACCGACATCAAAAGCTTTCACTTTTCCTACCAGGTGGGCAATTACATGAACGGTTCCGTCGCCTACGAGCTGAAGCTGGAGGCGGACGGTTCCTATACCGCAAAGATCAAGCCGAACACGGTCGCCGAGGAGAACGCGAAGGAATATAAGGTCGGGAAGGAATTTGCCGACGAGCTGGCCGCCTTCCTGCGCGAAAAGAAGGTCAGCCGCTGGAACGGCTTTCAGAAAAGCAACAAGCACGTCCTTGACGGCAACGGCTTTTCCTTCTCGCTGTGGACGACGGAGGACAAGAACATTTCCGCGTCCGGCTACATGCGCTGGCCCCGCGGCTACGACGAAGTCAAGGCCGGCATCGAAGCCATCTTCGCAAAACTGGAGAAATAAATCTCCCTCATATATATTCAAAAAAACTTCTTGACACTTGAATATCCTATGTTATAATACCAAGGCACGCTTTCTGCCTGCGGGTTATTTTTGTGTGCAAAAGGAAGGCGCTCCGGCGGGGCAAAATGCCCCGGAAAAGCCAAAAAACCGCCCTGAAACCACAAAAAACAGCCCGAAAAGGCGGAAAGCAGCAAATCTAAGAAGAAGGAGGAAAATATATGCCTACATTTAACCAGTTGGTTAGAAAAGGCAGAGAAACTTCGGAAAAGAAGTCCACGGCTCCGGCTCTGCAGAAGGGTTACAACTCCCTGCACAAGAAGGCCACCAGCCAGGCGTCCCCGCAGAAGCGCGGCGTCTGCACCGCCGTCAAGACCACGACCCCGAAGAAGCCTAACTCTGCTCTCCGCAAGATCGCCCGTGTGCGTCTGTCCAACGGCATCGAAGTCACCAGCTATATTCCCGGTGAAGGCCACAACCTTCAGGAACACAGCGTCGTGCTCGTCCGCGGCGGAAGAGTAAAGGATCTGCCCGGCACCCGTTACCACATCATCCGTGGTACGCTGGATACCGCAGGTGTCGCCAACCGCAGACAGGCCCGTTCCAAATACGGCGCCAAGAGGCCGAAAGTCAAGAAGTAAGACCGTAGGATAGTCTGCAAACCACATGCTGACTGTTAAAGCCGGAAGGCAATATATTTTCTTCGGAAAATAGACCGTCCTTTCCGTGCGATGCGAACACATCATCAAGCAAACATGTGAGTACCGATGAATTAAGAAATTTTTAAGGAGGGAAGTAACGTGCCGCGTAAAGGACATACTCAGAAAAGAGAAGTGCTGGCGGACCCCATCTACGGCAGCAAAGTTGTGACCAAGCTGATCAACAACATCATGCTGGACGGCAAGAAGGGTGTTGCCCAGGAGATCGTCTACGGCGCCTTCGAGCAGATCGAACAGAAGACCGGCAAGCCCGCTCTGGAAGTGTTCACTCAGGCCATGAACAACATGATGCCTCAGCTCGAAGTCAAGGCAAAACGTGTCGGCGGTGCCACCTATCAGGTGCCCATCGAAGTGAAGCCGGAACGCCGCCAGGCGCTCGCGCTGCGCTGGCTGACCATGTTCAGCCGCAAGCGTGGCGAGAAGACCATGAGAGACCGCCTCGCCGGTGAGATCATGGACGCCAGCAACAATACCGGTTCCGCTGTCAAACGTAAAGAAGACATGCACAAGATGGCCGAAGCCAACAAGGCCTTCGCCCACTACAAGTTTTAATCAGAGACACATTGGAGGAAGAATTCATGGCGGCGAGAGATTATCCGCTTGAGCGTACAAGGAACATCGGCATCATGGCGCACATCGATGCCGGTAAGACCACGCTCACCGAGCGGATCCTTTACTACACCGGTGTGAATTATAAGATCGGCGATACCCATGACGGGACAGCCACCATGGACTGGATGGAGCAGGAGCAGGAGAGAGGCATCACCATTACCTCGGCTGCGACGACCTGCCACTGGACAAGGGAACTGGAACACAAGCCCGCCCCCGGAGCGCTGGAGCACCGCATCAATATTATCGATACGCCCGGCCACGTTGATTTCACCGTGGAAGTCGAGCGTTCGCTGCGCGTGCTGGACGGCGCCGTCGGCGTGTTCTGCGCCAAGGGCGGTGTGGAACCTCAGTCCGAAACGGTCTGGCGCCAGGCGGACAAGTACCGCGTGCCCCGCATCGCGTTCATCAACAAGATGGACATTATGGGTGCCAACTTCTTCAATGCTGTATCTATGATCCACACCAGACTGGGCCACAACCCGATCATCACCGAACTGCCCATCGGCAAGGAGGATTCGTACATCGGGCTGATCGACCTGTTTGAAATGAAGGCCTATTACTATCGTGATGACAAGGGCACCGTGATCGAGATCACGGACATCCCTGCCGACATGAAAGACCAGGCCGAAGAATACCGGGCCAAGCTCGTGGAAGACATCTGCGCACTGGACGACGAACTGATGGAAATGTACATGATGGATGAAGAGCCCAGCAAGGAGCAGTTGAAAAAAGCCCTCCGCGCCGCCTGTATCCGCATGGAAGCCATCCCCGTCCTCTGCGGGAGCGCCTACAAGAACAAGGGGGTCCAGAAGCTGCTGGACGCCGTCATCGAGTATCTGCCGAGCCCCATCGACATCCCGCCCACGAAAGGTGAGACGGTGGACGGCGATCCGCTCGAGATCCCTTCTTCGGATGACGCCCCGTTCTGCGCACTGGCTTTCAAGATCATGACCGACCCCTACGTCGGCAAGCTGGCCTATTTCCGGGTCTACTCCGGAACGCTGGAATCGGGATCCTACATCTACAATTCCAGCAAGGGCAAAAAGGAACGTGTCGGCCGCATCCTGCAGATGCACGCGAACAAGCGGATGGAGATCGAAAAGGTCTACGCCGGCGAGATCGCGGCGGCCGTTGGCCTGAAGTTCACCACGACAGGCGACACGATCTGCGACGAGAGCCATCCGGCCGTGCTGGAACGCATGGAATTCCCGGAACCGGTCATCGACGTGGCCATCGAGCCGAAGACGAAGGCCGGCCAGGACAAGATGGGCGAAGCGCTCGCCAAACTTGCCGAAGAGGACCCGACCTTCCGCGTCTCCACCAACAAGGAGACCGGCCAGACCGTCATTGCGGGCATGGGCGAGCTCCATCTGGAGATCATCGTCGACCGCCTGCTGCGCGAGTTCAAGGTCGAGGCCAACGTGGGAGCCCCTCAGGTCGCCTACAAGGAAGGCTTCACGAAGACCGTCGAGGTCGAGAGCAAGTACATCAAGCAGTCCGGCGGCAAGGGCCAGTACGGCCACTGCAAGGTCCGCTTCGAACCCATGGACGCCAATGCCGAGCACAACTTCGAGTTCAACTCCGAAGTCGTGGGCGGCGTGATCCCGAAGGAGTACATCCCCGCGATCGGCGCCGGCATCGAGGAGGCCTCCAAGGCCGGTATCCTCGGCGGATATCCGGTGCTGGGCGTGAAGGCGACCGTGTTCGATGGTTCCTACCACGAAGTCGACTCTTCCGAGATGGCGTTCAAGATCGCCGGTTCGATGGCGTTCAAGGATGCGATGGCGAAAGCCGGCTGCGTCCTGCTGGAACCGATCATGCGCGTGGAAGTCACGACGCCGGACGAATACCTCGGCGACGTCATCGGCGACCTCAACGGCCGCCGGGGCCATATCGAGGGAATGGAGACCGTCAACGGGTCTCAGATGGTCCGCTGCTTCGTGCCGCTCGCCGAAATGTTCGGTTATGCGACGGATCTTCGGTCCAAGACCCAGGGCCGCGGCGCCTACTCGATGTTCTTCGAGAAATACGAGCCCGCGCCGAAGTCCGTTCAGGAAAAAGTTCTGCTGAAAAAATAACTTGAATAAAATGACAGAACCTTATATAATTATAGGGATGTCACCAAACTCAAAACCATGCCCTTACAAATGGGGCAGAAAATAACCAAAAGGAGAAACCAAGATGGCAAAACAGAAGTTCGAGAGAACCAAACCCCATTGTAACATCGGTACCATCGGTCACGTTGACCATGGTAAAACCACCCTGACTGCCGCCATTACCAAGACCCTGCATGAGAGATACGGCCTTGGCGATTTCGTGGCTTTCGATCAGATCGACAAAGCTCCCGAAGAGAGAGCCCGTGGTATCACAATCTCCACCGCTCACGTCGAATATGAGACCCCCAACCGTCACTATGCGCACGTTGACTGCCCCGGCCACGCTGACTATG
>JAFRRD010000018.1 GCA_017428265.1 Lachnospiraceae bacterium | reverse complement strand
CAAATCGGGATTAGTGGAGTAGAACATGGATAAAAAAAGGGCTTTGTCTGGCGCCATAACATTTATAACCCTGATGGGAATCGTAAGTCTGTTTTCGGACATGACTCATGAAGGCGCCAGAAGCATATTGGGCGAATATCTGAACCTCGCAGGGGCATCCGCTGCAACCATCGGATTTGTGTCCGGTATAGGAGAATTGTGCGGGTATTCACTAAGGCTCATATCCGGATTTATAGCAGATAAAACGAAGAAATACTGGACATTTGTTATCACAGGCTATGTAATACAGGTTCTGGCAATTCCTGCACTGGCACTCGTACCTGAACATGGCTGGATTTGGGCCTGCGGTCTTGTGATCTTGGAGCGTATCGGAAAAGCGATAAAAAAACCTGCCAAAAACACATTGGTAAGCTTTGCGGCAAGCGAGATCGGAACCGGAAAAGGCTTTGCCTATCAGGAGTTTCTGGATCAGCTTGGCGCGTTTCTCGGACCGGTACTGCTTTTTGTAACAGCTCTTGTAAAAGGTACAGACGACCTTTTTACAACATATAGGCTCTCTTTTGCGGTACTGCTTGTTCCTGCAATGATCACCATAGCTCTTGTTTTGACAGCAAAGATAAGATACCCTGATCCGGAGATCTTTGAAAAGCAGGAAGATAAACCGGCAAGCTTTGAATTCAGGAAGTCATTTGTTCTGTTCATGGCGGCCATCTGCTTTTTTGCTTTTGGCTTTGCAGACTTCACCCTGATCACACTTCATTCGGCTAATACCGGAGCATTTAATGAATCCATGCTCAGCCTGCTATATGCTGGGGCAATGGCTGTGGATGCCTTTGCTGCACTATTCTTTGGCTGGCTTTATGATAAGGTCGGGCTGAAGGCTCTGATCATTTCCACACTATGCAGCACATTCTTCTCATGTTTTGTTTTTATGACTGGAAATGCCTGGTTGATCGGAGCTGGGATAATTCTGTGGGGGATTGGAATGGGTGCGCAGGAAAGTATTATGAAAGCAGCTGTCAGCGGAATCGTCCCGCGTTCCATGCGAAGCACCGGTTTCGGAATATTTGAGACAGGATTTGGTATTGCGTGGTTTCTGGGCAGTTGGCTTCTCGGTGCCCTGTATGATTTGAATCCTGTGTATCTTGTCACTGTGTCTGTGGTATCACAGTTTCTGGCGATTGCATTTTATGCTTTATGCCTCCGGTGCAATAAGACAGAGTGCTAACAATTCCAGTTTGTAGGGATGTGTCGGTAGACAATTTCGATCATAGCAAAAATCCTGGACAAATTCAGTCATAGCACCGACATCAATGTTATTGCCTCGAGACATGTGGAGTGCGTGACATTGATGACAAAGAAATAATCAAATCGGTATTTGTGGAGATACGGTTATGGATATCATTAAAACAGAGAACTACTACAGAACATTAAACGATGACAGCCTCTGTTCCTGTGATTATTGCAGAAACTATTATAAAGAGGTCAAAAAAGCGTATCCGGAATTATCAGATCATCTGGCAGGAATGGGAGTCGATATTGAAAAACCATTCGAAACAATGCCTCTTGAACCATATAAAGGAACTATTGAATATATTGCCGTTCAATACATCATTATGGGGAATGCTGCTGATTTTAAGAGCGAGGACGTTTATGGCGTTCATATCAGCATTACGGACTCACATCCCATGACAGATATTGACGAAGAACACTATGTTATTGAGATATCGCCTATAAGATTGAAATACTCTCTGTATTGGCAATATTCCGATTCATGAACAAATTCATACATAATAAGCTCCTTTTCGCCCATGTCTCCATTTATACTTTCCGCATAAATCACTTCATTATAACGTGAACGCCGGGCTTGTCAAGCAACAACTCGTGTAAAAATTTTCAATTGCTTACCAGCCGGAAACAACGAAACAGCAGCTTTTTCAGTATTCCTGAAATCACTGCTGTTTCGTCGATCGCTGTCTTTCAGTTTCTTCCTGTTATAGGCTTTTCCGCTCGGATCCGTTCTGGTTATCGGACTGAAATCGCCATAGGTTTTGCGTGAAAGGTTATCAAGACCTGAATCCGCTGTATTTGTTATTATACCGAAGCAATAATCACGTGACCGATGCCAAAAAGCAGGGCAAGCAGTGCCGACAGGATGCCGCCTGCCCAGACCGAACCGGTCTTCTTGTACATCACCCGGTTGGTAATGGCGCACACCGGCGTAATGATGACCGCAGACAGAAGCTCCAGCGTCGAGAAATTGGTAGAAAGATCCTTCCACCCGCTGTTTTCGATCGTCAGATGTCCGGTCGCATACAGGCCGGTATACTGGACCGCCAGAAGAATGATGATTGCCAAACTCGATCCCAGGATGATCAGCAGGTAGTTGACCCATTCCTTCGCATTATTAACCCGCGTAACTGAGTTGAACACCACAGCGTTCACCAGATGCGCCAGCAGCCAGAAGGGCAGGTATTTCAGGAAGTTGACCCAGTGAAGATGATTCATCGGGGTGATGCTGAACTGCATAAAGGAAACGAAGGTTCCCGTCAGATCATAGAACAAGCAAAGCACCAGGTACGCGATCCCAAAAGTTGTCAACCCCAGAAGGATCGCCTTGCCGATCTGTTTTCCGGGGATATTGAACCCCAGATTATCCAGGGTGGCACCCCTCTTCTTCCCGATGAAGAAGTAGACCAGAACGACCACCAGAATCAGAATGGCAGCAGTAATCAGATTCATGACAACTGTCGGATTGAGGCCGGGAGCTGAGAAATACGGTCCCTGCGGCAGAAGCTGCCAGGTCTTGTAGATCCCTGGCCAGCCGCTGACTTTGAAATACAGCAGCAACATGGGAAGCTGCAGACACAGGAACAAAAGCGCAAAGAGCCCGCCTTCTTTCCAATTGTGGATCTCGTTCATGCTTGCCGGCTGCGGACGCTTGATCGTCGCAAAAAAGCGGGTGTCTGCAAGAGACAGCGCCAGCGAGATCACAAAAACGAAGACGCCGAAGAAACCGAAAAACAATAGACATTGCCGCGTTGCCCAGACCTGATCGTTTCTGTCCAGCGTCACTGCCCCGCCCCGCAGCGTGATATCCATAAATTCGATCATATCCCCGATCGGCTTATTGTTGAAGGCTGCCAGGATATGGATATTGGGATACGTGAACGCCGCCCGCAACTTGCCTATCCCCGCAATGGCAATCGCTGCATCCCTCTGCAGCGGAGCCTTGTTGCCGTACATGAAATAGATATCCATATCCAGATCGCGAACGCCGGCACCGGCAACAAACTGAGGAGAGTGGGTATAGTTGTAGTTGTCCAGATCCGTATTCCAGACGGTGATTCCAAACTCATCCTTTGAGCCGAAGATCGTGGCAGCATTGACCGGATAGGCATTCAGGGCGTAACCGTAAGAACCGTTCGGAAGCTTTTCGATCGGGTTGAAAGAGAAGGATGCGATAACCAACGAGCGGGGAACCGTGACAGAAGGGTCCGTATCATGTGCTTTCCACGCAGTCGCCGCAGCATTCTGGTTCCACATATTTCCGCGCGAATGACCGATCATGCCGATCCGATTCTTATCCACCTGCGGCAGGGATCCCAGATACTGCAGGACCGCATAGGCGCCGTCATCCCATTCGGGATAGGCGACCGGGTCGTTCGCTTCGGAATATCCCATGGCATACGCATCAAAAGCGATCACAATATACCCTCGGCGGGCAAATTCCAGGGAGATCCCGACCATATTGTTGTAATGGGCGGAGTAGCCGTGCGCCATCACGATGGCAGGAAGCTTGTTCTCCGGAGAAGCATCTTTTGGCATCCATAACTTAGCATACAGGGAAACATTCTGCTCAGTGACCAGTCTGACTTCGCTGACCTGAACCTTCCCCCAATCCGAGCTGATACCGGTGGCGAGAATACTTGCGATCAGTACGATGACAAGTGAAACAACGGCTATGATGCGGGGCTTTTTGCTTGCATTCATAAAGCGATCCTCTCATTGCAGGAAGAGAGCGCTCCGTTAACTTAGAGCGCTCCCGGAAATCATTTTATTTCTGCTTTGCGCAGTTATAGATCCAGCTGTTTGTCGTATCGGTGATAATCAGGCTGCCATCTTCCTGAAGAGCCAGGTTCCAGGTAACGACATTGGTCGTATCCGCCTTGCTGGTAACAGTCAGATTGAACTCATCCGCAAAGACATACGTGTTGTCGTTGATCGGGACGCCCGCAATCACGTACTGGACGGAATCTTCGGTAAAGACAAAGGTCTGTCCCTGTCCCGCAAGAGGAGTCTCAACTCCGGCAACGGTCATACTGTTCAGATCCCAGGTGCCGACCAGATCAGCAGGAGCGATTGCTTTCCCGCTGTTTTCCTGTGATTCACTGGGCTTGTAGGCAAGAGGATCTGTGTCGTCCGGGCGCTTCTCGCAAAGATAGATCACGCCGTACTCCGCATAAGTGATCACCAGGGTGCCGTCTTCCTTCAGTTCATAGGCCCAATCGCCGACGTAGGAAGGATCCGCCTTGTACCAGAAATGCATGGTCACATCGTCTGTCCATTCGTAACCTTCTTCGTTAATCAGTTCCCCGTCCTGATAGAACCAGATGGTGTCATCCGTATATTTCAGGAACCAGCTGTCCACGACGTTGACATATCCTCCCTGGATAAGATCCCATGCCGTGATCTGCCAGATACCGGGAATCGTTTCCCGCAGGATCTCATTTACACTCTTGGTGGCCTCTTCCGTCGTAGGAGCCGCCGTGGTTTCCGGTGCTTTCGTAGTCTCAGGGGCTTTTGTCGTCTCCGGCGCCTGCGTTGTCTCCGGAGCCTTCGTCGAAGCCGCAGTGCTTTCCTTTCCGGAATTACCGCAGGCCGCCAGGCTAAGGATCATGGTGATCGCTAACAGGGCAATACTGAGTTTTTTCATTGTTCTTCTCCTTTTCGTTCTTTTATCGCATCACAATTATTTGTGAGTTAAAACAGTTCCATTCGGTCTGCCTGAGTGCGAAGCCACTCTCTGAAGTCCGGATGCGCGATTTTGATCAGTTCTTCGACGCGGCCTTTCACATCCAGGCCTCTGAGCCAGGCCACACCGTACTCGGTCACCACATAGTCCACATCGTTTCGGGAAGTCGTCACGACCGATCCGGGAGCCAGCATCGGAACGATCTTGGAATGCAGCACCTCTTTTCCTTCTGAATCACGGGTCGAATACGTGGAGTGCATGGCCAGGATCGATTTTCCGCCCGGAGACAGCTGCGAACCGATGACAGTATCCGCCTGCCCGCCGCTTCCGGAATAATGCCTGTATCCGACTGATTCAGATGCGCACTGACCGGTCAGATCGACCTCAAGGGTCGCATTGATAGAAACAAACTTGTTAACCTTGGCAATCTCTCCGGGGTTGTTGGTGACCAGGCAGGATTTAAATAGGATGGACGGATTATCATCCAGGAAATCGTAAAGTCTTTTGCTGCCCATGGTGAAGGAGCAGAGAGACACCCCGTCATAATAGCCTTTCTGAGAATTGTCGACCGCGCCGCATTCGATGAGATCCATCATTGTCTCGGTAAACATCTCCGTCTGAATGCCAAGATGCTTCTTGCCGCGCAGCTCATGGGCTACGGCATTCGGGATATAGCCTATCCCGAGCTGGATCGTGGATCCGTCTTCCACCAGATCGGCAATAAATTTGCCGATGACCGCATCCTTCTCCGTATACGGCTGGATCTTTGCCTCAGGGATCGGACGATCAGATTCCACAAGAGCCGTCACCTGAGAGATATGGACCATCGTATCCCCGAAGGTACGCGGGAAATTCGGATTGACTTCCAGCAAAACGACAGCACCTTTCTTAATGAGATCCATCTCATAGATCGCGCTTAAGGACAAGGACAGATATCCGTGTTTGTCCATGGGAGAGACCGTGGCAAAAAGGACAGGCCGCCGGCCTTCATAAGCCGCTCTGTCCAGTGCCTTTCCCAGACAGAACTGGGAACGCTGCGGCACGGCAGTCACCAGCCCCTCCTTATGGGCCTGCCGCAGACCGGCCGAGAAAAACCAGCTGGCATGATTCACGATTCCTTTCATTTCAGGATCGTGAAAGAAAGAATAATCCTGTGCCGGAACACAGGATGAAAACAGTACATCCTGAACACCGGTCGTCTTTAAATATTCCATTTTCTGCAGCAGCGCTGCCGGCTCTGCCGCCGCCTGCGCACAGACGATGAAATCTTTGCTCTGAATATGGTCCAGAACCTGCTCAGCAGACATCTTCTTCTCCTGATACAGTTCCTGAGCGGTCTTCATAGGCCTTTCCCCCTTGCTCTATAAAATTAAAAAACGGACATGCTTCAGTTCTGTAAAAACTGTAGCATGTCCGCAAGTAAAAGGAAAATATCCCTTTTTCATCTGTTATGAATTCAATTCATGTCACTGCCCTCTCAGGCATATTTCAAGAAATTTTTTCATCGGCTCCGTCATAAAGCGGCTTCTGGCATAACATAAGGACAGGACCCAAGGCATCTGCGGTTCTTCCACATACAATATTCTGACTTCAGATTTCCCCCACTTCTCAACCAGCCAGCGAGGCAGGAAGGTTATCCCAAAATTGGCCGCCACCATATCGTACAGCATATCCCACTGGGAACTTTCAAAAACGACCTTCGGTTGGAATCCCGCTTTCCGGCAGTAATTATCTACGATCCCGCGAAACATGTAATCCGGAGTCAGCATCAGGAACGATTCGTTTTTCAGTTCGCTCAGCCGCACACTTTCCTTCTGCGCCAGCGAATGATTCTGTGCGACGCAAATCACGATTTCCGAACGGTATACCGGCTTTTTAATATAGTTCTCATTCTCAAACGGTTCCAGAACGATACCCATATCGATCTGTCCGGCTTCCATTTTTTCAATCAGAGTATTGGAAGGCGTTTCTTCAATACTTAGCTTCACGTTCGGATATTCCTGACGGAAGGCATAGATTCGGGAATAGAAGTAAGCCGGCCCCGCTGTGGGAGGAACACCGACGCTTAAAGATCCGCCAACCCCTTTAAAGCGTTCTTTGAGCGCTTCCGTCTCCGATGTAAAGTAATTCAGGACTCTTTGGGCATAAGCATAAACCAGTTCCCCTTCTTCCGTTAAGGCGAACTCTTTGCTTTGACGGTTTATGATCTCCACGCCCAGTTCCCCTTCCAGCGCCTTGATCGATTTACTTAACGTCGACTGGCTCAAGAAAAGCTTTTCCGCTGCTCTGGTAAAACTCTTCTGATTCACGATCTCTGTCAGATAGACCAACTGATTATGCGTAACCATCCGGTCCTCCTTCCAAATCGGGGTGCTCTTTCCCTGATATTTTGTATTCTACCATAAAATGGGGCGATTCGGAAGATGAACGATATCGCATCCTTTCTTAGAAAATCACAACGAAGCTCAGCTGATTTCAACGGATTAACGGACCTATCGCTTCTGTTAGCTGAAACCGCTTTGGAAAGCGGAGAAAAATTCTGTTAGCAGGAGAAGCGTTTTTGTTAGCAGAAACCCGTTTTTTCTGCTAATCGCTGTTAGCTGGAACGTTGGATAATGTGCGATTCGAAATGTGAATTATTGACTCAAATAACAGGCAATAAATGCCAACAGCAGCCAGCCAGATCTGTCTCATCAGAAGAGACTCGCCGCAGATCTGGAAACGCACAAAAAAAGAGCCCGTAATAGCCAAAAACGTTGGTATTACGGGCTTTTTGGGACGTTCCTGGGCGGATTCGAACCGCCGATCTTTCGCTTAGGAGGCGACTGCTCTATCCTGCTGAGCTACAGGAACAAGGGTATTTTCAAGGGCGATTATGCCCTAAAAAAACATATCATATTTTGGTTTCACAGCTGAGCTCAATTGAACTTCTGACCTATCGCTTTTTGCCAAAAGGCGGTAGGTCAACTACTGCCTTAGGAGGCGGTCGCTCTGTCCAGCTGAGCTACGGAGACAAGTCTTTTGCAGACCTTTGCTATCATAGCGCAGAAACGCCGGCTTGGCAAGCCGCTTTTTGCACAAAAACGCCTGCACTTCCTGCATAAAAACGCCGGGGCCGCCGGCCGCTTTGTTCTGTTCTTTTCCGGCCGGATGTGGTATAGTAGGGCTGTCTGAGAAAGAATATCCGCCGGCGCGCCTGCGTACGCCCCGCGGAAAAGGAGTTGTGTATGAGAAAAAAACTGCTTCGCGGCTATGCCCGCCTGATCGCCCTTTCCGGCGCCAACGTACAGCCGGACCAGGAAGTCTTTATCGGTGCCGGTCTGGATCAGCCGGAGTTCGTGACCCTGCTCGTCGAGGAATGCTATAAGGCCGGGGCCAAAAAGGTCGTGGTCGAATGGAACTGCCAGGCTGTTTCGAAGCTGCATTACCAGTACCGGAGCCTGAAGACCCTGAGCAAACTGGACAGCTACGAGCTTGCCCGCTGGAAACACTATGCCAAAGTCCTGCCGGCCCGCATTTATCTGACCGGCGAGGATCCGGACGGCTTCGCCGGCATGGACATGGAAAAAATGTCCAAGTCCCAGCGGAAGCTCTTCCCCATCATCAAGCCCTACCGCGACGCCATGGAAAATAAGTACCAGTGGTGCATCGCGGCCGTGCCCGGCGCCGCCTGGGCGAAGAAGCTCTTCCCGGATGACACGAAGGCTGCCGCCGTCGAGAAACTGTGGAAGGCCATCCTGGCCGCGAGCCGCGCGGACGGCCCCGACCCGGTGAAGACCTGGGAGGAGCATAACCGCAGCATGAAGGAGCACTGTGCGAAGCTGAACGCGCTCGGCATCAAGTCGCTGCATTATACTGCCGCGAACGGCACCGATTTTACGGTCGGCCTGATCCCGCAGGGACGTTTCTGCGGCGGTGCGGAGGATACGCTCGGCGGCGTGACCTTCAACCCGAACATCCCGACCGAGGAATGCTTCACTTCCCCGATGAAGGGCGAGGCGGAAGGCATCGTTTACGCGACGAAGCCCCTCTCCTATCAGGGCCAGCTGATCGACGGCTTCTGGATCCGCTTCCGTGAGGGCAAGGCCGTGGAATGGCACGCGGACAAAAACGAGGATGTGCTTGCGAAGCTCATCGGGATGGATCCGGGCAGCGCATATCTGGGCGAATGCGCCCTTGTGCCTTACACCTCCCCGATCAACCTTTCGGGCATCCTCTTCTACAACACCCTTTTCGATGAAAATGCGGTCTGCCACCTGGCGCTCGGCCGGGGCTTCCCGGACTGCATCGAGGGCTTTGAGGAAATGACACAGGACGAGATCCATAAGCTCGGCGTGAACGATTCCTTCGTCCACTGCGATTTCATGATCGGCTCCGAGGACCTTGCAATCGACGCGACGCTCCGCAACGGTTCCGTGGTCCCGGTCTTCCGGAACGGAGTCTGGGCGATCTGAGCACTGAAGGGGGCCTAAGATGATCGAGCTTCACGAAGGCGACGTCCTCACCCTCAAAAAACCCCATCCCTGCGGCGCGGACCGCTTTGAAGTGATCCGCGCCGGCGCCGATGTCCGCCTGAAATGCACGGGCTGCGGGAAGCTCCTCCTGCTGCCGCGCAGACAGGTCGAGAAGGGACTGAAAGAAATAACAAAGAAAGCGGAAGGCTGACAGCCTTCCGCTTTCTTTGTGAAATGTTTTTACTGCTCTTCCGCTTTCATCTTCTCGAGGGTGGCGTCGCTGAGGACGTCGGTCTCGAGGTCGGCGGAGGTGTCGCCCGCGCGCACCTTGGCGATGCTGGCGACCTTTACGCCCTTGGCGAGGTTGATCAGCTTCACGCCGCTCGTGATGCGGCCGAGGCGTGAGATCGAATTCACCGGGATGCGGATGACGATGCCTTCGGTGGTGATCATCATCAGCTCCTGATCCTTCTTCACGGCCTTGGCGCCGACCACGTTGCCGGTCTTGGCGTGGATCTTGTAGCATTTCACGCCCTTGCCGCCGCGGTTCTGCGGGCTGAACTCATCCATGCGCGTGCGCTTGCCCATGCCGAGTTCGGAGGCGATCAGCATGTCGTCGCCCTGGCCCGTCATCTGCATGGCCACGACTTCGTCGCCCTTTTCGAGCTTCATGCCGATGACGCCCATGGAGACGCGCCCGGTCACGCGGACGTCGGTCTCGTGGAAGCGGATGCACTGGCCGAGCTTCGTGATGAGCAGGACGTCGTCCTTGTTGCTCGTGATCTTCACTTCCATCAGCTGGTCGTCTTCCTTGAGGTTGATCGCCGCAAGGCCGTTCCGGCGCACGTTCTGGTACTCCGTGACCGGCGTCTTCTTGACGATGCCGCCCCGGGTCGCCATGACGAAGAACTTGCCTTCCTCATAGGTCTTGATCGGGATGACCGCGGTGATCTTCTCTTCGGGCGCCAGCTGCAGCAGGTTGACGATGGCCACGCCGCGGCTCGTCCGGCTCGCTTCGGGGATCTCATAGCCCTTCATGCGGTAGGTCCGGCCCGTGTTCGTAAAGAACATGATGTAGTTGTGCGTCGTAGTGATGAAGAGCTCGCGGATGTAGTCCTCCTCGAGGGTCTGCATGCCCTTGACGCCGCGTCCGCCGCGGTTCTGGCTCTTGAAGGTGCCTACGCTCATGCGCTTGATGTAACCGAGGTTCGTCATCGCGATGACCACCGGCTCATCCGGGATGGTGTCTTCGTCGGTCAGTTCGCCCACGTCCGCGCCGATGTGCGTGCGGCGCTCGTCGCCGTATTTCTCCGCGGTGATCAGAAGCTCTTCCTTGATCACGCCGAGAAGGAGCCGCTCATCCGCCAGAATGGCGCGCCATTCGGCGATCTTCTCCATCAGGTCGGCATATTCATTTTCCAGCTTCTCGCGCTCGAGACCGGTCAGGACTCTAAGGCGCATGTCCACGATGGCCTGCGCCTGCGGATCGGAAAGGCCGAAGCGCTTCATCAGTCCTTCCTTGGCCAGCTGTACCGTCCGCGCACCGCGCACGATCTTGATGACTTCGTCGATATTGTCCAGGGCGATCAGCAGGCCTTCGATGATGTGCGCCCGCTCTTCCGCCTTGTTCAGGTCGTATTTCGTCCGGCGGGTCACCACCTCTTCCTGATGGTCCAGGTAGGCGTGCAGGACCTGCTCCAGATTCAGGACCTTCGGTTCGCCCTTCACGAGCGCCAGCATGATCACGCCGTAGGTCGTCAGCAGGTCGGTGTGCTTATAGATCTGATTCAGGACCAGGTTCGGATTCGCGCTGGCCTTCAGTTCCACGCAGAGACGGATGCCCTCTTTGTTGGTCTCATTTCTCAGCTCGCTGATGCCGTCGATCTTCTTCTCCTTGACGAGGGTCGCGATCGCTTCCAGAGCCTTTTCCGGGCTCACGCCGTAGGGCGGCTCGGTGAAAATGATCCGGTGCTTGCCGTTCGGCATGGCTTCGATGCTGGAAATGGCCTGCATGCGGATCTTGCCGCGGCCGGTCCGGTAGGCATCTTCGATGCCCTGGCGGCCCAGGATGACGGCGCCGGTCGGGAAGTCCGGTCCCTTGATCACCTCCATCAGCTCGTCGATCGAAGTGTCGCGGCCTTCGCGGACGCGGTTGTCGATCATCAGGACCACGCCGTTCACCACCTCGCGGAGGTTGTGCGGCGGGATGTTGGTGGCCATGCCGACCGCGATGCCGGTGCCGCCGTTCACGAGAAGGTTCGGGAAGCGCGCCGGCATGACGACCGGTTCCTTCTCGGAACCGTCGAAGTTGTCCTCAAAGTCCACGGTATCCTTGTTCAGGTCCGCGACCATTTCCATGGAGATCTTCGACATGCGGGCTTCGGTGTAACGGGCGGCCGCCGGGCCGTCGCCGTCCACGGAACCGAAGTTGCCGTGGCCGTCCACGAGCGGGTAGCGCATCGACCAGGGCTGCGCCATGGTGACCAGGGAGCCGTAAATGGACGCGTCGCCGTGGGGGTGATATTTACCCATCGTATCACCGACGATACGCGCGCTCTTTCTGTGCGGCTTGTCGGGACCGTTGTTCAGTTCGCTCATGGAGTAGAGGATGCGGCGCTGCACCGGCTTCAGGCCGTCGCGCACGTCCGGCAGGGCGCGGCTGACAATGACGCTCATGGAGTAGTCGATGTAAAACTCCTCCATGGTCTTCTTCAGGTCCACTTCGTGGATCCTGTCGAAATCGAAGATCGTATTATCGATCGTATGGTTAGTCTTCTTTGCCATAAGCGTTCACCTTACACATCCAGATTCTTGACGAATTTCGCATTCGCTTCGATGAATTCGCGGCGCGGATCCACCTTGTCGCCCATCAGAATCGAGAAGGTGACGTCCAGCTGCGACGCCGTCTCCTCGTCGATACTCACCTTGCGCAGGATGCGCTTTGCGGGATCCATCGTGGTCTCCCAGAGCTGCTCCTGGTCCATTTCGCCGAGGCCCTTGTAGCGCTGGATCCGGGCGCCGTCCGCGCCGATCTCCGCCATGAGCTTCTTCTGCTCGTCCTCGGAATAAGTGTACCAGGTCTTCTTGTTCTTCTCGACCTTGTAAAGAGGCGGCTGTGCCAGATACACGTGGCCGGTCCGGATGAGCTCCGGCATGAAGCGGTACAGGAAGGTCAGAAGGAGCGTCCCGATGTGGGCGCCGTCGACGTCGGCATCCGTCATGATGATGATCTTGTCGTAGCGGAGCTTGGAAATGTCGAAATTGCTCAAAATGCCCGTGCCGAAGGCGGTGATCATGGTCTTGATCTCCGCGTTGTTGTAGATCTTCTCCTCGCGCGCCTTCTCGACGTTCAGGATCTTTCCGCGCAGGGGCAGCATCGCCTGGGTCTCGCGGTTTCTTGCGTTCTTGACGCTTCCGCCGGCGGAGTCGCCCTCGACGATGAAGATCTCACACTGGCTCGGATCCTTGCAGGAGCAGTCGGCGAGCTTGCCGGGCAGGCCGAAGCTGTCCAGGGAGTTCGCGCGGCGGACATTCTCACGGGCCTTCCGGGCGCTGTCTCTTGCCTTCTGGGCCAGCAGCGCCTTGTCCACGATGGCCTTCGCCACCTGCGGGTTCTGCTCCAGGAAATAGACCAGCTTGTCGCCGACGATGGATTCCACGGCGGTCCTTGCCTCGGCGTTGCCGAGTTTCTGCTTGGTCTGGCCTTCGAACTGCGGATCCTCGATCTTGATGGAAATGATCGCGGTCAGGCCTTCACGGATGTCGTCGCCGGTCAGGTTCTGCGCATTGTCCTTCAGGTATTTGTTCTTCCTGGCGTAGTCATTGAAGCACTTCGTCGTCGCATTCTTGAAGCCCGTGAGGTGCATGCCGCCCTCGGGGGTGATGATGTTGTTGACGAAGCTGAAGGTATTTTCATTGTAGCCGTCGTTGTGCTGGAACGCGACCTCCACGTAGACGCCGTTCGAGGTCCCGTCGATGTAGATGACCTTGTCGTAGAGCGGGGTCTTGCCGGAATTCAGGAAGGTGACGAATTCCTGGATGCCGCCTTCGTAGTGGTAGCTCTTCTCCAGCACTTCTTCGCCGCGCTTGTCGCGGATCGTGATCTTCAGGGCCTTGGTCAGGAAGGCCGTCTCGCGCAGGCGCGTGCAGAGCGTATCGTAATCAAAGACGGTCTCGTCGAAGATCTCCTCGTCCGGCTTGAAGGTGACCGTGGTACCGGTCTGGGACTTGCGGCAGGTGCCGATCGGTTCCAGCTTCGTGGCCACGTGGCCGCCGTTTTCATAGCGCTGCTTGTAGACGATGCCGTCCTGGCGGATGACGACCTCAAGCCATTCGGACAGGGCGTTCACGACGGACGCGCCCACGCCGTGCAGGCCGCCGGAGACCTTGTAGCCCCCGCCGCCGAATTTGCCGCCGGCATGCAGGATCGTAAAGACCACCTCGACCGCGGGAATGCCCGCCTTCGGATGGATCCCGACCGGGATGCCGCGGCCGTTGTCGGACACGGTCACGGAACCGTCCGGATTCAGTTCCACCTCGATGGCGTCGCAGAAACCGGCCAGGGCTTCATCGACCGCGTTGTCGACGATCTCATATACCAGATGATGCAGGCCGCGGAGCGATGTCGTTCCGATGTACATGCCCGGGCGCTTGCGGACGGCTTCCAGACCTTCGAGGATCTGGATCTGGTCTGCAGTGTACTCGGTTATGCCCTCCTGCATTTTCTGTTCATCACTCATTCGTTATTTCCTCCACCTTGTTTGCTTCTACTCTGTATTTCCGTCCGACGTCCGCCGCCCGGGCGATGAAATCGTCGAGGCCCGTGCAGCTCAGGAAGGTCTGGACTCCGCTCAGGGAGCCGAGCAGCCTCTCCTGCCGGTCGCTGTCGAGTTCGGACAGAACATCGTCCAGCAGCAGGACCGGGGCGTCATGAATTTTCTGTTTGACCAGTTCGATCTCCGCCATTTTCAGGGAAAGCGCTGCGGTGCGCTGCTGTCCCTGCGAGCCGAAGCGCCTGACGTCCACACCGTTGATCATGCATTCCATGTCGTCGCGGTGCGGGCCGAGCTGCGAACTTCCGAGGCGGATGTCGATATCCCGTCCGAGAAAGAGTTTTTCCTCAAAACTTTCGGGCGAGACCGAGGGGGTATAGGCAAGGCTCAACTCTTCCCTGCCTCCGGTCAGTTCCCGGTGGACCGCCGCGGCCAGCACGTCAAGTTCCTTGATGAACTCTTCTCTTGCCTTCATGACCGCGCGGCCGCAGCGGACGAGCTGTTCGTCCCAGACGTCCAGCAGCGCCGAAAATTCCTTGTCTTCCTTCGGGAATTTCAGGAGGTCGTTCCGCTGCAGGAGCGCCTTGTTGTAGCTGATCAGGTCGGACGTATAGATCCTGTCCAGCTGGCAGAGTTCCTCGTCGATGAAGCGGCGCCGCTCCTGCGGGCTGCTCTTGACGATCTTTAAATCCTCCGGGGAGAAAAAGACCACATGGAGGACGCCGAAGAGCTCCGACACTCTGCGGATCGGTACGCCGTCTACCGCGGCGCCCTTCGGCTTGTTCTTCTTCAGATGCAGGTCGATGCGGACGGGCCGCTCTCCTTTTTCGGCGACGAGGCGGATGTGCCCCTCTTCTTCGCCGAAACGGATGACGTCCCTGTCCTTACTGCCCCGGTGCGAGCGGGCGACCGCGCACTCGTAGATTGCCTCGAGGAGGTTTGTCTTTCCCTGCGCATTGTCGCCGAAGATCACATTCGTTCCGGGATCGAATTCGACCTTGACGCTCTCATAATTCCGGTATTGGTTCAGTTCCAGCGAGCGGACGATCATACGATGCTGACGGTCTCTCCCTGAAATTCGATGACATCTCCCGGCACGCACTTCCGGCCGCGGCGCGTATCCACTTCGCCGTTGACCTTCACCATACCAGCCTGGACCGCTTCCTTTGCTTCCGCGCCGTTTTCGGTCAGGCCGGCCGCCTTCAGCGCCTGCCCCAGCTTGATATACTCATCCCGGATCCTGAGTTCCATAATGCCTCTTTTCTGCCTTCTCTTGAAGATCCTTCGCTTCGCTCAGGATGACACGTGATCATTTGTCATTCTCAGGATGACACGTGATTATTCGTCATTCTGAGGAAGACGAATGTCTGACGAAGAATCTTCTCGAATAAAAATCTTATCTCGTTACGAAATTGACCGGAAGGATCAGGTAAATGTACGTTCCTTCGTCGTCGCGGATGTAGCCCGGCGCACGCGAATTGGACAGGTACAGGTTCACCTTCTCGTCCGAAACGGCCCGCAGCGCATCAATCAGGAAGCGCGGATTGAAGCCGATCAGCAGGTCCTTGCCTTCCTTCTCCGGCAGCAGCTCTTCCTTCATGGAGCCGATCACCGAATTCAGACTCAGGACCGTGCCGCTGTCACGGATGTCCAGGATCAGCGGCTTCTTGTCATTTTCGCGCACCAGCAGGACGCTGCGCTCGATGCAGTCCAGGAGTTCCCGGCGGTTGAACACCAGTTTCGTCTCGTAATTGTCCGAGATCATCTGGTTGATGCGGAAATATTCTCCCTCGATCAGACGGCTCATCAGCTGCGTCTTTTCGAATTCAAAAAGGATGTTATTCCGGCCCATATAGATATTCACGTTTTTAGACGCGTCGCCGGAAAGGATGCGGCTGATGTCGTTCAGGGTCTTGCCCGGCACGATGACCGCCTTCTTTTCATAGAAATCCGGCAGCACGCTGTAGCGGATCGCAATGCGGTGTCCGTCAAGGGCCGCGACCCGGAGCACGTTGTTGTTGATTTCGAAGAGTTCGCCGGTCATCATCTTGTTGTTTTCGTTCGGCGCGATCGAGAAGATCGTCTCTTCGATGATGTCCTTCATGGTCATCTGGGAAACGACAACGGGCGTACCCTTTTCCATGATCGGCATATCGACGAAGTCCTCACCATCCTTGCCGGCGATCTCGAAATGCGCCTTGCCGGAAGTGATCCTGACCTGCAGGTTCTCAGTCACGGCAATGTTCACTTCATCCTCGGGCAGTTTCCGGATGATCTCCGAAAAGACCTTGGCATCCACGGCGATCCTGCCGTTCTCCGCCACGTCGGCATCCACCATGGTCTTGACCGCCATTTCCATGTCATTGGCCGTCAGCGTGACCGTATCGTACTTCGCTTCCAGCAGGAAGCATTCCAGGATCGGCAGCGACGTCCTCGTGGGAACGGCTTTCATGGCTGTGTTGATCGCAGCCACCAGGTTATTCTTCAAAAATGTGAGGTTCAGCATGATTTAGGGCTCCTTTAATATATTTATATATGTTTTAGTAGTAGTTGTTGTAGGTGCCGTGGATTCGTGAAAAACCGCTGTAAAGCCTTGCCGTGCCTTGCATTCCGCCGTGTATAACACGCGGGAAGAAAGGCTTAAAACAGGAGGAAAAAAGAGGCTTTTTCACAGGGGGTCCGGCGGGCTTTTTTCAGGGCGCCGCTTTTCCCGTTTTCCACGTTTTATGCAGGTGAAAAAGTGGATGATCAGACCGACAGTTTCTTATCCAGGATGTCGATGGTGTTCCGGAGGTTATCGTCGGTCTTGATCTTGTCCTCGATGCTGCGGATGCCGTGGATGACCGAGGAATGATCCAGACCGCCGAGGAACTGTCCGATGACCTTCTGGGTCGAATCGGTGTGCTTTTTCGCCAGGTAAATGAAGACGTGGCGCGGCAGGACGTAGTTTTTATCCCGCTTTTTCGAGAGAATGTCGGAAGTCGGCACGCCGAACTGCTCCGAGACCGTCTGCAGGATGTAGGGAAGCGAGGCAACCGGTGCGGCTTCCGGAGTGATGATGTCCTGAAGGGCGTTCTGGGCCATGGCCAGGTCGATGGGGACCCGCATGAGGCGGGAGGTTGCAACGACTTTGTTCAGGGCACCTTCCAGTTCGCGGATGTTGGACTTGATGTTGGTCGCGATGTAGCCGATGACTTCGTTGTCGATGTTGTAGCCTTCGGTCTCCTCTTTTTTATGGAGGATCGCGACGCGGGTCTCGTAATCCGGCAGGCCGATGTCGACCACGAGGCCGCTGGAAAAGCGCGAGCGCAGCCGGTCGTCCAGATTGTCAATGTCCTTCGGCGGACGGTCGCTCGCGATGACGATCTGCTTCTTGGCTTCGTAGAGTGCCGAGAAGGTATGGAAGAATTCTTCCTGCGTTCCTTCTTTTTTCTGGATGAACTGGATGTCGTCAATCAGCAGCAGGTCGATGTAGCGGTATTTTTCGCGGAATTCGATGTTGGTCTTCTTCCGGATCGAATCGATCATCTCAGTCATGAATTTCTCGCAGGTGACGTACAGGACCTTGGCCTGGGGGTTCTGCTTCAGCACGAAATGGCCGATCGACTGCATCAGATGCGTCTTGCCGAGGCCGACGTCGCCGTAGATGAACAGGGGGTTGTACATCTCACCGGGGGCTTCCGCGACTGCAAGTGAGGCAGAATGGGCGAGCATGTTGCTGTTGCCGACGACGAAATTGTCGAAGGTATACTTAGGGTTCAGGCTTGAAACGGCAGCCCGTTCTTCACGGCGTTCGGCCGGCTTTTCATCTTCCTGCGTCGAAACGAAGGCCAGTTCGCAGCGCTGGCCTGTCAGTTCCTCGATGGCATACTGCAGGTAGAAGCCGTATTTTGTCTTGATGAACTTGAGAACCTGGTCGGCTCCCTCCCTGGCATAAAACAGCTTCAGGACCCCGCCGTTCAGGGACCGGGGCTCAAGCGGCAGCAGCCAGGTATTGTAGGAGACATTCGTCAGCTGAAGGTCATCTCGCACTTTCTCCAGGATGGCGCTCCAATTTTCTTTGATCTTGTCCAGCATAGATACCTCTTTTTCTGCGCCGGGCGGCGATAATTCGTAATTTATCAATGTGTTTTCCACATAAAATCCACACGCGAAACCCTAAAAAAGGCCACGCATTTTAACGCTTTTGCGGAAAATATCCACAAAAACGGAGTTATTAACATTTTACAATAGGTGAATAACTTTGTAAAGTACTTTTTCCACGTGAAAAAGAGGAAAAATCCACAAAAAGTGGATAAAGATGACAATTTAAGTTAAGAAAAAACACTTGACGAACGGAAATGCGTTTTCTATAATAATGAGGCTTTTACTAACATAAGGAGGTATTTGTGCCATGAAAATGACATTCCAGCCCAAGAAGAGAGATCGCAAGGTCCACGGTTTCCGGGCCAGAATGGCTTCCGCCGGCGGAAGGAAAGTTCTCAAAGCCCGTCGTGCCAAGGGCCGCAGATCCATTGCCTGAGACCGCTGCGCCGCGGTCTTTTTTCTGCAAGGGAAATCTGCAAGAAAAAGATGGAAAGCCTGACAACTCTCAAGAAAACAGATGATTTTGAACGGATCTACCGCGAAGGCAGATCCGGCGGAAACCGGCTCTTCGTCATGTATGCGGCTGAGCCGGAACCGGGCCGGGAAGGCAGGCTCGGGATATCCGTCAGCAAGAAGGTCGGCAACAGCGTGGTGCGGCACCGCATCCGCAGGCTGATCAAGGAATGCTTCCGCCTGCACATTTCGGAATGGGCCGACAGAGATTACATTGTCGCAGCCCGAAAGGAAGCTGTGGGGAAGAGCTTCGGCGAAGTCGAAGCGGATCTTCTTCACCTGGGTAGGAAAATTTCGGTTTATACGCAGCCGGGTGAGAACGAATGAAACGCATTTTACTGGCTTTGATCCGTTTTTATCAGAAATACATCTCACCCATGAAGCGCGGCGGTTCGTGCAAGTACATCCCCACCTGCTCGGAATACGCGAGACAGGCGATCGAGAAGCACGGTGCTCTCAAGGGATCGGTACTGGCCGTCTGGCGCATTTTGCGCTGCAATCCTTTCTCGGCAGGAGGCATTGACCCGGTGCCCGAAGTCTGGCCGAGAAAATAATCTCCAACGGAGGAAAAGATGCATTTTTTACTCTTAGCCGCTGAAACGACGGCGAAAACGTCGTTTTTCTACGAGAACTGGCCGATCATCAAGCAGCTGATCTGGCTGTTCGGCAAGTTCATGAGCGGGATCATGTATGTCCTCGACAACATGAACATCTACAGCATCGCGCTTTGCATCGTGATCTTCACGATCGTGACAAAGGTTTTGCTGACCCCGCTTACCGTAAAGCAGCAGAAATCGACCCGGATGACCAACTACATCCAGCCGGAACTTCAGGAGATCCAGAAGAAGTACCGCGGCCGGACCGATCAGGCGTCGCAGCAGGCGATGCTGGCGGAGCAGCAGGCCCTGCAGGAAAAGTACGGCGTGTCGATGTTCGCGGGATGCCTCCCGATGCTCATCCAGATGCCGATCCTCTTCTCTCTGTATCCGGTCATCTACAACATGGACAAGTACGTCGATTACCTGGCCGTGATCAAGAGCAAGCTCAGTGACGATCAGCTGACGAAAATGTTCACCCTGTTCGGCATCGACCTGGAAGCCGCTCCCGGATGGAAGCTTTCCCTGGCCCTGATCATCCCGATCCTGGTCGTCGTTACGCAGTTTGTCAGCACCAAACTGATGACCGCGAGCCAGCCCGGCAGGGAAAATGCCCCCGGCGGCAATTCCATGAAGATCATGAACACCGTGATGCCGCTCATGCTCGGCGTCATGGCCGTCAGTTTCCCGGCTTTCCTCGGCCTGTACTGGGCGACCCAGTCGGCGGTCATGGCCGTGCAGCAGCTCATCATCAACAAGATCATTTACAAGAAGCCCATCGAAGAAGTCATCAAGGAAAACATGGAAAAGGCCAATGCCAAGCGCAAGAAGAAAGGCCTGCCCGAACTTTCCGAGAAGGCTTCCATGAGCACACGCAATCTTCGGAGCACTTCGACCTCCGGCAATACGTCCGGCATGAGTGCGAAGGAGAAGGAAGAAGCCGTGCAGAAGGCAAAGGAATACTACAGCAACCGTTCGTCGAACCCGAATTCGCTGGCGGCGAAGGCCCGTATGGTCCAGGATTACAACGACCGCAACAAGAAGAATTAAGAAGGAAGTTATGGAATATACGACATTTACCGGAAAGACCGTTGACGACGCCATCAACAAGGCGATCGTCGAGCTGCGCATCAGCAGCGACCTGCTTGATTTTGAAGTAGAAGACAAAGGCGCCGCCGGCATCCTGGGGATCGGTGCGCGTCCGGCTGTAATCAGGGCGCGTGTGAAGGACAGTGTCGACGGCAACGCCGAAGCCTTCCTGCAGGACGTGTTCCGTTCCATGAACATGGACGTGACCATCGTCAGTGACTACAACGAGGACGAGCACACCCTGAACATCGATCTGCAGGGCGACGACATGGGCATCCTGATCGGCAAACGCGGCCAGACCCTGGATTCGCTGCAGTATCTGACCAGCCTTGTGGTCAACAAGAAGACCGAAGAGTACGTCCGCGTGAAGCTGGACATCGAAAATTACCGCGAACGCCGCGAGGAAACGCTGGAAAATCTGGCGCGCAGCATCGCATCGAAGGTCAGGAAATCGCACAAGCCCATCGTACTTGAGCCCATGAACCCCTATGAAAGACGGATCATCCACTCCTGCCTGCAGAACGACCGCTTCGTCATGACCTCCAGTGAAGGAGAGGAGCCTTACCGCCACGTGGTCGTGAGCCCGAAACGCAGCGCCAAAAAGGAATATAAGGGCGGCGCGAATGCCGCTTCCGCGGATGCGGCTGAGTTCACCGAAGAGCAGTAAGCTCGGGCGCCGAGGGCCCTGCCGGGAGGCAGGGCCTTTTACTTTCGGAGGAATAAGATGACGACGGATGTGATTGCTGCGATCGCAACAGGGCTGATCCCGGGCGGGATCGGCATCGTGAGGATCAGCGGCCCGGGTGCCGTGAAAGTCGCGGAAAAGATCGTTTCAATTTCCGGTATCAGGCTTTCGCAGGCAAAACCGAGACATCTTTACTACGGATTTGTGACAGACGGCGAAAAGCGTCTGGACGAGGCTCTGATCGCCGTGATGCGAGCCCCGCACAGCTATACGGCCGAAGATACCGTGGAGCTGCAGTGCCACGGCGGCCCGCTCGTCCTGAAACGGGTGCTGGCAGCGGCGCTCAAGGCCGGTGCGCGCCTCGCGGAGCCCGGCGAGTTCTCGAAAAGGGCATTTCTGAACGGCCGCCTTGACCTTTCGGAGGCGGAAGCCGTGATGGACCTCATCCGTGCGGAGAACGATTTTGCCCGCGAAACGGCCCTTTCGCAGCTCGGCGGCAGCCTTTCGGCGGTGATCCGGGGCCTCAGGGGGCAGATCCTGGAGGAAACGGCCTTCATCGAGGCGGCGCTGGACGATCCGGAGCATATTTCCCTGGACGGCTACCCGGAAATGCTGCGACCGCGCCTTCTGGAGATGACGAAGACCGTCGAAACGCTGATTTCCGGCAGCGAAAACGGAAGGCGCCTCGCGGACGGGATCCGTACTGCGATCCTCGGCCGGCCGAACGTCGGCAAATCGTCGCTGCTGAACGCACTTCTCGGCGAGGAGAGGGCGATCGTGACACCGATCGCCGGAACAACACGCGATACGATCGAGGAGACCCTGCGCCTGGGCGACGTGGTGCTGCATCTGGCGGATACCGCGGGCCTTCGGGAGACCGGGGACACGATCGAAAAGCTCGGCGTCGAGCGCGCGGAGCAAAAAGCCCGGGAGAGTGAGCTGATCCTCTACGTGCTGGACGGCTCGGAAGCATTAAACGAAGTCGACCGGGATGCGCTGGCCGGCCTGAAGGACCGGCAGTGCCTGGTCCTCATCAACAAATCCGACCTGCCGCAGGTCCTGGACCCGCAGGAGGTGGAGCGGGAGACCGGCGTGGAGACGCTCCGGATCTCCGCGAAGACGGGAGAGGGGCTTGACGAACTGCAGAAGACCGTCGAGCGGCGCTTTCTCTTCGGCGAGATCCGCCAGCAGCCGCTCGTCGTTACGAACGTACGCCACCAGGCGCTGCTGCAGGAGACGCTGGACGCCCTGTACCGGGTACGGGAAAGCCTCGAACTGGGCCTGCCGGAGGACTTCTTCAGCGTGGATCTCATGGACGCCTACCGGAGCCTCGGCCTGATCCTCGGCGAGGAAGCAGAAGAGGACCTGATCAACGAAATATTCGGAAAATTCTGCCTGGGAAAGTAGAATTCAATACACAATAAAGCAACTTTTGGAGAGCAAAACGGCCGGAAACGGCATTTTGGGGATGATCATGATGAAAGAAGACGTGCTGAATCAGCTGACGGAATGCGACGTCGCGGTGGTGGGAGCCGGCCATGCCGGCTGTGAAGCCGCCCTGGCGGCCGCACGCCTTGGCATGGAAACGGTCATGTTTACCGTCAGCGTCGACAGCATCGCGATGATGCCCTGCAATCCGAACATCGGCGGGACGAGCAAGGGCCATCTGGTCCGCGAACTGGATGCGCTGGGCGGCGAGATGGGAAAGAACATCGACAAAGCCTTCATCCAGTCCCGCATGCTGAACGAGTCGAAGGGCAGCGCCGTGCATTCCCTGCGTGCCCAGGCCGACAAGCGCGAGTACACGCAGCGGATGCGTGAGACCCTGGAAAATACGCCGCATCTCGTGATCAAGCAGGCTGAGGCGGCGAAGATCCTCGTGGAGGACGGCGTCTGCCGCGGGATCGAGACCGTTTCCGGCTGGAAATACCGCGCGAAGGCCGTGATCCTCTGCACGGGGACCTACCTCAAGGCCTGCTGCGTCTACGGTGAGGTCAGCGACCCGACCGGACCGAACGGCCTGAAGGCGGCGACGCACCTGTCGGATTCCCTGCGGAATTGCGGGATCGAGCTGCTGCGCTTCAAGACCGGGACGCCGGCACGCATCGACGGCCGCACGGTCGATTTTTCGAAGATGACCGAGCAGAAGGGCGACGACGTGCTCGTGCCGTTTTCCTTTACGAACCGCGCCGAAGACATCGAAAAACCGCAGGTTTCCTGCTGGCTTACTTATACTACGGAAGAAACGCATGAGATCATCCGCCGGAACATCGACCGCTCGCCGCTGTTTTCCGGGGCGATCAAGGGCACCGGGCCGCGCTACTGTCCGTCCATTGAGGACAAAGTGGTCAAATTCCCGGACAAGGAGCGGCATCAGCTCTTCATCGAGCCGGAAGGACTCTATACGAACGAACTGTACATCTCCGGAATGTCCAGTTCGCTGCCGGAGGACGTGCAGCACGCGATGATCCATACGGTGCCGGGCCTTGAACATGCAGAGATCGTGCGGAATGCCTATGCGATCATGTATGATTGCCTCGATCCCAGGCAGCTGCGGCCGACGCTGGAACTGAAAGCCATCAAAGGGCTTTACAGCGCGGGCCAGAGCAACGGAAGTTCGGGCTACGAGGAGGCGGCGGCGCAGGGAATCGTGGCCGGGATCAACGCGGCGCTTGCGATCAAGGGCGAGGAACCGATGATCCTGGACCGCAGCGAGGCCTACATCGGCGTGCTGATCGACGATCTGACGACGAAGGAAAATACCGAGCCCTACCGGATGATGACGAGCCGCGCAGAATACCGCCTGCTGCTCAGGCAGGATAACGCGGACCTGCGCCTCACGCCTGTCGGACGGCGCGTCGGCCTGATCGGTGATGAGCGCTGGGCGGCCTTTACGGCCAAGCGCGATGCGATCGAGCGCGAGATCGAACGTGTCAAGGGCGTGACGCTCGGGACTTCTGAAAAAGTACAGTCACTGCTGGCTGAATACGCTTCCACGCCGCTCAAGAGCGGCATTACGATGGAGGAACTGATCCGCAGGCCGGAGCTGGACTATGAGAAACTGGCTCCCGTGGACCCGGAACGCCCAGAACTGCCGGCTGACGTGCGCGAGCAGGTCAATATCGAGATCAAGTATGAAGGCTACATCCGCCGCCAGAAGCAGCAGGTGGAGCATTTCAAGAAGCTGGAATCTCGCCTGATCCCCGACGATATCGATTATTCCGACGTCGGGAGCCTCCGCATCGAGGCGGCGCAGAAGCTCGAACGCTTCCGCCCGCATTCCCTCGGCCAGGCCAGCCGCATCGCCGGCGTATCCCCTGCGGACGTTGCCATGCTGAACGTCTGGCTTGAACAGAAAAAGCGCGAAAACAAGGCATGATGTTTCACGTGAAACATTTTCAGGGCCAGACAGCCGGAATTTGTTTCACGTGAAACATTTTTCGCCTCATGGGCTGGCCGCTCCGCGGCCGCCTTCTCACGATAGTGCGCCGCCCGGGGAAGTACTGGGCGGCGCATTTCCGCCGTCTTGCCGGAAGCTTCGCGAACCGCCTGAAAATGCCGATGCATTTCAGGCTTGACGCTCAGTGCGGCCGCACCGCGGATGGTGCGTCCGCATCCGGAGACGGCGTCATGCGGCGCCGGTACTTCCTGCCGGACGGCTTAATATCGTTCGAAGGCGGACCGCGGCCCCGTCCGGCCCGGGCAGGCGGCGCGGCCGTTGATCCGGCATCAGTACGTACGGTTGGCGGCATATGTTCCGGACAACGCCGTCTCCGGATAAAAACCGCGCATTCCTTTGCGCGGTTTTTACCGAGGTTCAGCGAAAATGCATCCGGCATTTTCGCGGTTTACGAGGTTTCCGGAAGGACGGCGGAAGACCGGAACATGAAATGCCGCCCCGGACGTACTGTCAGCCGGTGAAAGGGCAGTGTCCGCTGCCGGGCCGGATATTGCCGGGGAAAGAGGCGGCGCACTGCCGTGAAAGGGCGGATCACAGAGCGGACGGCCCGATCAGAAGCCATGTTTCACGTGAAACATTTGCGCTGCGAAACCGCGGTTTTTTGTTTCACGTGAAACATTGAATCTTGCAAAGAAAGCGGCGTTTTGATAGAATACAGACCATGAACGAATCATTTGATCCATCCGAATATCTGCAGGAAGCCTTCGGCGCGGAAGGCATCACGCTCAGCGCGGCCCAGAACGCGGCATTTCTCGCTTATGCAGAGCTTCTCGAGCAGAAAAACGCCGTGATGAACCTGACGGCCATCACGGACTTTAAGGATGTCGTTCATAAGCATTTCCTGGACAGCTGCGCGCCCGCAAGGCTGCCGTGGTTTGCCCCCGAAGGGCGCGAGATCAGCCTCATCGACGTCGGCAGCGGCGCCGGATTCCCCGGGATCCCCCTGAAGATCCTGTATCCGGAACTGAAGGTGACTCTCCTCGACTCGCTGCAGAAACGCGTCAACTTCCTGAATGAGGTCATCGAAGCCCTCGGACTGGAAGGGACCGAGGCCATCCATGCCAGAGCGGAGGACGGCGCAAGGCGCGAAGATCTCCGGGAACGCTTCGACATTGCCGTTTCCCGCGCCGTGGCGCAGCTTCCGGTGCTTGCGGAATACTGCCTGCCTTATGTGAAGGTCGGCGGGAGCTTCCTCGCCTACAAGGGCAGCGGCGCCGAAGAGGAAGCTGAAGCCGCAAAAGGCGCCGTCAGGCGGCTCGGCGGCGGAAAGACCGAACTGACGGTATTTACGCTCCCCGGCGCAGACAAAGAGACACTCGGACGGAGCCTCGTGCGCGTCATCAAGACCGCACCGACTCCGAAGAAATACCCGCGGAAGGCGGGAACGGCGGCGAAGTCGCCGCTGGCATAAGGAGGAATATGAGCCGGATCATCGCCATAGCCAATCAGAAGGGCGGCGTGGGCAAGACCACGACCGTCATCAATCTGTCGGCAAGTCTGGCTGAGCTGGGCAAAAAGGTCCTGACGGTCGATATGGACCCGCAGGGCAACACCTCGAGCGGCCTCGGCCTGGACAAAGACAATCTGGATATGACCGTTTACCAGCTGATGATCGGAGAATGCGAGCTGGTGGAATGCCGCTACGCGTCGGTCGTCGATGGCGTCGACGTGCTGCCGGCCACCGTGCATCTGGCCGGCGCGGAAGTCGAACTCATCGGCATCCCGAAGAGCCAGTTCATCCTGAAAAACGGCCTCGCCGGGGTGAAGAACGAGTACGACTACATCCTGATCGACTGCCCGCCCTCGCTCAATCTGCTGACCATCAACGCCATGACCGCGGCCGACGCGGTCCTCGTCCCGATCCAGTGCGAATACTACGCCCTGGAAGGGCTGAGCCAGCTGCTCTACACTATCGGACTGGTGCAGAAGAGCCTCAACCCGAAGCTGGAGATCGAAGGCGTCGTCTTCACGATGTACGATGCCAGGACCAACCTGTCCATGCAGGTGGTGGAGAACGTCAAGGAAAATCTCCGCCAGAACATTTACAAGACCATCATTCCGCGCAACGTCAGGCTGGCCGAGGCCCCGAGCCACGGCCTGCCCATCAATCTCTACGATTCCCGCTCCGCCGGCGCCGAAGCCTACCGGCAGCTGGCAAAGGAAGTCGTAAAGCACCGTCCGGCGTAAAGATGAAGGCCGCTTTTCCTGCGGCGCAGAAAGAGGAAGTTATGACAAGGAAAAATGCACTGGGCAGAGGACTTGGAGCCCTGATTCCGGAATATCCTGAGGAAAAAGTGGAAAAATCTCCGGAAAATTCTCATACAAGCGAAAAGTTATCCACAATTCAGCCCTCAAATGTGAATAAATCGGTGGATAAGGGAGAAATCATCCGCGAAGTCGCCATTTCGCAGGTGGAACCCCGTCCCAGCCAGCCGCGCGTCCTTTTCGACGAAGCGGCCCTCAGGGAACTCGCGGATTCGATCGGACGGCGCGGCGTGCTGCAGCCGATCCTCGTCGTCCCGAAGGACGACCATTTCGAGATTGCAGCCGGTGAACGCCGCTGGCGCGCCGCCAAAATGGCGGGTCTGACAAAGATCCCGGTCATCGTGCGCGAGCTGAGCGAACAGGAACTGACCGAGGTCGCCCTGATCGAAAACATCCAGCGCGAAGACTTAAATCCCATTGAGGAAGCCCAGGCCTACCGCCAGCTGATGAACGACTTCGGCTTAAAGCAGGATGAACTCGCAGAGAAGGTCTCCAAGAGCCGCAGTGCGGTCGCAAACAGCCTGCGCCTTCTGAAACTCGATGAACGCGTCCAGGCCATGGTCATGGAGGGAAGCTTAAGCGAAGGCCACGCCAGGGCGCTCCTCGGCCTTTCCGATAAGAAAAAACAGCTCGGCGCGGCGAAGGAGATCGCCGAAAAGGCTATGAGCGTCCGCGATACGGAGCGCCTGGTCAGACGCATGAACCAGCCGCCGAAGGGTGAAGAGCCCGACTGGCGCGATGCGGACCGTACCGCTTACGATGAGTGGGAGCTCAGGCTACGCAGGACCCTCGGCACCAAGGTCACGATCCGCCGGAGCGAACCGGACAAGGGTCAGATCGTCATCGACTATTACTCGGTCGAAGACCTGGAACGCATTACCGACAGGCTGAAATAGGAGGTCACCATGAAAGAGAGCTTTCTGACAAAACTCGGCATTTCCACCGACGCCGCCGTCACCGTCCTGCTCGTGCTGGTCGTGGTGTTTCTGGCGCTCATGGTCTTCTGGTTGGTGAAGTATATCAAGATTTCGCGCGGATATGACTTGTTTATGCGCGGAAAAGACGCGTCTTCGCTCGAAAATACCATTTCCGGCCTCATCGGCCGCGTCGAAAAACTCGAGCAGTTGGAGAAGGCCGACAAGGACGTGATGCGCCTGTTCAACCGCAGCCTTGTCAACTCCTACCAGAAGGTCGCCGTGATCCGCTACAACGCCTTCGAGGGCATGGGCGGCCAGTCGAGTTTCGTGCTGGCCATGCTGGACCTGAACAACAACGGCTTTTTGCTGAACGTCATCCACAGCCGCAATACCTGCTATACCTATCTGAAAGAGATCAAGGAAGGGCAGGCAGAGGTCGTGCTGGGCAACGAGGAACGTATGGCGCTGATGCAGGCCGTGAAGAAGAAAGACCGCTTCTTTGACCCCGACGAAGAGGTTCTCGAGAGCGAATGACGGAAGAATCATTATCTGTATTAAGAAACAAATAAGGAGAAAAATCCGATATGTGGTTTATTTATGCGCTGATCAGCATGCTGGCTTGGGGCGCGGCGGATCTGTTCTATAAGAAGGGCGCCAACCCCGAGGAAAGGCACAGCCATCTGTGGACCTCGGTCGCGGTCGGTTTCGTCATGGGGCTGCACGCCCTCTACCTTCTGCTCACGATGGAAGGCAGCTACGATCCGAAGAATATGCTGATCTATCTTCCGGTCTCCGCCATGTACATCCTGTCCATGACGGTGGGCTATTTCGGTCTCCGCTATCTGCAGCTGTCCATTTCCTCGCCCATCCAGAACTCCTCCGGCGCCCTGACCTGCATCCTTTGCCTTGTGGTGCTGGGCCAGGCCATGGACTGGCTCTCGGCTGTCGGCGTCGTGCTGATCTGCCTGGGCATTTTCTTCCTGGGCGTCATCGAGTACAGGAAGGACAAAGCGGAAAATCCGCTGACGGAAGAAAATAAAAAATATTCCATCGGCTTCGTGGCCTTCCTCATGCCGATCCTGTACTGCATCCTGGATGCGCTCGGCACTTTCTTTGACGCCTACTACCTGGACGACGTGGAAACCACGCCGCTTCTGAAGGTAACCGAAGAGAATTTCGAAAGCGTCGCCAACATTTCCTACGAATTCACTTTCCTCATCGTCGGGATCATCCTGCTCGTGTACCTGGTCTTCATCAAAAAGGAGCGCTTGGTGCTGAAAAAGCAAGGCAATCGCGTGGCAGCCGCCCTGTTGGAAACGGCTGGCCAGGCGACCTACGTCTACGCGATGAGCGGCCAGGGCGTGGTCGCGGCGCCGATGATCGCGGCTTACAGCATCGTTTCCCTTATCCTGTCGAGGATCTTTCTTAAAGAAAGGCTGACGAAGAAGCAGTATCTGATGGTCGCGGCCGTCATGGTCGGCATCATCCTGTTCGGCATCGCCGAAGGGCTGGCGGAGTAGTTTTTATTGTTTTCTTGACAAGGCATTTTTCCCTTGCTAAGATGGGCTTGGAACCTGTCGTTATTTATTCGTTACTATGCACGTTATAAAACAAATGCTATAGGAGGGCACACATGGCAAAGTACGATATCTGTTATTTTGAGGCGCTCGGCGCGGAGCTGGAGCACCTGAAAGAAGAAACCGATGCGGCGATCGAAAAAGGCCTGCTTCCCAAGGGCTGGACTTCCCTGATCGTTCCGGAAAACCTGCAGCAGTACATGGCGGCTCATCCGGATCTGGAGCTGCCGGACCTCATTTCCACCAAGACCCACTCCAAACTGCCGGCCGAATACCTGAACACCGGCGCAAAGAAGAGCGTCATCACCCGCAGCGCGGGCTACGACCATTTTGAGAACCTTGCCGACGTGGCCAACATCACTTCGCTGCGCAAATACTGCGTGAACGCGGTCGCCCAGACGGCGGTCAAGTTCGTGTATGCAGCCTGCGGCCTCCTGAATCACTATACCGTCGCGGCCAAGACCTTCGAACGCTCGAAAGTCAATTCCTTCATGGAACTGAATGAAGACCGCATCGTCACCGTTTTCGGCGTCGGCAAGATCGGCAAGCGCGCCTATGAGCTGCTTCAGGGCTGCGGCCTGACTGTCCAGGGCGTGGACATCCGTGAAAAGCTGCTGTCGAAGGAATACGGTGATTCCGTGAAGTTCGTCAGCAAGGAAGAAGCCCTTGCGACCAGCGACATCATCGTCAATCTGATGAACCTGACCCGTGATCCCGAGAGCGTCTACTACAATGTGGGCTACTTCAATGAGGAGACCCTCCGCAAGACCAAACCGGGCCTGATCTTCGTGAACGTCACCCGCGGCGAGATCGCACCGGAAGCCGGCCTCCTGAAGCTGTATAAGGAAGGCCACATCGCCGGCATCGGCGTGGACGTGTTCGGCAACGAGGCGGAATTCTCCGCGGCCCTGCACGGTGCGGAGCCGGTGAACGAAGACGTTAAGGCCGGCCTGGAAATGCTGCAGATCGCCGAGGAGCGGACCGGCAACATCTACGTCCAGCCGCACCAGGGCTTCAACTCCGACGTGGCCGCCTCCACGAAGGCGCACGAGGCGCTGAACCACGTGGTCGAATGGGTCAAAAACGGCGGCAAGTGCTTCGATGAGCAGCTGCCTTACTACGGCAAGACCCTCGACGAGTAATCATTACGGAAAAGACAGGAAAATGCCGCCCTCCGGGACGGCATTTTCCGCAGATGAGGTTTTTGTGATGTTAAGAAGAAGTATGATGATCTTCCCGGACGATTCCGTGGCGATGGTGCTTGAGGACGCGCAGAAGGGCGATGTCATCGAGACGCCGCGCGGCCGCGTCGAACTCCGGGAAGACGTGGAATTTGCCCACAAAGTGAACGTGGTGCCCCTTAAAAAGGGCGATCCGGTGATCAAATACCGCGAGGAGATCGGCTATATGCTGACGGACGCCCCCGCCGGCACATGGATCCACAACCACAACATGGGCTGCGACAGAGGGAAGGTGTGATATGGAATTCATGGGTTACCGGCGCTCCGACGGCAGAGTCGGCGTGCGCAACTATCTTGCGGTCATTCCTTCTGTTTTCTGCGCGAACAAGACGGTCGAACGCATCGCGGCGGCCGTGCCCGGCGCCGTGGCGCTCCGGCATCCGGTCGGCTGCGCGCAGGTCGGTCTGGACCTCGAACTGACCGCGCGGACTCTCAAGGCGATGGCCTGCCATCCGAACGTCGGCGCGGTCCTCGTGATCGGCCTCGGCTGTGAGCGCTTTCCTTCGCAGGAACTCTATGAAGCGGCCGTCGAAAACGGCAAGCCCGCGGCCCACCTCATCATCCAGGAGGAAGGCGGAACGACCAATACGGTCGCCCGCGGCATCGAACTTGCGAAAGGCCTGAAGGCGCAGGTCGACGCGATGAAGCGCGAGCCCTGCAGCGTGTCCGAACTCATCATTGCAACCAAATGCGGCGGCACCGACGCAACGAGCGGCCTCGCGGCCAATCCGGCAGTCGGCAACATGGTCGACCGGGTGGTCGCGGAAGGCGGCAGCGGGATCCTGAGCGAACTGAATGAGCTCCTCGGCACCGAGGACATGCTCGCAAGGCGCGCGGTCAGCCCCGAAGTCGCGAAAAAGATCTATACCGCCATCGGTGAGATCGAGGATCTGCTCAAGAAGAGCCGCGATACCGGCCTCGGCGAAAACCGCAACGAGCTCATTTCCCCCGGGAACTTTGCCGGCGGCGTCTCGAGCGTCGTGGAGAAGGCCCTCGGCGGTGTGCACAAATCCGGCACCTCGCCCATCGTGGACGTCCTGCAGTACGCGACCGCCCCTGAAAAGGGAAAGCGCGGCCTCTTCCTCATGGACTACGAGAGCCATGACGGCGAGGTCGTGACCGGTATGATCGGCTGCGGCGCGCAGATCGTGGCCTTCACCACGGGACGCGGCAACCCGACGGGCCATCCGCTCGCCCCGGTCGTCAAGGTGACGGGCAACTACAAGACCTACGCGCACATGCAGGAGAACTTCGATTTCGACGCGAGCGGGATCATCCAGAAGGGCGACACGGTCGAGGAGACCGGTGCACGCCTCTTTGAACAGGTCCTCCGCATCGCAAACGGCGAAGAGGAGACCACCGCCGAAAGGATCGGCGGCGACGAGCTGTTCTGCATCGCCCGGCGCCACGGCTACCATCTGCCGGAGGAATTCCGGATGCCCTGCGAATAAGGACAAAAAGACAAAGAAAAAGGCGGCCATGTGATATGTACCCAGTTTCCTGGACACATTGATTTATGACGGGCCTCAACAAGTGGATGCCATTCTGTACTTTACAGGTGGCATCCATTTTGTTTTTGCCTGGATGCGTTCATTGTTGTAATAGTCAATGTAATCCGCTAT
>JAFRRD010000017.1 GCA_017428265.1 Lachnospiraceae bacterium | reverse complement strand
AGCGATGCGGCCAGAAAGGTCAACGCTTCCCTGCGGACGAGCCCGCTGATCTGTTTCGGTGTTGTCCCGATGCTGGCAAGCAGGCCGAATTCCCGCGTCCGCTCCGTCACCGACACAGAGAAAATGCTGCGGATAAGAACTGCGGAAAGCGCAGAGGCGATCAGAAGAGCCGCCAGGGTAATGACCAAGATGATCACAGTATTCTGACCGATTCCGCCTGCCCCGTGGACCCGGAGAAGATCATCATTCAGGAATGATTTCTGACCGTAATGCCTGGCCAGAACGGCTGTAGCATCTTTCGGTGCCGTCTTAAGGAAGAGCCGGTGCCAGAGCGTATCACCTTCCGCACCGTCCGCCAGTGTCAGCAGGCAGTAAGCGCCCCAATCGTTCTCGTCGTCACTGTAGGCTTTATTGCGGGTGATCCCCACAATACGGTATTCCTGCGATTCGGTCTCATCCGGTCTGTACTGCTTGCTCCAGCCGTTTTCCTCGACTGTCTTTGCCTTCCGCAGATCAAAGAGGTCCAGATTCACACTCTCCCCGATCTTCCAGGTTTTCCAGCCCTGCTGCAGACAGACAAGGTTGATCTGCTCGGGGATAAGGATCTCTGAACTGTTTTCCGGAAGACGCCCTTCTTTTAACGGAACGGTCATCTCTTTGAAAAAGGCATTGTCCACTGCTGCCACCGGATAGGTACTGCCCGGCGCGATCCGCTCAAATTGACTGTAACAGCCGGTGATCTTCATGTCGCTGACCCGGCGGATCAGCGGATCGTTCTGAGCGGTTTCCAGCCCGGCTTCGTCTACGAAATCAGCGCTCACAAAATAATCGCCGGTCTCGTATTCCGTTCCCCGGCGCACATAGTCCCAGAGGCTGAAGACCGCCGTCGTCAGGATCGTAAACATGGCAGCCGCGAGAAAAATGCCGCCAAAGGCGGCAAGGCTCCGTGTCCGGTTCTGCCGGAGAGTCTGCCGGGTCAGCTGCGAGAGAATATTCATCGCAGCACCTCGTCCCTTGTGATCCTGCCGTCTTCCAGACTGATGATGCGGTCCGCCTGCAGGGCGATCGATTCATCGTGTGTGATGACGATCAGGGTCTGACCGTACTGGCGGTTCGCCTTCTTAAGAAGCGCGACGATCTCCTGCGAGTTTGCCGAATCCAGGTTGCCCGTCGGCTCGTCTGCCAGAAGAAGCGCCGGTGAATTCATCAGCGCCCGGCCGATGGAGACCCGCTGCTGCTGGCCGCCGGAGAGCTGGTTGGGAAGATGTTTCTCCCGGCCGGTCAGGTTCAGCTCCCGGATCAGTCCTTCCAGACGCTTCTGATCGACCTTTCTCCCGTCCAGCAGGACCGGAAGAGTGATGTTTTCCGTGACATTCAGCACGGGGATCAGATTATAGAACTGGTAGATCAGGCCGACCTGACGGCGCCGGAAAATCGCCAGACGGTCTTCATCCTGCGCAAAGACGTCCTGCCCTTCCAGAAAGACTTTCCCGGAAGTGGGACGGTCAACACCGCCCAAAATGTGCAGCAGTGTGGATTTCCCGGAACCGGACGGCCCGACGATCGCCAGGAACTGTCCCTTTTCGACGCTGAAGGACACGTTGTCCAGTGCCCGCACTTCTCCCTCACCGGAACCGTAAATTTTGGATAAGTTTTCGACTTTCAGTATTTCCATACGAACTCCTTCGGTGACTATTCCGGTTCCGATCATACCTTCTTAAGGTGACGATCCGGTGAGTTTTTTCTAAAAGATCTGTCACAATACCTGCTTATAGAACTTGATCTCGAAGCAGGCGCCTTCCGCGGTGTTAATGGCGCGCAGGGTCCCGCCCTGAGTATGAATGATCTTCTGCGCAAGCGACAGGCCGATCCCATAGCTGTTTTCCGACGAACCACGGCCTTTATAAAAGCGGTCAAACAGATGCGGCAGGTCTTCCGGTGTGATCCCGGGCCCGGAATCCGTCACGGTGATGACAGTAAACAGGGCATTTTCTTCCGCCTTGATCCGGATGCTGCCGCCTTCCGGCGTGTAACTCACTGCGTTCCTGAGGAGGTTGCTTAACGCTTCCGCCGTCCAGTTCAGGTCTCCGGAAAAACGTGCCTCGCCGCCTTCGGTCATCAGCGTGATTCCCCGCAGTTCCAGCGGGATCAGAAGCGGTTCGGTGGCTTTTTCCGTCAACTTCTGGACAGAGATTCTTTCTTTCGTCATAACGACCGCATCGGCATCCAGGCGGGACAGTTTGAGGAGGGCTTCCACCAGCCATTCCGTACGGGCAAGGAGCGCGTTCAGTTCACGGGTCAGCGCAGCCCGGCGTTCTTCGGAGAGGTCCTTTTCCTGCAGCAGGCCGATGGTCAGATTCATCGTAGTAAGCGGCGTGCGGAGCTGGTGAGATATATCCGCCAGGGCATCCGCCAGAAATGACTTGTCTTTCTGCAGAGCGTCTGCCCGTTCTTTCAGCAGCAGAGTGATCTTTTGGATATCGTTTGCCAGCAGCGAGAGTTCGCCTTCTTCGTAGTCACGGATTGGCAGCGGCGTTCCTTTTTGCAGCAGTTCGTTCAGATGTTCACTGAAAGACTGCAGTTTTTTATAGCGGGAGACCTCCGTGAAAAGGAAAACCAGGCATACGGCAAGACTTACCGCCAGCACCAAGAGGCCGGTCAGAGCGGAATGCAGAAATCCGCAGACGGCAAGCGCCAGACAGATCACGGAAAGCAGAATGAGGCTCCGTTTCAGTTCTTTATTGTTCCGGATCATGGCTTACTCCTTCAGCTGGTAGCCGATCCCGCGGACCGTCAGGATCAGGCGGGGATCCTGAGGATCTTCTTCCAGTTTCTCTCGCAGGCGCTTGATATAGACGGTCAGTGTGTTGTCGCTTACATATTCGCCGGCGCTGTCCCATATCTCATCCAGCAGCTGTTCACGGGTCAGAACCTGCCCCCGGTGATTCAGAAAAAACATGAAAAGGCGGTACTCCAACGCAGACAGAAAGATCTGCCGGTCAGCGCGAAACACCAGGCCTTTGCCTGAATCGACCCGCAGTTCGCCCAGCGCGATCTCGCCGTGATTTCCCGAAGACCGCCGCAGAACGCTGCGGATACGTGAAACCAGTTCCTTCGGCCGGAAGGGTTTGGCAATATAGTCGTCGGCTCCCATGTCCAGTCCGGTCACGGTGCTCAATTCATCACTGGAAGCCGTGAGAAAGATGACGGGAACGCCTTTCCCCCTGGCATAAGCACAGACGGCAAAACCATTTCCTTCCGCCAGGGTAATATCGACCAACGCCAGATCGGGCTGTTCAGCATCGATAGCGGTGACAGCCTGCGTCTGACCGCCGGCAGAAATGCAGCGGAAGCCCTCTGCACTCAAATATTCCGTTAACCGCCGCACCAGGGCGGAATCGTCTTCAACCAGCAGCAGTTTTTCCATGAGAGTCCTCTTTTCTTACGGATATCGAAAATTGAAACACTTTTATTATACCATCCCGGGCAACTAAAAGCGAATGACAGAATTGTCACATTACCTGCCTGCGGAAGTTAGCCCCGTAAATTCAATTTTTCAAGTCCGTGCGAAAAGGGGCGAGGTGTCGCTTTATGTCATCACCACACCTCTTGACAAAATCGAAGCGGTTGTCTTACTTTCCAAGGGAAACACATCGACAAAGCATATCAGAGTGGAATTCGATCTGGAGAATCTGGACACCTCCGGTTTTCAGACCGGTGCGACTTATGACGAGATCCGGGAATGGATTCAGGAAAAGTACAGATTCCATGTGTCACGCCTGAATATCGCCCAAATAAAGCGAAAACATGGTCTGGATATGCGGGAGAATTACAATAAACCGAAGTCACCGGATTCAAAACAGCCAGGCTGCCCGGAGGAGAAGGTGAATGCGATAGAGGAAGCCCTGAGATACTTCCGTATGATTGAGGGGGGAATTTTTAGCAATAACTAGTTTAATATGCTGTTTTTTCATCCTTCTTTGTGACCTTTTATGGCATTTTCCGTCTGAAAAAGTGTAAGGCCTTATGATTCAGCGCGGCTCCGGCTGCGGGAAAGGAAAAAATGGACGACCGCGAGATCCTGAAGCAATTTGAGATGCGCAGCGAAACGGCGATCGAAGCGTGCACGGAGAAATACGGCCGGATCCTGTCCCGGATCGCTTTCAACGTTCTCGGCTCCGAAGAGGATGCCGAGGAGTGTGTCAACGATGCCCTGCTCCGGGTCTGGAACAGCGTTCCGCCGGAAGCTCCCGCGGACCTCGCTGCCTACCTCTGCCGCATCACGAGAAATCTCTCCATCGACCGCCTGCGTGCCAATAAGGCTCTGCGGCGCGGCGGAGATATCCTGCAAGCAGAAACGGAACTGCTGGAGTGTCTCCCTGCCCGGGATGATGTTGAGCGGGAGCTGGAAGAAAAGGAATTTACCGCACTCCTTGATCGTTTTCTGGAAGGCCTGAAGCCCGAAGCAAGAAAGCTGTTCGTCCGTCGCTACTGGTACCTCGACAGCGTAAGGCAGATCGCGAAAGACCTAGGCGTCGGGGAAAGCAAAGTTAAAATGTCGCTTCTCCGCTCCAGGAGAGCGCTGCGGGAGTTCCTGCTGAAAGAAGGGATAGACGTATGAAAGAAGGAGAAATGATTCGGGCTCTCGGAGAGATCCGGGACGAATATATTACGGAGGCGCTGCCGGAGAAAACGGCTCCGCGCAGGAAAAAGAAGGTCTTTCGCTGGATCGCGGCGGCTGCGGCCTGCCTGCTGCTCGGCCTGTATCTGTGGCCTTATCTGCCGTTCGGACGACTGGAAAACCGGCTGCTCATGGCAGCGGGACGCAGCCATCTGTTATCCTGGCAGAGCAACGCTCAGGAGTTCGCCATTCTTCCTCTTGGCGAAAATGAGGCCGAATACTACCGGGTCTATTCCGGTTCGTCCGGGGCGGTGGAAGGGAAGGACTTAAAGCCGTTTATCGGAGAACTCTACCTGCAGAAAGACGGAAGAAGCTTTTACCGGGTAAAAGGACTGACCGCTCTGAATTATCTGATCGGAGAAAGCCGGGAAGGCGGAATGGTGCTGTGGACGTTTCATTCCTTCTGTAACGGCAGCTGGACGTTCGGACAACTGTGGAAGACGGTCTACGGCATTGAAAGCGCGGAGGACATCAAGTCGGTCAGTACGTCCTGCTTCCCGCGGGACAATACGGACAGCGGCAAAAAAGCGCAGAAGTCGATGCGGATGGTCAAACTGACCGGCCGGGATGACATCACCCGCTTTTATGAGCTCTTTAAGGACCTTAATGCGTTTGAGAGCTTTTCGGGACTCAGCTGGGATTACAGACAGACGCTGGATCGCTACCCGTATTCCTTTGCCGTTCGGGACGACGCCCCGGATCCGGAGTTTCAGGAAGAGATGATGGGCGAGCGCGTTCTGACCGTAACATTGCAGGACGGCACGAGCCTTGACGGCTGGATATATACGGCGCCGTACGGGCTTCTGTACCACGCCGACGCGGTCTCGGCCCAGCTGCCGGAAGATAAGGCAGCCGAAGCCGCAGCCCTTCTCGGGATCAGATAAACAGAACATATCTGTTCTTACGTTAGGAAGTAACCATGAAAAACGCTGGAAAGGATAGAATAAAACAATAGCAATTCTCAAGTGAATAATGTGGCAAAAGAATAAAACCTCAGCAGCAGGTGCAAATCCGCATGCTGAGGTTTTTTATGTTCAAGAAATCTTTTGTGCGAAAAGGGGCGAGGTGTCGTTTTATGTCATCACCACACCTCTTGACAAAGTCGAACATATGTTCTATTGTGGTCATGCTGTCGGCAGAATCAGAAAACGAAAGAAGGGAAATGATACGATGCCCAGAATGTCGAAAAAGGACAAACTGTACTGGGCTTTCTTCATTGATCCGGCAACGGGTCGAAGAAAGTTCAACCATATCTGCCGCTGCTGCAAGCACAACTGCATGCAGAGTTTTTGGGCGGAACTGATCTGCTGCCCGGACTATCTGGGGAAGCGCAGCAAGGCGGGACGGACCGGTTCGGAAACAGGCAAAGGAAAAAGGGGGCAAAAACAGGGAAATCGGCCTGTAAAAGGATTTTAACAGGGAAACTCACGAAGGAGGCATTCAGGAAGCAATACGGGGCAAAAATCAACCGAAACACGCACCAAAATGCGACAAAAAAACGAGGTTTCATCCCCGGTTTTCGGGTAGACGGTTTTGGCAGGGGATTCTCGGCTGCAATCATCTCGCTGCCGTGAATGAAAAAATGGCATCAGCCATTCCCCCTCTCACACTCTCCCCTATAACCACCATGCTACCTCAAGAGGAAGGTATATAAATAATAAGCACGCGCACGCGTGTTTGTATATTTATATAGTTTATAAATTATATAAGGGGTCGGGGCAGACGCTTTCCCGGAACATACAGCGGCCGCTGCCCCTCTCACCAGAGGAAATCGAATGAAAAACGAGACAAGGCCCATGCAACGGCTTTGGTTTAACAAGCAACGTCTCCGTCCGGCAAAAACAGGTTTTGCCGGCCAGAGACAGACGTCAGGGAGGAACCCTGAGACCCCGCGGAGATAAAGGAGGATACCGTATGGAACAGAATAAACAGCCGGATGTCTGGAGAGCATTTGCTGCGCTTCTTTCAGACATCATGGCAAGACATTTTAACGAGATCGATCTGAGCAAACTGCCGGCATTCAAACTGACAGGCATCTTTCTGAAGATGGCGGAAAGGATGCGGGAATATTTTCGGGCAAGACGAAAAGCACTTCTTTCCGATCGGTCACTCAGCTGTGATTTCAGTGTCCGGACCCAATCACAGGAAAGTGTTGTTGAGCGTAAATCCGCGCTTGACAAAATGGAGCCGATGTGATATCATCCGCTTATACGGACAATCCGCATAAACGGACAAATAAGACGGGAGGTTTTGATATGACGATCAGTGAAAGGCTTTTTGAGATATTGGATGAGCGGCATATGTCTCAGGTGGAACTGTCCAGACGAACCGGGATCTCGACCCGGACGATCAGCGACTGGCGGAAGAAAAAGACAAATCCCGGTGCAGACAAGATCCTCATCATCTGCGAAGTCCTTGATCTGGATCCCAGGACGCTGCTGGCCGGCGAGGGACGGTCTGAGATGCCTGAGGAGGTATCATACAATATGGCGGAAAGAACGGACGCGCTGCTCATGGAGGAGAAGATGCTCTATGACTACCGCGAACTGTCTGACGCGAAAAAGCGCCGCCTGCTGGCCTATATGAACATGCTGCAGAATACGAAGGAGTAGCCTATGGAGAGAAACGTATCGATCATCCGGGATGCCGACGGACATAAGATCGTTCTGATCAACGAGATCCGCTTCAAAGGCAAGCGTTCGATCAATTGGGAGGAAGTCAGAGAATATCTGAAATCCCTTGTCGGCGAGTTCTATAAGATAGCCGACACAGAGGATATCGTGTATATCGGCAAGGATCTGCCGGATGAGTATACCGGTTCTGAATATACATACGGCTTAAAAGGCACTGCGGCAAAGGCAAAAGCTAATGCTGCACAGGGGCTGGGGGAAATGCTGGAGATCGCCGCTGACGGAAGATTTACACCCAACCGAAAGGCGAAACATGCCGTGGACGCCGCAAATGGCTGGTACCGGTATGAGTCGCGTTTTGCCCTGCCGGTCTACGGTGAGGACGGCGAAATCGAACGATACAACGTCTTCCGGGTATATATGATCATCCGGCATGATCTGGACGGAAAGAAATATCTTTACGATGTGATCAACGTAAAAAAAGAAACGAGCAACCCGCCTGGCTGTTAAGAAACTCTTAACACGTACGGTAAAAAACCCGCTTCTTTCAAGCAGAACAATAGCACAGTATCGCAGGAAAAGTCAAGAGGAAATTGAACGCCGAAAGGAGCACTGTGACAGAAAAACGAATTAAAGTCTATACCTACACCCGCGTTTCCACCGCCATGCAGATCGACGGTTATTCTCTGGATGCGCAGAAAGCGCGGATGAAAGCCTTTGCCGATTTCAACGGATATGAGATCGCCAGAGAATATGAAGACGCCGGCAAATCCGGACGTTCGATCGAAGGACGCCTGCAGTTCCAGCAGATGATGAAGGATATCCGGGATGACCGGGACGGTGTATCCTATGTGCTGGTCTACAAGCTTTCCCGCTTTGGACGAAACGCAGCCGATGTGCTGAATTCTCTGCAGATCATGCAGGACTTCGGCGTCAATCTGATCTGCGTGGAAGATGGGATCGACTCCTCCAAAGATGCCGGCAAGCTGATCATCTCGGTACTCTCTGCCGTGGCTGAGATCGAAAAAGACAATATCCGCGTTCAGACAATGGAAGGCCGGATGCAGAAAGCGCGGGAAGGCCGGTGGAACGGCGGTCCTGCGCCTTACGGATATCAGCTCAAGGACGGAGAGCTGATTATCAATGAAGAAGAAGCAAAAGCCGTCAGGGTGATTTATGACAAATATGTCCATACGGATCTGGGAGCCAACGGCATCGCCAGATATCTGGCGGTACACGGTATTGACAAGATCCCGCGTCAGAATGGAACGAATATTCAGTTTGATGCCCACTATCTTCGAAGACTGATCAAAAACCCGGTCTACTGCGGAAAAATCGCTTTCGGACGTATAAAGTCAGAAAAGGTGCGCGGGACCCGAAACGAATATCGCCATGTTGAAGCAGAGAATTATATTCTGGTAGACGGTCTGCATGAGGGCATCGTAAGTGAAGAACTGTGGCAGGCAGCTCAGGTCAAGGCGAAGAAGCAGGCAAAGCGATATGAGCACGTATTCGGCAAAGAAGATCAGCGGATCCATGTTCTGTCCTCGATCCTTCGCTGCCCGGTCTGCGGTGCGCCTATGTACGGCTATAAGTGCAAAAAGCGCAAGCCGGACGGAACCAGATACAAAGATTATTACTATTACGGCTGCAAACACCGTCTGATGACAAGAGGCGGGAAGTGCAGCTATCGCAAAATGGTACACGAGGAAACCATTGAAAACGCTGTTGCGGAAGTGATTTCGCAGTTGGTGAGCCGCCCGAAATTTGCAGCGATGATGACGGATCGGATCAATACGAAGATCGATACAACAGAGATCAATCAGGAAATCAGTACTGCAGAAAAAGCATTGCGCCACAGTTTTACATTGAAAGCAAAGCTGATAGAGGAAATAGACTCGCTTGATTTTGATGACCGCCATTACAATAAACGAAAGGCCGATCTCGACGAGCGCTTATACGGGTTATATGACAAGATCGACAGGATCGAAGCCGAGCTTGCAGCAGCCAGAGACAAGAAAAGCGTCCTCGAAGCCGAAAAAATGACGGCTGAGAATATTTACAGGATCCTGATCAATTTCAGGCATTTTTATGATATTATGGACAGAAAGGAACGGAAGGAACTGATGGAGGCTCTGATATCGGAGATCCAGATCCACGAGGAGGCAAAGCCGACCGGGCAATGGCTGAAATCCATCCGTTTCCGCCTTCCCATCATCCCGGAGGACATGTCCATCAGTTTGGACAACGGTAATGGTGTGGAATGCGTTGTCTTGCTTTCCAAGGGAAACATGTCAACAAAGCATATCCGGGTGGAATTCGATTTGGAGAATCTGGATACATCCGGTTTGCAGACCGGTGCGACCTATGACGAGATCCGGGAATGGATTCAGGAAAAGTACGGATTCCATGTGTCACGCCTGAATATCGCCCAAATAAAGCGAAAACATGGTCTGGATATGCGGGAGAATTACAATTTGCCGAAATCGAAGGATTCCCGACAGCCGAACTGCCCGGAAGAAAAAGAAAAAGCAATAGAAGAAGCACTGAAGCACTTTAAGATGATATAATACTGAACTAAACAGTGCTGATACGAAGAGGTAATACCTACAGGAGGGTGCTATGCTGTTTCTTGAACTGAAAAAAGTCTGGATGAACCGCTTGACCTGGGCAGCGGTTCTGGTCGGCACAGTATTGGCAGTGCTGGCGTTTGTTATTGCCGTCTTTTTTGATCAGCATAATGCTATCGGTGTTCTTCCGGAACATCTCACCCTGCTTTATGAGTCAGGAATTGGGCAAATGATGCTGTTCCTTCTGCTTCCGATCCTGGCATCTTTTCCTGCTGCCTGCTCCTGGTACGAAGAAAAAAGCAACAATGCAATCTGCCTGACCCTGGCGAGAACGGGAAGGTCAACCTACTACACAGGTAAGGCGGCAGCGGTTGCTCTGTCAGGCTTTCTTATGGGAATCTATCCGCTTTTGCTTAACTATCTGCTCTGTCTGGTTGCTGTACCTCGGGGAAAGCTGCTCTCTGTTTCACCGTCTATGACATCAAGTGTCTATGAGAACTATTTTCAGGACAAGATTCCTTATTCTCTTTCGGAAATGCTGTTTCCGTCACTTTATATGAATGCGCCTGTTCTCAACATGCTCCTGCATATTTTGCTGATTGGGCTGTTTTGCGGAATGATGGCGCTGCTGACATATGCTGTATCACTGTACTTCCATCCAAATGCAGTAGTGGTCGCTATATTGCCATCTCTTGCAGTGGCAGTACTGTATCTGCTTATTGGTGTAATGGGGAGAAGCGAGTGGATCTCTGTCAATCTGCTGCAGCTTAGAACCGAAGACATGACTCCCGCGGCTTTCCTCGTCATCGGTGTTTCTTTGGTGCTGCCGCTGTTGCTGAGTTTAGGGCTTTTGCTGATGAAGGTGAAAGTTGACAGGGATGAGCTATGAAGAAGCGAATCGTTTTGCCCCTCCGTGCGAGAAATCTGTGGATGATATGCGGAGCATATGCGCTTTATTTGTTGATCCAACATCTGAGTTCTCAAGTTGATCCTGTGATTCGCTACGGAATATCTGCGCCACTCCACTTCATTCTGGTTTTGGGATTTTTGCTTCTTGTTGACAGCCGGAACAGACTGTATTTTCATCAATATTGTTTTATTCGCTTTAGCGATCGCGGAACCGTATGCAAAGCCCGGATGCTTTCCTTATTTGCGGAAACGCTGGTATACTGGCTGCCGCATTGCACTTTGATGATCTATGCGGGAAGCATAAACCATAAAAACCTCGGGGCTTCTTTCGCAATCACAGCGCTCTGGCTGGCAAACCTCTTCGTGCTGGGCGTTTTTGTGACGGTCATCGATACACTGTTTACTGCCCGTCGTCTCGGGGCACTGCTTTTTGGGCTTCTCCTCAGCCTTGATTATCTTCAGGCGACAGGCTCGCTAATTTCACCAGATATTTCCTGGTTTTACAAACCGGTTTTTCAACTTTTCGCAAGCGATACCGTAGCGACACGCGACCTTGCAGCTTCAGCGGGAAGCCTGGCGGTAAAGGCTGTGGTGGCCTTTCTTTTGCTGCATCACTGTTTTTCAATGGAATTGCAAAAAGGACATCTTGCCCCCTGGCTGCGGAGCAGCGTTCGAAGAGTATGGATAGGGCTGCCCCTTGGCGCGATCCTCGCTTTGTGGGGAAAACGCTATGCTCCGGGGGGTATGGAAGAACTTTGGCTTCTTACCTTCGGAATGATCAGCTTCGAGGATCTGTCGGGGTTTTTTCTGATTTTAGTGAATTCCCTGCCGTTTCTTCTTGCCTGTTTCCTTTTTGGAATCAATCAGTCAGAAGACAGTCTGGCTGTCAATGTTCTGTCGGTTACCAGAGAGGGAACAAGACGATTCTGGTGGCGGCGCCGGCAAGTCACGTTATTTGTTTCCTCAACATGTTATGCGCTGATGATCTTACTGGGGACAGCATTTACTGGTTTTTGCTTCGGACTGCGCGTCGCAGACTTATCTGAAGCAGTAGATGGATTGCTCGCGCTGATTTGTACAAAGATGGCAGTAGGGTATGTTTTACTGTTGGGATCGTCGGTGCTTTGCCTGTTAATGGATGCACGATATGTTTTTTTGCTGATGTCCGGAGTGTATATGGGAGGACAGCTGCTGACCTTCGTTCCGCGCACAGCGTTTGTGACAGCAGTTTTACGAATCTTTTTACCCTGCCGCGCGTCACTCTTGCTGCATGAATGCCCGAAGGCGCTGCAAGGCATGGAGGATTTGTTTTCCCGCGGAATAGAGGGACTGCATCCGGAAATGACAGCCGTTCTTTCAGGAATCAGCGCTGTCCTTCTTTTCGGTATCGGCAGCAGGCTGGCAGAGCGAACTGATTTATTATAAAGGGAAAGGGGCAACCATGAATGATAAGATCATTCTCAAAAATGTGACAAAGCAAATCAAAGGACAAGAGGTGCTTTCCCGTGTTAATCTGGAACTGGATGCCGGAGGGATCTACGGCTTTTTCGGGCGGAATGGCTCCGGGAAAACCATGCTGCTGCGTGCCATCGCCGGCTTGATTCGGGTAAACGGAAAAATCATTGTCTTCGGGAAAGATTTGTCGAGAGAGAATGCTTTTCCGGATCGGCTGGGTTTGATCATTGAAAAGACAGAGCTTTGGCCGCAGTACAGCGCGATGGAGAATTTGAAGTTGCTGGCTGGCATTCGCAACGAGATCGGAGAAGAAGAAATGCGGACGGCATTGGAACGCGTAGGGCTGAATCCCGACGACAAACGCCCGATCCGCACCTATTCCATGGGTATGCGACAGAAACTTGCGTTGGCGCAGGCGATCATGGAAAGCCCGCAGCTTTTGCTGTTAGATGAACCGACAAACGGCTTGGACGACGACGCAGTAGAATTGTTTAGGCAGATCATGCGCGAAGAGCAGCAAAGGGGCTGCACAATTTTAGTTGCAACGCACCAGGGAGAAGATGTTGCCGGTCTGTGCAGCCGCGTATTTCGTATGGCAGATGGCAAATGCCGGGAGGCAGAACTGTCATGAAATTTCGTAGAGTGATACTAATGACCTGCCTGTTGCTAATAACCGGCGCTTTTGCTGCCGGAGTCATCAATAGAAGCAAAGCAACTGGAATCCAGATAGTAAGCGATTCTGAGCTGGATAATTTTATCGTCAATTTAGTTTTTGAACAAAAACCGGAGCAAACAGTTCCGACACTCACTGAACTGGAAAACAAGGCCACGGAGATCCTCATTGTTGAACCTTATGAGCGAAAAATGAGTCAAAATTTGGATATGCTGTCGACGGTCAAAGTACGCAAGGTGATTAAAAGCGGAAATGCTCTGCAGGCGGGAGATACTATTTGGATCTACGAGTCCTGTCTGTTTTATCAGCGTCCGGCCGGGCAGGAATTTGCTGGAGCACTTTCGGAACCGGGCTGGATCAGCTGTCCATATAACCAGCTGCCTTTGCGTCAGCAGACTGAATATTTGGTTTTTCTTATTCGTCCGGACTTCCCGACAGAATACCTGCAATCAGAGGAAGAAAAGAATACATTTTTATATGCTTATCCTTGCGCTTCCGCCTTCTCGGCAAAGCACGATGAAGTTTATCTGAAGCCGGCTGACAATGCTGAGCTTTCACCTGCCGAAAAAGAACTGCAGGAGTTGATCAACCGTCCGGACTCAGCTGCATATCAAAACCGCATAAGAGAATTGCAGGATCAGATCATGCAGGAGGTCGCAGCCCGCAGGGTGGCATGGAAAGACGTCAAGGCGTTCGGCTTCATTACTGATAACGAAACGGCAAAAACTGCCCTGGAAACATTGATAGCTGAAATATCAAATATATCATCTGAAACCGGTGATTAATTTGCCTAAAGATGAAACCTCAGCATGCAAATCTGCATGCTGAGGTTTTTTATGTTCAAGAAATCTTTTAAGTCCGTGCGAAAATCCGTGCGAAAAGGGGCGAGGTGTCGTTTTATGTCATCACCACACCTCTTGACAAAATCGAACATATGTTCTATTGTGGTCATGCTGTCGGCAGAATCAGAAAACGAAAGAAAGGAAATGATACGATGCCCAGAATGTCGAAAAAGGACAAACTGTACTGGGCTTTCTTCATCGATCCGGCAACGGGTCGAAGAAAGTTCAACCGTATCTGCCGTTGCTGTACGCACAGCTGCATGCAGAGTTTTCGGGCGGAACTGATCTGCTGCCCGGACTATCTGGGGAAGCGCAGCAAGGCCGGACGGACAGGTTCGGAAACAGGAAAAACAATAAGGGAGCAAAAACAGGGAAATCGGCCCGTAAAAGGATTTTAACAGGGAAACTCACGAAGGAGGCATTCAGGAAGCAATACGGGGCAAAAATCAACCGAAACACGCACCAAAACGCGACAAAAAAACGAGGTTTCATCCCCGGTTTTCGGGTAGACGGTTTTGGCAGGGGATTCTCGGCGGCAATCATCTCGCTGCCGTGAATGAAAAATGGCATCAGTCATTCCCCCTCTCACACTCTCCCCTATTACCACCATGCCACCTCAAGAGGAAGGTATATAGATAATAAACGCGCGCACGCGTGTTTGTATATTTATATAGTTTATAAATTATATAAGGGGTCGGGGCGGACCGCTTTCCAGGAACATACAGCGGCCGCTGCCCCTCCCAACAGAGGAAATCGAATAAAAAACGAGACAAGGCCCATGCGACGGTTTTGGTTTAGCAAGCAACGTCTCCGTCCGGCAAAAACAGGTTTTGCCGGCCAGAGACAGACGTCAGGGAGGAACCCTGAGACCCCCATCCATTGAAGGAAAGGAAAGCATAAATTGAAACATGAAATAAAAGATCCCGGGCAGAAGGCAGCCTTTGACCGCTGCATCGATGTGATGACAAAACTGATTTTGAAATACGGTTCAAAAGTACTGAACGGATTTCAGGCCATTCGTTTCTTTGTCCTTCCGTCATCTCTCAAATGGCTGCACAGAAAGGAAATGAATGATCGGCTTCAGCAATATTGGGATCGGCTGAAAAAAAGTTCATAAACAGGAAATAGACACATTGTGTTCTTTCTCGGTCTGTGCTATACTGCTCTCATATTGGGGCGATGATGGGAGGTACAGTATGGATAAGGCCGCAAAGATCGTTGAATTGCGTAAGAGTACGGGAATGAACCGTAAAGAGTTTTGTGAGTATTTTAAGATTCCGTACCGGACCATGTCCGAGTGGGAACGGGACGGCCGCCATGCGCCGGATTATCTTGTTCGGCTTCTGGAATACTATATCCGGGTCGAAATGCTGAAGCAGAAAGGATCCGTAAGTGATCCTGATGCAGAAATGGAAACTGAAAGCGGAGGAAACAATAATGCCTAAAACACCCATAAAAGAAACCATTCACGCAAAAGGGATCGATATCGGGGTATATACAACCGATTTCGAGAATGAATTCATATCACTGACAGATATTGCCAAGTATAGGAACTCAGGTGATCCGCGATTCGTTATTCAAAACTGGATGAGGAACAGGAACACTATTGAGTACCTGGGGATCTGGGAAGAACTGCACAACCCGAATTTTAACCGTGTGCAATTCGAGGCGGTTAAACCGGATGCCGGCCTCAACCGATTTGTTATGACACCTACAAGATGGATCGAAGAAATGAATGCCATCGGGATCGTCACCAGAGCCGGCCGTTATGGCGGAGGAACGTACGCACACAGCGATATTGCCATGTCCTTTGCCTTATGGATCTCGCCGGAGTTTCAGCTGTACATCATGAAGGACTATCGCCGGCTCAAGTCGGATGAAAACAGTCGTCTTTCCTTGAGCTGGAATCTGAACCGGGAGATCGCCAAGCTGAATTACCGGATCCATACCGACGCCATAAAAGAAAATCTGATCCCGCCGGAACTGACACAAGAACAGATCTCGTACAAGTATGCCAATGAGGCAGATCTGCTGAACGTAGCCTTGTTTGGGAAAACAGCAAAGGAGTGGCGGGATGAAAACCCCGGAAAAAAAGGGAACATCCGGGACTATGCAGAATTAAACCAGCTGCTCGTCCTGGCCAATATGGAGAGCTATAATGCCATCCTGATCGACCAGGGCAAACTGATGCCCGAACGGCTTGTACTTCTCCGTGCATTGGCTGTGAAGCAGATGAAGACGCTTGCTGCTGTCAGGACGGATGCCCTGCCTCAGCTTCCCGGAGGAGAGGAAAAGTGAAAAAGCAGGAAAAATGCTACATTTACACCCGCGTTTCTACAGCGATGCAAGTTGACGGATACAGTCTGGATGCACAGAAGGACAAACTGCGAAAATATGCGGAATATCAGGAATTGACCATCGCAGGGGAATACTCTGACGAGGGCTTTTCCGGCAAGAACATCCAGGGCAGAAAAGCGTTTCAGCAGATGCTTTCAGACATTCAGGAAGGCAAGGACGGTGTGTCTTACGTTTTGGTCTTCAAACTCTCCCGCTTCGGACGGAATGCAGCAGATGTTCTGAATTCTCTGCAGACGATGCAGGATTTTGGCGTCAATCTGATCTGTGTCGAAGACGGGATCGACAGCTCCAAAGATGCAGGAAAACTGATGATATCCGTATTGTCGGCTGTTGCGGAGATCGAACGGGAGAACATCCGCTCTCAGACGATGGCCGGCAGGGTCCAGAAAGCCAAGGAAGGAAAATGGAACGGTGGTTTTGCCCCCTATGGCTACAAACTGGTAAACGGAGAACTTGAGATTGCAGAGGATGAAGTGGAAGCGATCCGCGTCATCTTCGACCGATACATCCACACGAACGACGGGATCAACGGCGTCGCCGCGTATCTGAACCGGAATGGCTTTGTCAAAAAGACCCGGCAGAACAATACGATCCCCGGGTTCTCCTCGCACTTTATCAAGCTGGTGCTGGATAATCCGATCTACATGGGCAAAATCGCTTTCGGGAGACATAAAACAGAGAAAAGGCTTGGCTCTCGTAATGAAATGCATGTCGTAAAGCAGTCGGAGTTCCCGATTTACGAAGGACAGCATGAAGCGATCATCAGCGAGGAAGACTGGAATCTGGCACAGGCAAAGCGGCATCTGAACGGCTATCGGCGGGAAAAGATCCACGACACGGAACATGCACACATTCTGTCCGGATTGCTGAAATGCCCCTGCTGCGGAAAGAGCCTTTACGGAAACATTGCCAAGGCACACAGCAAGGACAAATATACGAGATACTACTATTACTGCAAAAATAAAAACGGTGCGACCGGCCATTCCTGCACGTTTCGTACCAACATCGAACAACAAGAGATGAACAAGCTGGTGGCGGATATCATCTGCGCCACCGTCCGGCAGCCGATGTTTGCCAAGGCTATCGAAGAAAAAATCGGCAAGGCCATCGACACATCGGATTTGGAGAAGCAGCTGGAAGCAGCACGCGGCAAATTAAGGCTTGTATTGGGAACGAAGACCCGGCTGGAACAGCAACTGGACAGCCTAGATGAATCCGATCCTCACTTTGCCAGAAAGAACCTGGATCTGCAGCGCCGTTATGATGAACAGTACGATCTGCAGGAAGAGGCTGAGGAAGAAATCGAGCAGGTCCAGGATCAGATCCGGACGATCCGGCAGGAACAGCTGACCGGAGAGAATATCTACCGCTTGCTGTTAGCCTTCGAGCAGTTGTATAATACTTGCAGCGAGGCGGAACAAAGAGATCTCATGCGAGCGCTCATTGAGCGGATCGATCTGTATCCCGAAAAACCGAATGACGGCTGCTGGATCCGGAAGATCGTCTTCAACTTCCCTGTCCCCGTTAACGGCGAAGAAGTGAAGGAGTTCCCCTTGGAAAATCAAACAATGCTCGAGACGGTTGTCCGGCTTTCCAAGGAAGAAAAAGCATGATTAAGAGAGCTAAAGCAGAGGATGCCGATGTACTTGCCAGTCTGGCGATCCAAATGTGGACGGATCACGATCCTTTAGATATGGGCAAGAGAAAAAGGCTGTACCGAATTCGCCAGCGACTGTGAGCTTGACAATGCAGAAAGCTTAAAATTCCATATGGCTCTGGGATTTGAGGAAGCCAATCGGATCATTTGTTTCCGGAAAAAACTGTAACGAAGAAGGCATGGACCATGCATTTTGTTGACGCCAAAGGGCTCCTGACCGGGAGCGCCGGCCGCTATGGCATGAACATCTACCGGGGCTGCACGCACGGCTGCATTTACTGCGACAGCCGAAGCCGCTGCTATCAGTTCACGCACCCTTTTGAGGATGTCGAAGTGAAGCAGAACGCGCCGGAACTGCTGGAAAAGGCACTGAAGGCCAAGCGGAAAAAGTGCATGATCGGGACCGGTTCGATGTCCGATCCGTACATGCACTGTGAGGAACAGCTCGGCCTGACGCGGCGCTGCCTGGAGATCATCCTGAAATACGGTTTCGGCGCAGCCATCCAGACGAAATCCGACCGGATCCTGCGGGACATCGACCTGCTGGACGAGATCAACCGCAGTGCGAAATGCGTGGTGCAGATGACGCTTACCACCTGGGACGACGGGCTCTGCCGAAAACTGGAGCCGAATGTCTGCAATACGAAGCGCCGCATCGAAGTCCTGGAGCAGATACAGGCGCGCGGCATCCCGACGGTCGTCTGGCTGACACCGATCCTCCCCTTTATCAACGACACGCCGGAAAACGTCACAGCCATTTTAAGCGAATGCGTCCGGGTGGGCGTGAAGGGCGTGATCGATTTCGGCATGGGGTTGACCCTGCGCGACGGCGACCGGGAGTACTACTACGATGCGCTGGACCGGGATTTCCCGGGTCTGAAGGAGCGCTACATCCGCCGCTACGGCAATGCCTACGAACTGCCGAGCCCGCGTGCGGCGGAATTACGCGCTATCCTGCAGAAGATCTGCCGGGAGCACGGCGTCCTGTGCACCCCGGAGGAGTGCTTCTCCTTCATGCAGGAACTGCCGGAAAAACACCTGCAGATGAGCCTGTTTGATATATAAATTTCCAAATCATCTATTTCCGGCTTGCTTTTTTTTGACAAATCGGTTAAAATCTTATAAGAAATTATTTGCTCAAGGGGGTTTCACTATGAAGAAACTCTGGTTTTTTGTTTTATTATTCGTCGGTTTGCTGGCTTTCGGCAAAAAACTGTCTGCATCGGAGGGTTCCGGCGTGACGCCTTATGACCCGACCAGCATCATCCTTCCATTCGAAAAGACCTGGCAGGACGACAGCGATGCCAACGGTAAGCGTCCATCGCAGATCACGGTCGAGCTGTACCGCCACAAAGGTGATACTTATACTGAATCCGATCTGTTCATGACGGCGACGGTCACGGCGGCTGACGGCTGGAAATACGATTTCGACGTGACCGATCAGTGCTTCTACATAGGCGATGACGGTCATTACAAATCCTATAACTTTACGGTCGTCGAATCGGAGATCGAGTACTACGAGGAAGTCACTTCCGCTCACAAAGATCCTGTCGTCATCCTGACGATCGGGCAGGATGCCGAAGCATGGGACCGTGTGGAACCGAAGAACGAGCTGACGCATGAGCTCGAGATGGAATCCTATCCGATGTCCTTTGTCGTCGCAAAGAAGGGCAACAAGTCCTTTGTCTGGACGCCGGAAAAACTGAGTCCTTTAGAACAGACTGTTCTGTTTGACGAGATCAAGAAGCATCAGGGTTTCCAGGGACTTGATTTCGGCAATGCCGAATTCGTCTACGGCATCGGTGCTTCTGAGCACGGTATGACGATCTATGCCGACAGGATCGAGTTTGATGAGCACAGTGACTGGTCATTCTATGCTGTCGGCTCATATACGAGAAGCACGCCGGAACAGTATGAAGCAGCCATTACGAACGAACTGAACTATACGCCGACGACCGAAGAAACCACGGAGGAAACGACCACTGAAGAAGTGACCACCGCGGAAGAAACCACGGAGGAAACAACCACTGAAGAAGTGACCACTGAAGAAGTGACCACTGAGGAAGAAACCACCGCGGAAGAGATTACCGGAGAGGAAACTACTGCAGAAGAGACTACCGGAGAGGAAACCACCGCAGAAGAGACTACTGAAGAAGAAACTACCGTAGAAGAAACCACCGCAGTAGAGACCTCGACAACAACGCCGGAAGTGCCGAATACCGGTGATTCTTCCCACACGGGTCTGTGGCTCGCCGTTCTTCTGCTGAGTTTCGTGGCTGTCTGCGGAACTCTCGTTCTGGCGAAAAGTAAAGAAGCCTGATAACGGGTCCGGGGCAAAAGAAATCGGTAAAACATGATATGCAAAAAGCGGGGCGCTGCCCCGCTTTTTTTCGGCTTCGCGCAATTCTCCGTGCTTTTGCGCAGCCTCTGCCGTCGTGCCTTACTCTTCGAACGGCTTACGGATCTCGGTCCGGATGAGATCGTTTTTGACCTTGATGTAAGTGCCTTTCATCCCTGAGGAGCGGGACTCGATCACGCCCGCACTTTCGAGCTTTCTGAGCGCGTTCACGATGACCGAGCGGGTGATCCCCACGCGGTCTGCGATCTTGCTGGCCACAAGGATCCCTTCGCTGCCGGGGAGTTCCTCGAAGATCGCCCCGACCGCCTCGATCTCGGCCGTGCTCAGCGTGCCGATCGCCGAGCGCACTACGGATTTGCGGCGCAGCTCCTCGGCATTTTCCTCGTCAAGGGCCCGCACCATTTCCAGGCCGATGACCGCGGTGCCGTACTCCGCCAGGATGATATCGTCGATGCCATATTCCTTTTCTTTCCGGTAGATGAAGAAGGTACCGAGCCGCTCGCCGGCGATCTCGATCGGCGTCACGATCACGCGGTAGGTGCGGTTGGCCTCCGCATCAAAACCGAGCGTCTCCAGGTGAACGTTTTCCTTCGTGGAAAGGATATTCAGCAGGCGCTCGTTGAGGTTCGGATCGATGAAAATGCCGACGGATGCCTTCTCCCAATTCGGTTCGATCAGGGCCGGGTCGGTGTTGCCCATGCCGAGGATCTTGCCCTTGCGGCTAAGTACCATGACATTGGAATCCATGGCATCGCTCAGCGCATGGCAGACGTCGTTGAAAACAAAAACATTGGAAGCGTTGTTGTGGAGCAGTTTATTTATCTTGCGTATCCGGTCAAGCAGTTCGACACTCATCTTTCTCTCCTTTCCGTCCAACGCGGTCAGAATTCAGAAAACCCGGCTCTATGACCTCATCATAGCGCCGGGTCTTGTGAAATGCAATGCTGTTTTCAGAATTTTCGCACGGCTTCGGACGATTTTGCTTCGCCATTTGAGGGCTGTCCCCATAATTTTTCGGCAAAAGTCGTAAATGTGCCAAGCTTGCCGAAGAAAACCAGTCTTTACTTCTTAGCGTCGGTCTTCGGGCGGTTCCAGCTCATGAAGTCGCATTCCGGCGCGTTCTCGCAGGCGTAGAAGCGTCTGCCTTTTTTGGTCTTGCGGATGATCAGCTCGCCGCCGCATTTCGGGCATTTGCAGCCGGCCTTTTCCAGAAGCGGCCGCGTGTTGCGGCACTCCGGAAAGCCCGGGCAGGCCAGGAAACGGCCGTGCGGTCCGAACTTGATCACCATCTTTCTGCCGCAGCGCTCACAGACCTCATCGGTCTCCTCGTCCGCCACCCTGACGCGCTCAAGATCCTTCGTCGCGGTCTCGACTCTCTCGAGGAACGGCGGGCAGAAGCTCCGGAGAACTTCCTTCCACTCGGTCCCGCCCTCGGCAACCTTATCCAGTTCCGTCTCCATTTCCGCCGTGAAATCCTTGTCGGCCAGCATGGGCACGGACTGCAGGATGATATTGTTGACGGTCTCGCCGAGCTCGGTAACGAAGAGGTTCCGGCCTTCCTTCAGAATGTAATGCCTGTCGGAAAGTGTCGCGATGGTCGGTGCATAGGTGCTCGGACGGCCGATTCCGCAGGCTTCCATGGCCTGCACGAGCGAGGCCTCGGTGTAATGCGGCAGGGGCTGCGTGAAATGCTGCTTCGGATCGAAGACCGGATCGCTGAAGAGGGAGTCTTCGCCGATGTTTTTCAGAACCTTGTCCTTTTTCGCCTTCTCCTCATCCGCTGAATAAACCAGGCGGAAGCCGTCGAAAGCCGGCACGGCAGCGGTCGCGCGGAAATCGTATCCGGCGGCGCTCAGCGTCACGCGCGTGGAATCGTATTCGTAGTCCGCCATGCGGCTGGCCGCAAAGCGTTCCCAGATGAGCTTGTACAGACGATATTCGTCGCGGCCGAGGTCGCTCCGGACCGCCTGCGGCGTGCGCAGGATGCTGCTCGGCCGGATGGCTTCATGAGCGTCCTGGATGTGCTCGCCCGCCTTCGGTGCCGCTTCGGCGCGGCCCACATAAGCCTTGCCATAAGTCTCACCGATGTACTCCCTCGCGGCAGCGTCCGCTTCCTGTGAAATGCGGGTGCTGTCGGTACGGAGGTAGGTGATCAGACCGACCGTGCCTTCTCCCTCCAGTTTCACACCTTCGTAGAGGTTCTGGGCGATGCGCATCGTCTTCGACGGGGAGAAATTGAGCAGGCGCGAAGCTTCCTGCTGCAGCGTGCTGGTCGTGAAAGGAGCGGGCGCGTGGACGTGCTTTCTCTGCGTATCCTTTTCGGTCAGGATGAATTCCTTTCCCTCCAGTGCCTTCAGGACCTCATTCACCGCCGCTTCATCCGGGAGCGGATGCTCCTTGGTATCGAGCTGCAGGGCAAGCCTGTCCTTCAGGTCCGAGACGGCCAGGGACAGGTCCAGGCTCCAGTATTCTTCCGGCACGAATTCCTCGATCTCCTTCTCACGCGCACAGATCAGGTTCAGCGTGGAGGACTGCACGCGGCCGGCGGACAGGCCCCGCTTCACCTTCTTCCAGAGCAGCGGGCTGACGGAATAGCCGGTCACGCGGTCAAGCGCGCGGCGCGCCTGCTGGGCGTCCACGAGATTCTCATCGATGGCGCGGGGAGAGGCGATCGCGTTCTTCACCGCGTCCTTCGTGATCTCGTTGAAGCTGATGCGGCTGCATTTCGGGGCGGTCCCCTGCAGGATCGTCTGCAGATGCCAGGCGATCGCTTCGCCTTCGCGGTCAGGGTCGGTCGCGAGGTAGACGCGCGAGGCCTTTTTGGCCTTTTCCTTCAGGGTACGGATGGTCTCCCCCTTGCCGCGGATCGCGATATAGCTCGGCTCGTAATCGTGCGCAATATCGATTCCCATGCGGCTCTTCGGCAGATCGCGGACGTGGCCTCCCGAAGCCTCGACGTCATAGCCGGAACCCAGGAAACGTTTGATGGTCTTTACTTTCGTGGGAGACTCCACGATGATCAAAGGACGTGCGGACATACTATCACTCCTTGTGTACAGCAGTGAAAAGCACTATAGCTTATTTAATTAAGAAGTGCAAGCGGTTTTTTTGCAAATTTACAAGTGCAGGGTTCAGGAACTCTTCACGTACTGGCCGCCGCTGACCGGGCGGACCCAGCCGCTCTCCTCCAGAGAAAGGAGGATGAGGCTCAGCTCGCCGAGGCCGTAGCCGGTCTTCATCATGATCTCCTCGAGATGCTGCGGATCATGGGACAAAGCGCGCAGGACGTTCTTCTGTGCGGCGGACAGGCCGGCCGCGGAGCGGGCTTTTCTCTTTCCCTTCCCGCCGGCCGACGGATCTTCCACCTGCAGGAGCGACAGCACATCTCCTACGCCGGTGAGGATCGCCGCACCCTGGCGGATGAGGTCGTTGCAGCCCTCGCTCAGGGGATCGTCCAGCCGTCCCGGGAGCGCAAAGACGTCCCGGCCCTGCTCAAGCGCCTGGTCGACCGTGATGCGCGTGCCGCTGACCGCCCGCGCCTCGATAACTAAAAGGACATCTGCGAGCCCGCTGATGATGCGGTTCCGGAGCGGGAAATGATACGCGAGCGGCGGCGTTCCCGGCTTGAACTCACTGATCACGCCGCCCTGGGTGATCAGTTTTTCGTAGAGCGGGCGGTTGACCGCGGGGTAGGCCTGGTCTACGCCGCAGCCGAGGATCCCGAAGGACTGCCCGCCGGCGGATAATGCAGCCGACTGCGCATAGCCGTCGATGCCCATCGCCATGCCGCTGATGACGCTCACGCCGGCTCCGGCCAGTTCCCGGCCGAAGCGCTCCGCCATGGAGCGGCCGTAGAAGCTGCAGCGCCGCGCGCCGATCACGGCCGCCGTCTTCTTCTCTTCCGGCGGTAGTTCGCCCTTCCGGAAAAGGACCGTCGGCGGGTCGGGAATCGAAAGCAGACGCTTCGGGTAGTCCTCATCCACGGGGCAGCACCAGGATACGCCCTGCGCGGCAAAGCCGTCCCGCTCCTTCAGGAGTTCGTCAAGCTTCCTTTTCGATTCGTCAAGGGCCTCCTGCATGCGCCCGCTGACCGGAAGCGTGTGCTGCCGGAAGACCTCTTCGGGGGAGCCGTACAGTGTCAGAAGGCGCCTCGCCGCGGAGGCGCCGAAGTCCTCCGTCACGCCGAGCCAGTACCAATAATCTCTTGTTTCCACGGCTCACCTCCAAAACTTTTCCTCTGAACCGCGATAACCGGTTGCTTCAGCAATATCTTCCAGGGAAATATTTTCTCTGTCAGCCAGGTCGGCAATCGTCCGCGCCACCTTCAGGATGCGGTGATAGGCCCTCGCGCTCAGCCCCTTGATCTCGAATATCCGCTTTAAATAGTTCTCTTTCTCGGCGTCCAGCGGGCAGTAGGTCCTGACCTCCTTCCCGCTCATGCGGGAGTTGAAGCGGATGCCGCTCCCGGCAAAGCGCTCCGCCTGCCGGGCCCGCGCACGCTCCACGCGGGTGCGGATCTCGGCCGAGGATTCATTTTTCCCCTTGTGGACGAGGTCCCTGTAGCGCAAAGTCGGCGCCTCCACGCAGAGGTCGAGGCGGTCGAGAAGCGGCCGGCTCACGCGCTTTAAGTAAGCCGACACCTCCGCATCCGAACAGTGGCAGCGGTTCCGGTCCGGATAATAGCCGCAGCGGCAGGGATTCATGGCCGCGACCAGCATCACATCCGCGGGGAAGCGGAAGGACCCCTGCACCCTTGCGATGTGGACCTCGCGGTCCTCGAGCGGCTGGCGGAGCGCCTCCAGCGCCGCCTTCTGGAACTCCGGCAGCTCGTCCAGAAAGAGCACGCCGCGGTCCGCGAGCGAGATCTCGCCGGGCTTCGGCTTCGATCCGCCGCCGACCAGGGCGTAGGGTGAAACGGTATGGTGCGGCGAGCGGAAGGGGCGCCGCAGGATCAGCGGATGCTCCTCGCTGAGCAGCCCGCAGACCGAATAGACCTTCGAGACCTCGAGCGCTTCCTCGAGGCTGATCGAAGGCAGGATCGTCGGGATGCGCCGCGCGATCATGGTCTTGCCCGAGCCCGGTGTCCCGACAAAGAGAAGGTTGTGCATCCCGGCTGCCGCGACCTCCGCCGCGCGCCGCATCACGGTCTGGCCGTTCACTTCGGCAAAGTCCACCTCGTCGCTCCCGGCGGCTTCCGCGAGCCGCTCCCGGATGCGGCAGGGCAGGGCCGGGATCTTCCCCTGTGCGAGCAGCGGCAGTTCCGTCAGATTCTTCAGGCCGATGACGTTGATGCCTTCAACAAGCGAGCCTTCGGCGGCATTTCCTGCCGGCACCACGCAGGCCTTAAAGCCCGCCTCCCGCGCGGCGCCGACCATCGTCAGGATGCCGGAGACCGGGATGAGGCTCCCGTCCAGCCCGAGTTCACCAATGAAGACCGCCTCGTCAGGGAGTCTCCCGAGGTCGATCAGTTCCGCCGACAAAAGCAGGGCCGAGGCGATGGCGAGATCGAAGCTCGTGCCCTCCTTCCGGATATCCGCCGGCGAAAGGTTGACGGTCACGTGCCGCGGCGGCAGCGTGAAACCCGTATTTTTCAGCGCGGTGCGGACGCGGTCCCTGGCCTCCTTCACCTCGGCTCCGAGAAAGCCGACCATGGACATTTCCGGCAGGCCCGAGGAAGCGTCACATTCCACGCGGATCAGGACGCCGTCCATTCCGAACAGCGCCATTGCATTGATCTTACTGTACATTTTTCCTTTCCTTTGAAGAGTTTCCCGATTTTTGCGCACAAAAACAGGGAGATGACTCTCCCTCAGACCCGGAAGCATCATAGCACAGAACCCGACGCCTGTAAAGCCCGAAACCCGCTTTCCGTGAATTCCGGCTGACCCCCGCTTCCTGTGAATTCCGACTGAAGCCGGGTCCTCTTCATTTCCGCCCTCTCCCGCGCTCATTTTCACTTGCGCCGCGCCCCGTTTCACGCTACAATAGACCCATCACAAGTCCCGGGGAGGGCCCAAATGGACAAGAACGATCTGCGCTATCTGGAAGCGCTTTCTTATCAGTACCCGAGCATCGCCAAAGCCTCGACCGAAATCATCAACCTCACCTCCATCCTGCATCTGCCGAAGGGCACCGAGCACTTCATCAGCGACGTGCACGGCGAATACGAGCAGTTCTCGCACATCCTGAAGAACGGCTCCGGGAGCGTGCGCGGCAAGATCGACCTGGAATTCGGCTTCGAACTCAGCAAGGAAGACAAAACCGAGCTGGCCACGCTGATCTATTATCCGCAGGAAAAAATGGCGCTCGTCGAGGAGTCCGGCGCCGACATGAACGAGTGGTACCGGATGACGCTGCTGCGCCTGATCCGCGTCGCACGGCGCGTATCGGTCAAATATACGCGTTCCAAAGTCCGCCGGGCGGTGTCCGAGGACTTCCGCTACCTCGTCGAGGAACTGATGACCGACAACGACATCCCGGACAAGGCTGCCTATTATGAAGCCATTCTGGAAGCCATCATCGCGACCGGCCGCGCCAGAAGCTGCATCAAGGCCTTCTCCGCCATGATCATCCGCCTGACCGTGGACCATCTGCACCTGATCGGCGACATCTACGACCGCGGTCCGGGGCCGCACTTCATCATGGAAGACCTGATGCACTACCACTCCCTGGACATCCAGTGGGGCAACCACGACATCATCTGGGTCGGCGCCGCCTGCGGGCATCCGCTCTGCGTGGCGACGGTCCTGCGCCTCTCCGCACGCTATGCGAACCTGGACATTCTCGAGGACGGCTACGGCATCAACCTGATCCCGCTCATGCGCCTGGCGGTCGACGAATACGGCAGCTGCGACTGGCATGCCTTCACCGTCAGGGGCGGGGCCAATTCGCTCGGCGAGGATCTGACCCTCGACGCCCGCATGCACAAGGCGGCAGCCATCCTGCAGTTCAAACTGGAAGGGCAGTGGGTCATGCGCCATCCTGAGTATGAAATGGAGCACCGCCTCCTGCTCGACAAGATCGACTACGAGAATAAGACCGTCACCATAAACGGCACCGCCTGGCCGATGGAGGATACGGATTTCCCGACCGTCGATCCCGACGATCCCTACGCGCTCACGGAGCGTGAGCAGCTGGTCATCGACCAGATCTGCTTCGCCTTCAAGAACAGCGAAAAACTGCAGCGGCACATCCGTTTCCTGCTGAACAAGGGCAGCCTGTATCTGAAGATCAACGGCAACCTCCTCTACCACGCCTGCATTCCGGTCGATCCGGACGGCACGTTCCACACCATGATCCTGGACGGCGTGCCGTACAAAGGCAGGGCCCTCATGGACGCCGTCGACGCCAGTATCCGCAAGGCCTTCTTCGCGGCCGAAGGCCCGGAAAAGGACCATGCGGCCGACCTCCTTTACTACCTCTGGTGCGGCAAATGGAGCCCGCTCTTCGGCAAGGAGCGCATGAGCACCTTCGAACGGCAGTTCATCCTGGACAAGAGCACGCACGAGGAGCCGAAGAACCCGTACTACAAGCTTCTTGAAGATGAGAACATGGTGCGGCGGATCTTCGACGAGTTCGGCCTCGACTGGGAGCACGGCAAGATCGTCAGCGGCCACGTGCCGGTACGGCGCAAGAAAGGCGAGAGCCCGCTGAAATGCGGCGGCCGGCTGCTGATCATCGACGGCGGCTTCTCGCGCGCCTACCAGTCCACGACCGGCATCGCGGGCTATACGCTGACCTACAACTCCCACGGGATGAAGCTGGTCGAGCACGAGCCCTTCACCTCCACCGAGGATGCGATCCGCACCGGGACCGACATCCATTCGGAGACCACGCTGATCGACCGCTTCGAGGACCGCGTGACCGTCGGCGACACCGACAACGGCCAGAAACTCAAGCAAAGCATCATCGACCTCATGTACCTGCTGAAAGCGTACAGAGGCGGGGAGATACCTGAGCGTGAATAGAGAGCACGACGATTGCGAGTCTTCAGGCAATCAAAAAGGACAGTTTCCGTTCGGAAACTGTCCTTTTGTTTATCTCCGTTTACATTCTTCCGACGTCTTCGATCTGCCAGTCGATCGGTTCAGCGCCGTTTGCTTCCAGGAAAGCGTTCGCGCGGCTGAAATGCCGGCAGCCGAAAAACCCCCGGTAAGCCGAAAGCGGGCTCGGATGCGGCGCCGTCAGGACCAGATGCTTCGGGTTGTCAAGCAGCTGCATTTTCTGCTGCGCGGGGCGGCCCCAGAGCAGGAAAACAATCGGCCGGTCCTGTCCGTTCAAAGCGCGGATCGCCGCGTCGGTGAATTCCTCCCAGCCGATGCCGCGGTGCGAATTCGCCTGATGCGCGCGCACCGTCAGCACGGTGTTGAGCAGGAACACGCCCTGCCTGGCCCATTTCATCAGGTAGCCGTTGTCCGGAACGTCGCAGCCGCAGTCGGTGTGCAGTTCCTCGTAAATGTTCTGCAGTGAAGGCGGGATCTCGACGCCCGGCCGCACCGAAAAGCACATGCCGTGCGCCTGCCCCGGCTCGTGATAGGGATCCTGCCCGAGAATGACCACCTTCACGTTCTCAAGCGGCGTCGCCTCAAAGGCGGAAAACAGGTCCTCCGACGGCGGATAGATGATGCGCGAGGCATACTCCCGCCGGACGGTCTCGTAGAGTTTCCGGTAGTAGGGCTTGCGGAATTCAGGCGCCAGCGCCTCCTGCCATTTTCCCGTGATCGCTCCCATCGCATCTCCTTTCGCTGCCGCAGTGAATGCAGCACCTCTGCCGCTTTGCCTGCGTACGCCTTCCGGGCTTCAGCCCCTCGTTTTATCAGTAATCCGCCCGCAGGCCGTCCGTATAATCGTAAAAATTCACCGGGGAAAGGCCCTCGAACGCGCTCATGGACACTTCCTCCCATCCCGCCGGATTGCAGATCATGGTGATATCCTTCCCATAGGTCGCCAGCGCTTCCTGCAGTTCGCGCTCCCGGTTCGCCTTCTCCATGGCGGCCTTGTTTATCGCCGTCGCCGAAGGGTCGCTGACCTCAACGCACTGCACCAGCAGATACTCGCCCGGCATCGTGATCACCGGGCTCCACTGGCCTTTTTTCAGTGCAAAAACGATCGTGTCGAAATTGCCGTCGTAGGTCCCGCGGATCACGGTCTCCTTCCGGACCGACACGCCTTCGATCCCTCCGGCGGCTTCGGCCGCCGACTTTTTCTCTGCCGTGATCTTTTCAAGGATCTCCCGTGCCGTGCCGATGCCGCAGGTACTGTCTACCGAAATGATCTGCAGTACGGCAGCCCGTGCCTCTTCTTCGCTGATCTCAGCGGGACCGCGGCCGAGCACGTTGCGGAAATAGATCTGCGCGCGGGTATAGCGAACAAAGGCCTGCAGGCAGATCTCCCGCGTCAGGCCGGTCTTTGTCCTTGTCTCTTCGCTCAGTCCCTGCCAGAACTGATCCGTAGCCTTCTCAACTGCGGCATTCTCCGCAACACTCAAAGCGATCCCGTCCGCCCGGGCCGCACAGTCCGCAAGAAACAGGCGTTCCAGGTAATCCAGCAGCGCTTTCTTGATATATGACTCAAAGCTGCCTTCCGACAGCTCCACATTCCAGATCTCTTCCCCGTACTCACCGGCATAGATGGTATGCTGCGACAGCAGAAAGACCTTGGCTTCCTGCACGGTATAGACCTCCTCGCCGATCCGCAGCAGGTCGCCGCCCCCCATCTTCTGCTTTTTGCCGCAGCCGCTGAGGACCGTTACCAGGGTCAGGAGCAAGGCCAGAGCAAGGCACAGCACCCGCCGCACAGGCTTCATTTCCGGCCTCCCATGAGTTCCAGGAAAGCTTCGGCGTTGGCCGCTGCATCGCCCTTGAAGACCGCCGAACCGGCCACGAGCACGTTGGCTCCGGCCGCCAGGATTTCCTTCGCATTGGACTGTTTTACGCCGCCGTCCACTTCCAGGTCGATCGCCCTGCCCGTCTGACGGATCATTTCCCGCGCCTCGCGCAGCTTCACCAGCGAGTAGGGGATAAATGACTGCCCGCCGAAGCCGGGATTAACGCCCATGATGAGCAGCAGGTCGATCTGCGGCAGGACCCATTCGACCGCGGAAAGCGGCGTCGCGGGATTGAGGGCCACGCCAGCCTTCTTCCCCAGCTCATGGATCTTCTGCACGCTGCGGTCGAGATGGCGGCAGGCTTCCGCATGCACGGTGATGATGTCCGCGCCGCAGTCGGCAAACTCCGCCAGATACCGATCCGGGTCCTCGATCATCAGATGCACGTCGAAGACCTTGTTCGTCACCGGCCGGATCGAACGGATCACGGGCATGCCGAAGGAGATCGACGGGACGAACGCGCCGTCCATGACGTCGATATGGATATACTGCGCACCGGCCAGATCCACGGCCCGGATGGCCTCGGCCAGGCGCCCGAAATCAGCAGACAGAATGGAGGGAGCAAGGAGCTTATCCATAGGGTTCCTTTCTTCGGCGCCGGCACTAATACGGCCGGCGGCTGCGAATATCTTCAAGATTGCGTCTGTAACTGTCGTAGCGGCTCCGCGCGATCGCACCTGCGCGCACGGCTGCCTTCACCGCACAGTCCGGCTCTTTGTCATGCAGGCAGTCCGGGAAGCGGCAGTTCTTCGCCGGGGCGGCAAATTCAGGGTAGTAGAGGCCCACCTGGTCCTCTTCCATCTCGGGCGTATCCAGGGAGGTAAAGCCCGGCGTGTCCAGGACGAAGCTGTCCTTTTCGAGAAAGAAGATCTCCGAGTGGCGGGTCGTGTGCCTGCCGCGGCCGAGCCGTGCGGACAGTTCGCCGGTCTCCATGGCGGCTTCCGGGATCAGACGGTTCAGCAGGGTGGACTTCCCGACACCGCTGGCTCCGGCCAGCACGGTCGTCTTCCCGACCAGGTGCGCGCGGACTTCTTCCAGACCCTCGCCGGAAAGTGCACTGAAGATCAGCACGGGAAATCCCGTTCCCGCGTAGAGCGCGGCGATGCGGCGCGCCTCCTCCGGATCCTGGTCGCATTTGCCGACCCCGATCAGGACAGGAACGTCCTGGATGCCCATCCACAGCAGGAAATTATCCAGAAGGAGCGGATGGAAGGCGGGTTTTCCCGCGCTCACCAGGATCAGCGCCTGATCCATGTTGGCAACGGCCGGGCGGATCAGTTCGTTTCTGCGGGGCAGAAGTTTCTCGATCCAGCCGCTGCCGTCCGCCTCTCCGGTCAGGGAAAAATCCACGTCATCCCCGACCAGCGGTTTCTCGCCGCGGTCCCGGAATACGCCTCTGGCGCGGCAGACTGCCGCGGTCCCTATCCCGTTATGGACGGTGTAAAAGCCGCCGACTCCTTTGATGATCTTGCCCTGCATATGCCTCCTGCAGTTTTCCGGGCCGGTCGCGGCCCGTATTTATCCGGATAAACATCAGGGGAGGGGCCAGCCCTCCCCTGGATCAACTGTTTACGGCGCGGTCTCTTCCTTAAGGCTGTAGTGCAGCCAGACCGTCGAGCCCTTTGCCAGCGGTGTATCCGCCGTGATGTCTCCGCCTGTTTCTTCGGTCGTCAGCCAGCAGATCTGCCCGTAAGGGTATGCCGAATACGGCTCGCCTTTTTTCTTTACCACAAGGCCGAGAGCTTCGAGTTCGGCAACCGCGGCATCAATATCCGAACGTCCCTGATAGTAATTGGGATCGACTCGGACGGTATCCTGCGGTCCGGGCGCTTCGGTCGTCTGCTCTTCGGTCACGGGCTGCGTAGGCGGCTCCGTCGGCGCTTCCGTGGGCTGCGTCGGCGCTTCGGTCGGTTCTTCTGTCGGCTCTGTCGATTCCCCTTGTGTACTGTAATGCAGATAAATGGTATCGCCCTTATTGAACACGTGGTCGGCCGTCACGTCTCTCGAATCGGCTTCCAGCGTCAGCCAGCAGATCTGGCCGTTCGGGAAGGTCGAACTCGGTTCCGGGACCGTCCTGACGACAAGGCCCATCAGCTGCAGCGTAGTGACCGCGCCGTCGATATCCGTCTGCCCCAGGTACAGGGCGGGATCCACGAAGAAGGTGGCCCCGCGGCTGACCGAGAGATAAATATCCGTCGTATAGTTGATCTTATCGCCGCTCTTTAAGTCGCCGTCGAAGGTGTAGATCCGCGCGACCGCCCCTTCGGGATAGGTGTCGGAGTAGATCCTCTCCTCATCGACGATGATCCGGCTCTCCACGAAACCGGCTTTCTTGAGCGCCTCTTTGGCTTCTTTCTCGCTCATGCCCAGCACGTTGGGGACAGTGCCCTGCTGCGGTCCGAGACTGATCACGATCGTTACCATGGTGCCTTTTTCCACGATCTGTCCCATCGCCGGCACCGCATCGCAGACAAGCCCTTTCTCGACGCGGTTGCTGTTGGCATAGCTGTATTCATCCGAGACACGCAGGCCGGCCTGGATCAGTGTCTTGGCCGCGTCTGCGGCCGTCATCCCGGCGATCGTGTTCGGGATCATGACGTCGGTATCCGCCGGCATCGCGATCCAGAGCGTGACCACGGTGTCGCGCGGCAGCGTAACGCCGTCGGGATAAGACTGCTTGAAGACCGTATACTCCGGATAGTCCGCAGTATCCTGCGTTTCAAATCTGGCCGCCAGGCCCATGGATTCCAGCGTCGCCTGCGCTTTGGTATATTCCTGTCCGATCAGGTTCGGCATGACCACGGTCGAGGAGGTCGTCGCGGGTTCGGTCGAAGGCTCCGGTGTCTCCGTTTCAGCCGGTGTTGAGGAAGGTGCCGTGGTCTGTACCGGTGTGGAAGCAACCGGTGCCGTCGTTTCGTTCGGTTTTTTCAGGATGCCGCAGGCGCGGAAAATGATCGCGATCGCGAGGATCAGGATCAGCATCCCGATACCGATCATGATATAATTCAGGATTTTTTCGGTCTTCAGCGCCTTGGCTTCCGCTTCGATCTCTTCTTCGGTCAGCAGGCTGCTTTTTTTCTTCACGGCCGGCTTCGGTTTTTTGACTGCTTCCTTATTCCGGGACGAAATGGGTTCGCCGCTGATCATCGCCGCCGCCGCTTTCGCATCGGTAGCGTCTTTTTTACTGTCTGCGGCTGCCGCCAGGCGGATCTCCTCTGCCTCTTCCTTCTTCAGGATCTTGGTCGCTCCGGCTTCGGAGACCGCCGGCATGACCACGAAATCTTCATACGGCGTTGCCAGAAGGCGCTTTAAGTCATCCAGCAGTGCCCCCATCGAACGATAGCGGTAGTCGGGCTTTTTCTGCGTGCATTTCAGGATGATCTTTTCCAGGTTCGGAAGGAGATCCGGCTCATATTCGCTCGGCGGCGTGATCGGCTCCTTGACGTGCTTGAGCGCGACGTCCACGGTCGATTCGCCGTCAAAAGGCACGCGTCCGGTGACCATTTCATACAGCGTGATGCCCAGGGAGTACACGTCGCTGCGTTCGTCGCAGACACCGCCTCTCGCCTGTTCCGGCGAAATGTAGTGGACGCTGCCCATGGTGTTCGCGCCGCTGATCTGGGTATCGTTGATGCGCGCGATGCCGAAGTCGGTGACCTTGATCTTGCCTTCCTTCGACACCATGATGTTCTGCGGCTTGACGTCGCGGTGGATGATGCCCTGCTCGTGAGCCGCATTGAGGCCCCGCGCCACCTGCATGGTCACCTGGACCGCATCGTGCTGCGAAAGCCTGCCTTTTTTCTCGATGTATTTCTTGAGGGTAAAACCCTCGACCAGTTCCATGACGATGTAGTAGGTGCCGAACTGCTCGCCGACGTCGTAGACGCTGACCACGTTCGGATGGGACAGGCCGCCGGCCGCCTCCGCCTCGCGCGCGAATTTGGCCACGATATTGGCGTCACGGCTGTATTCCTCTTTCAGGACCTTTACGGCGACAAGCCGCTTAAGCGTCACGTCTTTTGCCTTGTAGACATAAGACATGCCGCCCGAGCCGATGGCGCTGATGATCTCATAGCGTCCGCTTAAGATCGTTCCTACCCTTAACATGCTTCACCTCATCTATTGAAAACCGCGCCGTGCACGGTGAAAAGACTGTTTGCAATAAATGTACCGCCCGGAATGCCGCCGTCAGACCGTTTCCGCCGCCGGGGCTTCAATATCCGGATCGATCACGATCACGGTGATGTTGTCCTTGCCGCCGGCTTCCTTGGCCAGGGCCATGAGCTTTTCGGCCGCCGCGGCCGTATCCGGCTCATTCGCAAGGACCTCTGCGATCGTGTCATCGTCCACCATGCCGGACAGCCCGTCCGAACACAGAAGCAGCCGGCTTCCGGGACCGAGCGAGACGCAGAAATAGTCCGGCTCCACGCGCGAACCGACGCCCATCGCACGGGTGATCATGTTCTTGTTGGCGGCATAGAAGGGATCGTCCTTCGTGAGTTTGCCCTGCGCCACCATCTCATCGACCATCGAATGGTCTTTCGTGACCTGCGTGAGCGTACCGTCAAAATGATACAGCCGTGAGTCGCCGACATTGATGACGTGCGCCGTGCCGCCTTCGATGCTCGCCATGACCATCGTCGAGCCCATGCCCTGCAGCCTTTTGTCGTTGCGGCTCAGCTGATACAGGGCCTTGTTGGTGCGGTCAGTAACGATCAGAAGGGTATCGGAGATGCTCTCCCCCTGCTTCCGTTTTTCCAGCAGATCCGGGATTTTGGATACCACAAAAGCGGAGGCATACTCTCCTCCGACGTGGCCGCCCATTCCATCGGCGACGATGAATAAATTGTCCAGTCGGCCGACCGCAGAGTCCCCGGCGTACAGGGAATCTTCATTGTTGCTGCGAACGAGGCCGATGTCGGTCAGTGCGGAATAACGCATCTTACCCTCCCTGTTCGGCTTTGGCACGTAAACGAAGCTGGCCGCATGCACTGTCGATATCTGCGCCCATCTTCCTTCTTATAGTAGCATTTATCCCCAGATTTTCAAGCCTTTTTTGGAAACGCAGGGCGGCGGCGCGGTCCGGCGCGCGGAAATCGCGCTCACGGATCGGGTTCACCGGAATTAGATTGACGTGGGCATTCTTGCCGTGAAGAAGCGCCGCAAGCTCCTTTGCGCAGGCTTCCGAGTCGTTCACCCCCTCGATCAGGCTGTATTCGTAGCTCATCCGGCGGCCCGTCGCGGTGAAATATTCATCGCAGGCGGCGACGGTCTCCTCCACCGTATAGGCGTTCGCGATGGGCATCATCGTGCGGCGCAGGGCGTCGTTCGGCGCGTGCAGGGACAGGGCCAGCGTGATCTGCAGCTTCTCGCCGGCAAGGCGTCTGATCTGCGGGACGAGGCCGCAGGTCGAGACGGTGATGTTCCGCTCGCTCAGGTTCTTGCCCTTTTCATCCGTGATCAGGCGGACGAAGCGGAGAAGGTTGTCGTAATTGTCCAGCGGTTCGCCGCTGCCCATCACGACGACGTGTGAGATGCGCTCGCCGGTATCCTCCTCCATGCGGAAGATCTGCTCCAGCATCTCGCCCGGAAGGAGGTTTCTCGCGAGCCCTTCGAGGGTGGAGGCGCAGAATTTACAGCCCATGCGGCAGCCGGCCTGCGAGGAAATGCAGGCGGTATTGCCGTAGTCGTAGGGCATGAACACGGACTCAATGAGAAGGCCGTCCGGCAGGGCATAGACGTACTTACGCGTGCCGTCCTCCTGCGAAACGAGGCGCTGTTCGACGCTCAGCAGGGAAAGCGTGAATTCCGCGGCAAGGCGTTCGCGGAGCGTCTTCGGGAGGTTCGTCATTTCATCGAATGTCCGCACCTTCTTTGCCTGCACCCAGTCGAAGATCTGCGCGCCGCGGAAAGCAGGCTGTCCCATCTCCTTCAGGGCAGCCGTGATTTCTTCGGGGGTCATCGATCGCAAGTCAGTCATTTTTCCTCTCCCAGACGCTGATGAAAAAGCCGTCGGACAGGGCCGAAGGCAGAAGCTGCAGGCAGTTCGGCGCGATCAGGCCGTCACGGAACGCTTCCGGGACCTCCGCCTGGATATCCACGGGCGCGAGCCCGGCTTCATCGAGGATCCACACCGCATTCATCCGGTTTTCTTCGTCCGTCATGGTGCAGGTCGAGAACAGGAGCCTTCCGCCGGGCCTGACATAGCGGACTGCATTCTGCAGGATCTCCCGCTGCAGCGCGGCAAGGTCCCTGATCTCCTTTTCGCTCACGCGGTAGCGGATCTCGGGCTTTCTGCCCATCACGCCGAGGCCGGAGCAGGGAAGGTCCGCGATCACGAGATCGAATTTTCCTTCCTTTTCCGGGTCAAAAGTGCGCGCGTCCGCCGTCTGCGCGGTAATATTTTCAAAGCCGCAGCGGGCAATGTTTTCCTCCAGCAGGCGGACCTTGTTCTCACTCAGATCGCAGGCAAGAACGCTCCCCTCCGGACCGACAAGATCCGCAGCGTGCAGGCTCTTTCCGCCCGGCGCAGCACAAAGATCGAGGACGGTATCCCCGGTCTTCGGCGCGGCCAGGGTGACCGCGAGGATCGCGGCCAGGTCCTGCACCACGGCAAGCCCTACCGAGATGACGGCTGTTTTTTCAAGCGGTACGGCCGCTTCGGTGCGGGAAAGCCGGAGCGCAGCGGGAAGCGCAGCCGGTTCCGCCTGCCAGCCGTCTTCGTCCAGGAAGCGGATCACCGTTCCCGGCACTGCCTTGGAGAGGTTTACCCGGAGCGTCAGCGGGCTCGGGCCGTTCAGTACCCGGACCATTTCCCTGGTGCGTTTCTTCCCGAAATCCTGGAGCAGGCGGGTATGCAGCCAGTCGGGCAGATTGGCCGTCACCACGGCCGGCGGCTTCTTCCACTCCGTCTTCCGGGCCGCAGTGCGCAGCACGCCGTTCACGAAGCCGGTCAGCCCGTCGTAGCCGGCCTTCCGCACCAGTTCCACGCTGCTGCGGATGGCGGCGCTTTCCGACGTCCGGTCCAGGAACAGTAGCTGGTAGAAGCCGAGCCGGACCGCGCAGCGGACCTTCGGCTTCATCTTGCCGGCCGGGAGCTTCGCGACCTCATCGATGCGGAAATCGATCAGCCGCAGATTTTCCAGCGTTCCGTGCACCAGGTTGGTGATCACGGCGCGGTCGCGCACCGTCAGGTCTTTTCGGGATGCAAAGGTATCAGCGAGGCGCAGGTGGCTTTTCGCCCCTTCCTCGCAGACCGCGTATATGATATCAAAGGCCAGTTTCCGGGTCTTCGCTATTGCCACAGCTCACCCTCCTGCACATGGCTTCCGTTTAAGAATGCCTTGGCATCCATCATTTTCTTTCCTTCGGGCTGGATCGCCAGGATGCGCAGCGCGCCCTCGCCGGTCTGGATGAACAGGCCGCTCTTATCCGCGCGCCACACGGCGCCGGGGATCAGGTTCGGCGGGACCTCCTGGGCAACCGCTTTTGCGGCGCCGATGATCAGTTTTTTTCCGGCGCGGAAGGTATAGGTCCCCGGCCAGGGCAAAAGCCCTCTCACCTGCCGTTCGATCACTTCCGCCGGCTGTTTCCAGTTGACGAGGCCCATTTCCTTTTTCAGCATGCCGGCGTAGCAGGTCTCTCCCTCCTGCGGGGTATGCGTGAGCGTACCGGCCTCGAGTTTAGCAATCGCTTCCACGATCATCCGCGCACCGAGCACCGAGAGTTTCTCCGCAAGGGTCTCCGCGGTCTCGTCCTCTTCGATCGGAACGGCTTCCTGCAGCAGGATATCGCCGGTGTCGATCCCGGCGTCCATCTGCATGATCGTGACGCCGCTCTCCTTCTCTCCGGCCAGGATCACATGGTTGATGGGCGAGGCGCCGCGGTACATCGGCAGGAGCGAGGCATGCACGTTGAAGCAGCCGTGGGCCGGCAGGTCCAGTAGCGCCTGCGGCAGGATCTGCCCGAAGGCGACGACCACGCCGAGGTCCGCCTCGACCTTCTCCAGCTCCGCCATCGCTTCGGGACGGCGGACCCGTTCCGGCTGGAAGACCGGGATCCCGTGGACCTCGGCGCAGACCTTGACCGGCGGCGGGACAAGCGCCTTGCTGCGGCCGACGGCCTTGTCCGGCTGCGTGACCGCAAGCACGACCTCATGGCCGGCGGCGACAAGCGCCTCCAGCACCGGCACGGCAAATTCCGGGGTCCCCATAAATAAGATCTTCATAACCGCTCCTCCTACCCTCCCCCGGACACGGGGGAGGGCCCTTCCAGAACAAACGGGTCCGCGGCAGTTGTCGCGGACCCGCTCAAGTCACATCATTTCTTATTTGTTCACGATCGCAACGGTCTCGCGGGCGATGGCCAGTTCTTCATTGGTCGGGACGACCATGACGGTCACCTTGGAATCCGGCGTGGAAATGATGCGTTCCTCGCCGTGCATGTCATTTGCCTTCTCATCCACTTTGATCCCCAGGAATTCGAGATAGGACATGATGGTCTCACGCACGTTGGCGTCGTTCTCGCCGATGCCGGCCGTGAAGCAGATCACGTCTACGCCGTTCATGGCCGCGGTGTAGTAGCCGATGAACTTCGCTACGCGGTAGGTGAAGACGTCCAGAGCGGTCTGGGCGCGCACATTGCCTTCGCGGGCCGCCGCTTCCAGATCGCGGAAGTCGGAGGAGACGCCGGACAGGCCCAGCATGCCGGAGCGCTTGTTCAGGATGACCATCAGTTCTTCGATGCTCAGGCCTTCCTTCTTGCTCAGGAATTCCAGGATGGCCGGGTCAATGCCGCCGGAGCGGGTGCCCATGGAAACGCCGTCCAGAGGGGTGAAGCCCATGGAGGTGTCGATGGATTCGCCGAACTTCACGGCGGAAAGGCTGGCGCCGTTGCCGAGGTGGCAGACGATGGTCTTCAGTTCCTTCACGTCTTTGCCCAGGATCTCCGCAGCACGCTTGGACACGTAGCTGTGGGAGGTGCCGTGGAAGCCGTAGCGGCGGACTTTGTATTTTTCATAGTAGTCGTAAGGAATGCTGTACAGGTAGGCCTTCGGAGGCATGGTCTGATGGAAAGCAGTGTCAAACACGCCGACCATGGGCACGCCGGGCATCAGCTTCTGGCAGGCACGGATGCCGATCAGGTTGGCCGGGTTGTGAAGCGGGGCCAGCTCGCTGCACTTGTCGATCTCTTCCAGGGCTTCGTCGGTCAGCAGGGTCGCTGCGGCAAACTTCTCGCCGCCGTGCACGATGCGGTGGCCGACCGCGCCGATCTCGGACAGGTCTTTGATCACGCCGACTTTGGGATCGGTCAGCTTATTCAGGACGGACGAAACAGCTTCCACATGGGTAGGCAGCGGATCGCTGTATTCGTATTTGCCGCCGGAAGCAGGTTTGTGAGTCAGGCGGCCGTCGATGCCGATGCGTTCGCACAGGCCTTTCGCCATCACTTCTTCGGTCTCACTGTCGATCAGCTGATACTTCAGGGACGAACTGCCGCAGTTGATCACTAAAACTTTCATGTATTTTCCTCCTTAAGCCGTCCGGTCTTCGGATACCGGCACATATACTCGCATTATCAGTATAACACATACCGGCCGAAAAACAAGAGATTTATGCGTAGAATTCCTGTCCGGTCCCGAGGCATACGGCCGCCAGCCGGCCGCCTTCAAAGCCGGCGCCGCAGTCCAGGGCCAGGTGTCCTTTCCCGCGGTAAATACAGCCCGGCGCCGGGTTCTCGTCAATATTCTGCGTCGGCGTGTGGCCGGTGACCAGGGTCTTATCCGCAAAGTACCGTCGGCCGTAATCCGCCCGCTGCCAGACAAGATCGTAGAGCGAATAGGCCTCGATCGGCTTCTCCGGAGCGAAGTTTCCGAGGCCCGCATGAACAAGAAAGTACTTCCCTCCACCGGCTTCGACCTCCGCATACAGCAGCAGGTCCCGCAGATAATCCAGGACCTCCTCCTGCGTCTCACGGTCAAGGGCGCGGAACTCCTCAAGGGTCGTCTGACAGCCGTTCTGCATCCAGGAAGCAAGGGCTTTCAGCCGGTCGGCCGTCACTGCCCCGATGCTGTCGTCCGTGATCTCCTGCATCAGAAAAGGCAGGCACTCGAGCGCCATCAGTTCATGGTTGCCCAGCAGGCAGAAAGCGTTCGGCATTTCCATCAGTTTCAGCAGGACTTTGACCGGATGCGGCCCGCGGTCCAGCACGTCCCCCATCACATAAAGGGTATCGTCATCCTGCAGGCCGATCTGCGACAGCAGATCCGCAAACTTCTCATATTCACCGTGGACGTCCCCCATAACGTAAACGGCCATTGTCAGCTCCTTTCGCGTTTCCGTGTGTTTTTCCTTTCAAAAACCTGCATCCGGCTATATTATTAATATAACACATTTTCGTTCAGGAGAAAATCATGGACCCTCAATTTACCCCTCTTTTCACCCCCTGGAAGGTCGGCAGTCTCGAGATCAAAAACCGCTTTGTCATGCCGCCCATGGACATGATCCATGCAAACGGCGCGAAGTTCTTGTGCCAGCTGACGGCGGGGCCGGGGCGCGAAACACCCTTTCCGATCACTTCGATCGGCTACATTCCGGGAACCCCGTTCGCCAAAAAGAGCTCTGGGAACGTCCACATCATCGGCGACGCGGACAAGGTGGGGAACCTGAAGACCGCCATCCTCGCCGCCAACGACCTCGCCCTGAAGATATAGCTTTCCGACATTGTCATCCTGAGCGAGCGAAACGAGCCGAAGGATCCTCAAATCAAGAAGATCCTTCGACTGCGTGCCTTCGGCACTTCGCTCAGGATGACAAAAAAGCAAAGAGCAGCAGGCCAAAAGCCTGCTGCTCCTTTGTGCGTATGAGATATGTATTCTTACTCCCCCTGCAGTTCGTGCAGTTCGACGGCGATCTTATCGTCGTAGGGCGGGATGCGGACGGCGATGAACTCCGCGCGGCTGGTCGGGACGTTCTTGCCCACGTAGTCGCCGCGGATGGGAAGCTCGCGGTGACCGCGGTCGACGAGGACTGCCAGCTGCACCGAGGCGGCGCGCCCGGTCTCCTTCAGGGCGTCCAGAGCGGCCGAGACCGTGCGGCCCGTGAAGAGCACATCGTCCACCAGGACCACGTCCTTTCCTTCGATCGAGAAGCCAAGATCCGACGGATGCACCTCGGGGCTCTCCGACTTCTTCTCCAGGTCGTCGCGGTAGAAGGTGATGTCCAGGGCGCCGACGGGGACCCGCGTGCCCTCGATCTTCTCCACGTTCTGCGCGATCAGGTGTGCGATCGGGATGCCGCGGCGCTTGATGCCGACGAAGCAGACGTTTTCGGCGCCGTTGTTGTGTTCCACGATCTCGTGCGCGATGCGCTTCAATGCACGGCAGACGGCAGCCTCATCCATCAGTGTTGCCTTATAGCGTTCCATTTGTTCCTCCGTAAGAGAAAAGGGCTGCCGCAGCAGCCCCTTTTCCGTGTTGCCGATCAGAACTTGCCCAGGGAGCCCGAGAGTTTGTCGTTCGGATTCTCCACGTGGTCGACGTCCTTATCCGGCAGGATCGCATTCAGGACGATGCCCGCGATGGAAGCGGCCGCAAGACCCGACAGGCCGATGCGCACGTTGCCGATCATGAAGCTGATGGCGCCGGTCGCGTTGTTGCCCGCGGTGGTGATGTCCGCGCCCAGAAAACCGGAGAAGTTGACGCCCAGGGCCAGGCCCAGGATCACGGCCGCCACGATGACGTTGCGGCTCTTCTGGAAATCGGTGTGGTTCTCGACCATGTTGCGGACACCGATCGCGGAGATCATGCCGTACAGGATCAGGGAAACGCCGCCGATGGTCGCAACCGGCATCACGTGGATGATAGCCGCAAACTTAGGGCAGAAGGAAAGGACGATCGCGTAGACGGCAGCCAGACGGATCACGAAGGGATCGTAGACCTTGGTCAGGACCAGGACGCCGGTGTTTTCGCCGTAGGTGGTGTTCGCCGGGGCGCCGAAGAGGGCCGCGATGGTGGTGCCGACACCGTCGCCGATGAGGGTGCGGTGCAGGCCCGGATCTTCAATGAAGTTCTTGCCGACGGTGGAGCCGATAGCGGAGATGTCGCCGACGTGTTCCATCATGGTCGCAACGGCGATCGGAACGATGGTGATGATGGCGCTAATCAGAAGGCCGGTATCAACTTTGCCGCCGAACAGACCGAAAACGGTATTTTCCCAGGCGACCGGCAGGCCGATCCATTTGGCCTCGGCGACTTCGGTGAAGTCAACCTTGCCGGCAATGGCGGCTACCACGTAGGAAACCAGAACGCCCAGCAGGATCGGGATGATCTTGACCATGCCCTTGCCCCAGATGTTGCAGGCCACGACGACCGCGATGGCGACCAGGGCGACCCACCAGCAATCCTTGCAGTTGTTGATGGCCGAAGGAGCCAGGATCAGGCCGATGGCGATGATGATGGGACCGGTCACGACGGGCGGGAAGAATTTCATGACTTTCTTGCTGCCGACGGTCTTGCACACGAGAGCGAGGACCAGGTACAGCAGACCGGCGCAGGCTACGCCGACGCAGGCGTAAGGCAGAGCCTTCGCGGCTTCAAGGCCGGCTTCCTTGCCGGCGGCGACGACGGTGAAGTACCCGCCGAGGAAGGCGAAGGAGGAACCCAGGAAGACCGGGACTTTTCTCTTCGTCACGAAGTGGCAGAACAGGGTGGCCAGACCGGCGAACAGCAGGGTCGCGGAAACGGACAGGCCCGTCAGGATCGGGACCAGCACGGTCGCGCCGAACATGGCGAACAGGTGCTGCAGGCCGAGGACCAGCGTCTTGCCGGTGCCGAGCTCTTTGGCATTGTAGATGGCTTCTTGTCTTTCGTTCATAATTGCCTCCAAAAATGTTTTTCATAAACCGGAGGGCGTACGGAGCGGGCTGCTTCCGAGCGTCCGGGCCATTTCCCCGCCGGGGCCTTGCTGCCCCTGACATAAAAAATTGACCCTGCCTGCTCAGCAAGATCATCCCTTGTGCGCCGCGCAGTCCGCGCAGCTTCTCCGTATGGCATGCCTCTTGCTGGTCTCTCTGTACCAGGCTTAAAGATTTATGTTTGTCAGTATATTACCGCAGGGCGGCGGGAAATGCAAGCACTTTTTGCATTTTTTCGGCAACAAAATATCCCCCTGAAAATGGCTGCTGACCACAAGATATTGCGGTACATCCCGGAAAGTTTTACCCATAATTTTGAACAAAAAACAGCGGGTCCGAAGACCCGCCGTCTTTCATTGAGAGAGATCTCAGCCGCCGTAGCCGAGCAGTCTCGGCAGGGTGAGCGAGATCGCAGGGATGTAGGTGATCAGCAGCAGGCCGATGATCAGGGCGACCAGGAACGGCAGGATGCGTTTGACCAGGTCCATGAACGGGATCTTGCCGATGCCGCAGGCCACAAACAGGTTGACGCCGACCGGCGGGGTGATGAAACCGATCGCCAGGTTGACGACCATCAGGATGCCGAAGTGGACGATATCCACGCCGAACGAAGCCGCGACCGGGTAGAGGATCGGCGCCAGGATGAGGATGGACGAAGTCGTCTCCAGCAGGCAGCCGCAGGCCAGAAGCAGCAGGTTGATCAGCAGCAGGATGATGATCTTGTTGTCGGTCAGGCTGAGCATCGATTTCGCGATGGCGTCCGGGATCTGCTCCAGGGTCAGCACGCGGCCGAGGATCGTGGAGGTACCCACGATGATGTTCACGGCGCCGTGCGTGGAAGCCGCTTCCGCGAACTTCTTGTAGGTCTTCTTCAGGTCAAGTTCCTTGTAGATGAACAGGCCGACGATCAGGCCGTAGACCACGGAAATGACCGCCGCTTCGGTAGGAGTGAACAGGCCGGAGTAGATGCCGCCCAGGATGATGACGGGGGTCAGGATGGCCCAGAAGGCATCCTTGAACTGGATCCACACGCGCTTCCAGCTGAACTTCAGGCCGTTGCCGGTATAGCCGTTCACCTTGCAGATACGCACCGCAACGATGATCAGCAGGATGCCAAGCGTGATGCCGGGAAGGAAGCCGCCCATGAACATGGTGCTGACGGAAGCGTTCGTGGAAATGCCGTACATGACCATCGGGATGCTGGGCGGGATGATGACGCCCAGGCAGCCTGAGGCCGCGACCAGCGCCATGGCGAATTTCTTGTCATAGCCCTTTTCCACCATGGTGGGGACCATGATCGCGCCGATGGCAGCGGTGGTGGCGGGACCGGAACCGGAGATCGCACCGAAGAACATGCAGGCGATGACCGTCACAACGGCCAGGCCGCCGGTCCAGTGACCGACCAGCGAGTCAAAGAAGAGGACGAGCCTGCGGGACAGGCCGCCGCCCTCCATCAGGGCGCCTGACAGGATAAAAAACGGGATGGCCATCAGCGGGAACGAGTCGCAGGCCGCGAACAGCCCCGAGGCGATGTAGCCCATGTTGATGGTGCCGGCTGTCAGGGAATAGGCAACAACGGACAGGCCGATGGCGTAGCCGATCGGGACCGTTGAGAATACGCATACCAGAAATACGATGATAATGATCCAGGCTTCCATCAGGCTTCTCCTCCTTCAGGCTTCGGCTGGCTGTTCTTCTTTTCCTTGTATTCCGCGATGTGGCGGAAAATATTCTGGAAGGCCCGGATGGCACAGCAGGTCATGCCCAGAGCGGGACCGCCGTAGGCCCAGCCCATGTTCAGCTTGGTCGCCGGCGCGTTCTGCACGAAGATGAACGCCACCTGCTCGACCACCTGCCAGCCGTAGATCGCCATGACCGCAGCGAATACGATCAGGCCCAGGTCCGAGATCAGGTTGAAGATCAGCTTGCCGGTGTCATTGACGAGCAGCGGCAGCACGTCCACCTTCTGGTGCGCCATGCGCTTGGTGGCGTAAGCCGCGCCCACATAGACCGCGTAGATGAAGAAGTAGCGGCCGATCTCCTCCGTCCACGCCATGGGCAGCTGGACGATCGGGCTGATCAGCCTCAGGATGATCTGGATGAAAATGACCACGGTCATCGCCGCGAGCGCGATGACACAGATGATCTCCTCAAAGTATTTGTCCAGAAATTTCAGCACTTTCATATGTTTTTCTCCCCGGGAAGGGGAACAGCCCGAAGCGGGCTGCCCCCCGGAGTCATTTGCCGCCGGCCGTATCGGCCGGTCAGCCGCGAAAGATCAGATGAGACCGGATGCGGTCAGATCAATATTTCGCGATGTCGGCCATGATGGCGTCGATGTCATACTGGGTGAAGGCACCGCGGTACCAGTCGTACACGGGCTGGCAGGCATCCTTGAAGGCCGCGCGCTGTTCGTCGGTCAGGATGGTGACTTCCATGGTCTTCTTCATTTCGGTCAGGTAGGAATCCAGCTTGTCCAAGTATTCCTGGCGTTCCTTGGCAACGGCTTCCTCGACAGCCTGCTTCAGGACCTTCTGCAGATCTTCCGGAAGGGTCTTCCAGAATTCTTCGGAGATGAAGATGACGGAGGTATCCTGGACGTGGCCCAGGTCGGTGTAGTACTTCTGCACTTCGTTGAACTTGGAGTCCATGGACAGGATCAGGCCGTTGTCCTGGCCGTCAACCGTGCCGGTCTGCAGAGCGCTGAACAGTTCGGAGAACTGCATGCCGATAGGGGCGGCGCCGAGAGATTCGAAGGTCTTGATGTACACGTCGGAGGTCATGACACGGAGCTTCAGGCCCTTCATGTCCTCGGGGGTCGCGACGGCCTTCTTGCCGTTGGTCAGGGCGCGGGCGTCATTGTAGAAATAGCCCAGCACGCGGACGTTGGTCGCTTTCAGGAACTCGTCTTCGGACTTCTTCACGGAATCGGATTTGTCAAAGAAATCGAAGGACTGCTTGGCGTTCTTGAACAGGAACGGCAGGGAGTAAGGGGTGAACGCGGTGGAGAACTGCGTTACGGATGCCGGGGAGACGTCGCCCATCTGGACGGTGCCGTTGGCCAGCTGCATCTGCGCGAAGCAGTCGCTGAAGGCGCCCAGCTTGTTGTTGTTGAACACGGTGATCTCAAGACGTCCGCCGGAGAGTTCTTTCGCTCTCTCAGCCAGCCATTTGGCGTTGATCGCCTGGGGGTTCGCGTCAGCCGTGGTGTTGGCGTAGGTGATCTTGTAGACGGTCTTGTCGTTTTCCTTCTTGCCGCCGCAGGCCACCAGTGACAGTACCATGATCAGGCAGAGCACGATCGCTGCAAATTTCTTCATATTTTCCTCCTCTTTCAGCAGCATTGCTGCTTATTTTTTATTTCCGTCAGAGCAGGGCTCTGATCGAATGCTTCCGGTTTGCCGGGCTGACTGCCCGCGCTTCATTCATCCTGGGCAATGCCCTCGAAGACGAGGCTGCCGTCCGGGGCGATGGCGCCGCCGCAGCCGTCCACGCGGGCGGTCCCGGCCGCGTAGTATTCGCCGCCGACCCGCATCACGCTGTTAAGCATCGTGCTCATGGCCTGGTCCGGGGTGTTGCGGACGACGTGGTGTCCCTTTGCCTCCAGCAGGCGGAGCGTGTCTTCGGAAATGCCGTATTCCACCTCGAGGCCCTGGGCGTTCGTGATCTCATGCACGAAAGGCAGGCCAACGAGGCGTTCCGGCGTGAGGCCGAAATCAACGGCGTTCACGATGCCCTGCATGGTCCCGGTGATGATCCTGGGGCCGCCGGCCGCGCCGATGGCCAGGAAAGGTTTTCCATCCTTCAAGACCATGCACGGCGCCATGCTCGAGAGCGGCGTCTTGCCGCCCTGGATGGCGTTCGCGGAACCGTAGGCCAAGCCCTGGCTGGTGATCGCGCCGACCGCCGCGGAGAAGTCCGACATGGCGTTGTTCAGCACGAAGCCGAGGCCGGGAACGACGATGCCGCAGCCAAACCAGTCTCGGACGGTCTGGGTCTGCGAGACCGCGTTGCCGAAGCGGTCCATGACGGCGAAGTGCGAGGTGTTGCCGGGGTATTCCCTGGCTTCGATATTCTCGGCCGCCGCGTATTCGCCGGCCTTTTCGCCGGCAAGAGCGAATCGCTCCCGGGCAAATTCCTTGGAGACGAGGCGGGCGGTATCGACCTGCACGAAGTCCGGATCCCCGAGCGCCGAGCTCCTGTCGGCAAAAGCGAGTTTCATCGCTTCCGCGATCGCATGCAGGCCGGCGGCGGTGTTGTGGCCCATGGCTTTCAGGTCGCTCTGTTCCAGAATGTTCAGCATCTCCAGCACGGTCGCGCCGCCGGAAGGCGGGGCAAAGGCCACGACCTCACAGTCACGGTACGTCGTCCGCACCGGTTCGCGGAACTTCGGTTCGTATTCGGAAAGATCCTCGACGCTGAAGCATCCGCCGCGCTCATTGATCAGCGCGACCAGCTGCTCCGCCACGCGGCCCTTGTAGAAATAATCGCTGCCTTCGGCCGCCAGGTTCCGGAGGAGCGCCGCGATCTCGGGATTCGTCTGTTTCTCGCCGAAGCGGTAGAAGCTCCCATCGGGCTTCAGGTACAGTTCCCGCATGGCTGTGGAGAGGCGCATTTTCCGCTCGACCGAATCGTCGTACATGGTCAGGGCGCCGGTAAAACCGGTGCCGAAGCCTTCCTCCGCAAGGCGGATGGCCGGCTCGGCAGCCTCGGCAAGGCTCATCGTGCCGTAGCGGTCAAGCAGCGTCTCCAGCGTCCTGATGAGGCCGGGGACCGCGACCGACTGCCCGCCCAGGTCTTTCCATTCGTCCTGCACTTCGCCGTCTTTGATGAAGAGATCCGCCGTCGCTTTCTTCGGGGCGATGCCGCGGCCGTCCACCGCGTGGAAAGCATTCTCCTCCGCGCTGTAGATCAGGGAAAAGCACCCGCCGCCGAGGCCGGAATGATGCGGCTCCACGACGGAAAGCACGAGCGATACGGCTGCCGCCGCGTCAAAGGCGTTGCCGCCCTTTTTCAGGATCTCCAAGCCGGCGCGCGTCGCGTAGACGCTGTTCGAGCTGACCGCGCCGTTAGGACCGTGCGCAACAGGCCTGTCCCAATGGGCCGGCCACATATAGATCGGTTTCTTCTCTGCCATGTCGCTATCCTCGGTCATGCAATATGTAATATATTTCTGTGCCTGACAAATCAGGCGCCCACCTATTGAATTACTTCCTGCACTGCAATAATACATTCCAAATATAGCACAATACGCCTGTCTGAGCAAGCATTTTTTATATATTTTTTAGTTTCGTTTAATTCTTTGCGCAGAAACGGCGCCGCTCTCAGTTCCAGTATTTGCTCAGCGTGCGCCGGTAGGCATCCTGCAGATGGGTCTGCGCGCAGAAGGCCGCCTTCATCTGGTCATGCTGCGCCACCGCCTCGTAAATGGCGCGGTGCTCGTCCAGGATGGCGTTCGCAAAGGATTCGTTGTTGTAGACCGTCTGGACCTCAAAGCGGAGGTACAGATCCAGTACATTGCTTAATGCCGTGACCAGCAGGTCATTGTGGGAGGCCTGCGCCACCGCCCGGTGGAACTGATGGTCCAGGCGGTAATTCTGCGCGAAGTCCTTCGGCTTCTCCTTATCTTTCAGGTTGTCGACGCTCTCCTGCAGGCAGGTCCGGATATACTCGAGGTCCTTCTCATCCGCCCGCATGGCAGCGAGCTGCGCCGCCGTGATCTCCAGATGGAGCCGCATCTCCAGGATGTCATGGATCGTTTTGTCATCCAGCGTGACGATCTGGATCCCCTTGCCGCGGCAGAAAACGATATAGCCCTCATTCTGCAGTTCGAGAAGGGCCTCCCGCACCGGCGTCCGGCTCACGCCGAGCGCCTGGCAGATCGCCTCCTGCGAATAGATCCGGTCGGGGACCAACTTCTGGTACAGGATCGCCTCCCGGATCAGTTTGTATGCCTGTTCTTTATAAGTGGGCTTCCGGATCTCGCCGTATTCGGAAAACACACCGCTCATCGATTTATTTTCGTCCGTCATGGCTGCCTCTCAGTTTTTCATCGGTCTTGCGTTTTGTTTATCATAGCAGTTTTCGGAAGCGGTTTCAAGATATCAAAGGCCGCGCCCCGGTTTCCCGGAGCGCGGCCTTTACGAATAACTGCGCCGCTGCGGTTTAACGTTTCTGCAGCTGGTCTTTGGCAATGTAGGCATAGCCTGCTTCACACGGGTAGGAGACCTTGTAGTAGCTGCCTTCCGAACCGATGACCAGGAAGAGCTCGACCTGTTTGACGTTGCGGTAGACCGTGCCTTTCTTGTACTGGGCCTTGCTGCGGATCGCCATGTCTTCCTTGCGCTCGCCTTTCGCCTCCATGATATTGCCGGCTACGAGATACCGCGTCTGGACCCATCCGCTCACGCCGTCGTGGGTGACCCAGGCAAAGAGTCCCTTCTTGCTCTCCTTCTGTACGGCGACCGTTTCGCCGGCCTTGACATAACCGAGGACCTCGCCTTCGGACGAGCTGCAGCGATCGAAGATCGGCGCGTCTTCCGTAGCAGCCTGGTAATCGTCGTACAGATATCTGTAATGTGCGTAGACCGTAAGACTCTCCGTGACCGGCGTATTGGCATCGAACCACTTGCCGAGCACCGGATCGGTATACCAGCCATCGAATTCATAGCCGGACAGGCAGGGGATCGGGAATGCGCCGCCCTGCGAGGCGATGGAGCTCCCCAGCTTTACGTCCACGGAATCCAGCCAGCAGATGCCCTCACCGGCACAGAAATTCACGCGGCCATAGGTACTATACGCCATCCAGGAATTGCAGACCCAGCCTACGCCTGCGCCGAGCGATACGTCTTTGTTCCTTATGGCATTGGGAACAGCGACCTTCTGCCATTTTCCCCCCCGCCGGCCAATCACATAGAACAGGGTTCCCAACTGTCCCTTATAGTACACGTCGCCAAGATATGCGTATACGGCATCATCGTCCATATACTCGTCGTCGGGGTCGCCACCCTCCAACGAAAATTTCCACCGGCCGATCCTGGCCGTATTGAAGATCACTTCGAAGTCCGTCTCGATGAATCTCTTCTCCACCCAGACGATCGTGTGGTCGCTTCGCAGGCACTGATACATCTCCCTGGTCTGACCGATCACCTGTACTTCCTCGCAGACCGGCAGGGGGATCTGCTTCGTGGAACCAGGCGTTTCAAAGCCGTAAGGCTTCGTCTGCTCTTCGAACGGAACGGCGCCGAGAGAAATCGTAAGGCCCTGTTTTACTTCCTGTCCAGTGTATTTGATCCAATTTGCCTTCAGCTTCACGCTGTCCGTGAATTCATAGCCCGGCGTTACGACATTGCCAGTCTTATCCGTCCAACCCGCGAAATAATATCCGCTGCGGGTCGCGGCCGGATATCGTGTCAGCGTGGGATAAGGATACCCTTTCTGATAGGTGGCTTTCAGCCAGGCGACAGGGCAATAACCGCCGTCCGGGTCAAAGTAGATATTCCACGATTTCGCGCCGTTCTGGCCGTCCAGCAGCTCGGCGAAGATAAAGCCTTCCTTCCCCAGCCGCTTGACGCCGACTTTATACATCTTGGCGAAGTTTCCGATCCTGTTATCGCAGTCCGTGATCGTCAGAACGTCTCCCTCCTGCAGACGGCCGAGCGGCTTATTGTTCACGTCATACAGATACAGCAGTTCCTCCCGACGCCCTGTCAGTGTCTGTTTCCCGAGCGTTATCTCCTGGCCTTTCCTCTCGTACATGAAGACGGTGGTCATCTTTGCGGTAAACGGCGTCTCATCGGTGACCTCCATGTAGTAATCGCCGTCCCAGCACCGCCAGCCCGGGACATAGGCATCTCCGCCGCCGGTCTGGATGCGGAAGGTGCTGCCGATACGGATGGGGATCTCCTTATCCGTCAGTTTTCCATCCGGGCCATATACCCTGGCGGATTCTCCCTGCGCGTTTTTGCAGAAGCGGACAAATACGTAATCGGGATCTTTCTCCCAAACGGCTTCGAAAGTATCGCCGGGCGAAAGGACCCGGTTCAGATCCAGTTCGCCGGTCCCGCTTCCTCCTGTCTGCTTCAGGGCGGTCAGCCGCCAGCCTTTCTTCTGCACCTTATTCTCCAGGTCGGTCTGATCGATCGTTCCGTCGGGATTCGTAAAGACCTCGGCGCTCTTTCCGTCACCCATGTCCACGTGCGCCGTGAACAGTTTCGGGATGAACCAGGCGGCGCAGCTCGAAAGGACGTAGCCGGTCTGTCCCTTATAATTCACCACGTAATAGATCCCGTCGGCACCGAACTCCGTCTCATAGGTAATGAAATAGTCGCCCCGGCTGTAGCCGCCGATGCGCTCATAGTTCTTTCCCGGGCCGCTGCGGACGTTGACCGCGCAGAGGACGCGGTAGAAGCTCGGAATCATCCATTTTTCCGAAGCACAGTAAGCCTGCTCACTGTCCTTGAATACGCCGTTGGCATCCCGGGCAGCGATCTCCACCTGGATCCCCTGGGGATTGACGCCCTTGGCCACCATTTCCATGAAGACGGCAGTCAGATCCAGCCAGGTATCGGCCGTATCCGTTTCGTAATAGATATCTTCTCCTTCGTTCGCAAGCAGAAGGGCAACATGGAAGACGGGGTTCGTGTATTCAAACCCGTAGTCCCAGGTCACCACGCCGTTTTTCAGGACGACGTTCTGCGGCGCCGGCATGGTGTCGCTTTGTACGCCGAAATACAGGAGCGTGGGGTCGGAAATGACCTTGCCGTCCTTATCCTTTGCCTGTACCGCGGCGCCGTATTTCCCCGGCTCCAGCTGCGGAAGGTCGAAGAAACTGTTTTCCGTATGATCTTCCAGCAGGAGCGTTTCGGAATCGTCATCACCGAGTTTTACGAGCCATACGTCATACGTCTTCGCTCCGGAAAAGCCGTACCAGGTCAGGCTGTTCCACACTTCGTAACACAGACCGTCAACAAGCGGCAGCCCTGATTTTTCCAGATCATCAAGGAAGCCGATGTAAAGGACCATTCCGCCGTCGAAGATCTCCGAAAAATCCTTCAGTTCCGCTATGGCGAACTGAAGTTCCTCTTTATAGCCGCAGCAGTCGCAGGTCATTTCCGCGTTTACGGTCCGGCAGGGCTCGTTATAGGAAGCCTGCGGATATTCCGCGTCGTACGGGAACCGGATCCCGTGGACCGATTCCGTCTTCGTGCTGAAATCGAAGCCGATCACGGCCGGATCCACCTTGTGGGTCCCGTCCCCGTTGCTCGTGTAGGTGCATTTGCGCAGCGCATCAACGTCCATCCCGGATTCCTGGAAAACATAGACCGTGCACTCGCCGGACGGGATCTCCTCATCCAGCCCTTTCCAGAAGCGCTCGGCAAGGAGCGACAGGGTATCCGGATAGATGGCGCCGGTCTCTGCAAGGACGGATGCTTTTTCGAAGACCTTTATCGCTTCGGCCAGATCCTCCCGGAAAATGCCGTCGCACGCGCCCTTGTATTCGCCGCCGAACTTCAGCAGTTCCTGCGCGATGGTGACTTTGATCCCCGTGTCACCGACCTTCGCATCGGGGGCTTCCGGCGGGATCTCGCGGGACTCGTCTTCATCGCATACGGTACAGATCCTTATTTCCGTCCCGGGCTGTCCGTGATTCGGAGCAACCGACAGTTCCCAGCTGCCCCATTTATGCGGCAGTTTGGCGACGGTGCGGGTCTCGGTCTTGTCGCAGCGGGAACATTTGCGGGTCTCCTGCCCTTCCGAGGAGCAGCTCGCCTTTTTCGTGACCTTCCAGGCGCTCCAGTTGTGGCCGAGAGCTGCTCCTGCGCTGCGGGTCTCGGTTTTTCCGCAGCGGGAGCACTTGCGCGTCTCCTTGCCCTGCTGTGTACAGGTCGCCTTCGTACTTGTCTGCCATTTTCCCCAGTTGTGGCCGAGTTTCTTGATCGTGCGCGTCTCCGTCTTACCGCACTGAGAACAGGTGCGGGACTCTTGCCCGTCCTTCTCGCAGGTCGCGCTCCTGGTCGTCTTCCAGGCGCTCCAGGTGGATCCTCCCGTAGCGTTCAAATGCCAGCACTCTCCGGGTGCAAATATGGTGAATTTGATCAGCGGCGTACGTGCGTAGTAACGCTTATCCCAATGACTGAAAACCACCGCCGCCCCGTATTTACCGGGTTTCAGGTCTGCAAGGGAATAATGATTATAATCGGAAACACCCCAGTCGTATAAAAAATATTTGTCTTCCAAAACTGAGGCGCCGTAATCTCCGTTGCTTGTAAGCGCCCACACATAGACACTTTCACAGTCCGGTAAATATTGAACCTCGCCCCAATATGTTTCATCATCCAGCCATTTCAGGGAATTCGACATGGCATCATAATGAAAATCCTGGCCCGTATTCGCGGAGCCGAGCCCTGCCACATAGCCCGCACTGGTACCGGCCAGGGCTTCCTTCCCGGATGCCGCCGTCAGGATGAAGAAAAACAGCAGAATGATCAGTGTTCTGAACTTTTTCATTTCCGGCCTCCTTTACCGGATCTCGAGCGAGGAGAACCACTCCCCGGCAAGATCCCTGAGCGTCCCGGCGGCGTCTTCTCCGATATCGGAGCCGTTAAGAACAGCCGCCGCGTTGACATACGCAAGGACACCGCCTTCCTCACTCCACGCGATGAGGTCGTAGACGACGAAGCCTTTCTCCGCCTCGTTCTGGCAGACGGTGCGTACGTTCCAGACGGTCTTCCCCAGTGTCAGAGTCTCCTCTTTCGCTTCCGGCAGGAGCGCCTTCACCTGCTCAGCCAGAAAGCCTTCGGCGAGCGGGTCCAGCTCCGCTTCCTCGGGGATGTCGAAAAGCACGGAAGCGTCCTTACCCAAGTAAATGCTTCCGTTCAGGCTCAGTCCGGGCCGGTCCTTCATTTCGGCAAAGTCGAACGCGAACGACGCGCAGTCCGCGTCCTCCTCGTCAGTACCTGCCGCTTCAACTGACGAAAAGATGCGCTCCGCCCAGTTTCTGCCGAAGCCGGAGATCGTTTTGCCGCCCCAGGCCAGCAGATCTTCCGCCTCCGCAGGGGCTTCCGTGGGCGCAGCCGTGGACGCTGCTGTCGGAGCAGCAGGCGGCGTTTCCGTTGACGGCGCACTTTCTGACGGCTGCACGCTTGATTCCGCCTGTTTTCCGCAGCCCGCTCCCCAGACGGCAAGAGAAAGCAGAAGCAACAGACAAAGCAATCGTTTCATTAAAAAGCCCTCCTTTTCCGTGAAAATATCCGTATTTTACGAAACCGATACCATTTTCAGTATAAGAGCCACCAAATCAAAGCGCCCCCTCAGAAATGACAGTTTTACAACAAAAAACTCTCCCGGGAGGGAGAGAAAGGCAGAAACGATATAAGGGCAGCCATCATTTTATTCCCGGCGTCGTGATCCCGCTCAGGACCGCACCCACCGCAAGTTCAGTCCTGGAGCTGAGGCCTGTCTTGCTGATCAGATTTCCGATATGATAACGTACCGTGGTAACGCTTAAGCACGCGGCGTCCGCAATTTCCCGATCGGTCAGGCCTTCCGCGAGCAGCCGCAGGACCTCCTGTTCCCGCTCCGTCAGATCCGTGCTTTTCGCAAGCCCCAGCTCGGTCACCGGCGCCGCATCGGGGAAGATATGCTCGCCCGCCATCGTGCGGTCCATCACTTCCAGCATCGGGACCGCCTGTACTTCCTTGTACCAGAAGGAATCCACACCGATCTCCCTGGCCCGTTTCAGGAAAAGCGCGTCGGGCAGCGACGTTACGATGATGATTTTGATTTTCGGGTATGACTGTTTGATCCGGGCAGCCGCGTCCAGGCCGTTCGAGCCGTCGCTCATCACGACGTCCATCAGGACCAGGTCGACGTTTCCCCTGGCGCACCAGGCATCGGCGACTCTGGCAGTCTCTATGGATGCCGCCAGCCGGTAGCGGTCGGATGAAGCGATGATCGTTTCAAAAAGCTGTCTGGAGACCGTCTGATCATCCACGATCAATACATTTATAGGCATTCGGCACCTCCTTCGGCAGGATCAGTGTAACGGTGTAGACCGGGGAATACGAAAGTTCCATGGTTCCTCCGATATATTCCGTAAGTTCACGCAGGGACTTTAGGCCGCCGGTCTCCCGTATGGGGCCGGCCGGCTGTTCCCCGTTGCTCGTCAGGCAGATAAGATAGCGGTCACCTTGCTCCTCCGAGGAGATCCGCAGCTCATCACCGTGCGCATGACGCAGCGTATTGGTAAAGCATTCATGTATCGCTGTCGCGGCCGCATGCTTCTGCGGCTCTGCCTGAGGCAGGCTGCCCTGTACGGTCACCTTAACGCCCAGCTGCGCAGCGGTCTTCTTCAGCAGGACGTATTCATCTTCTGCCGCCGGTACGTCGCCCGTCAGCAGGAAAGAGACGTTCCGCCGCAGGCGCCTGCGGATATCTTCCCGGTCTTTCTCACTGCCGCCTCTTTCAAGGCAGCGCCTGATGGTCAGAAGGTCCTCCCCAAATTCATCATGCAGGCGCACCCGAGCACTCAGTTTTTCTTTTTCGGCAGTGAGCGAAACGATCTCCCGGTTATACTCCGTAAGCCGCTCATTCAGCTCCGACAGTTTTTCTTCCCGTCTCCGCAGCAGCACTGTCTTCTGATACAGCTCCGTCACGTCTGTCGCGATCACACTGTGCACCGCTTTTCCGTCAATGCTGCCGTTCCTTTTTTCAAGGCTCCACACCGTTCCGTCCGGCGCGGCGATCAGTACCGTATCTTCGAGCGCCGTGACGCGATACCCTGAGACCAGCATCCCCGAAAAAAGACCTTCCCGGATCTCTTTTCCACTGAGTGGGAGTCTCCCCAAGGCTTTGCAAAGGTCCTGCATCGCTGTATTGATCATCAGGATCCGCCCGTCCGTCAGGAAGCAGCAGATCCCGCTGGGCAGGCTGTCAACAGCCTCTCTTACTGACATTGGGGTGATCTGGTTCTTTCCGTAACGGATAAGCGACCGGTAAAGCGTGCCGATCACAGATCCGATTCCGGCAAGGAGCAGGAAATGGAGCAGATGTGGCAGCGCGGCAAAGCTTACCGCGATCTCGAGTGTCCGGGGATCATTGGCGATCGGTTCCGTATAATAACTGATGAACTGGACAAGGTAATATGTTCCCGCAATCAGGATGATCCCGCACAGCAGAAAACCATGCCTCTTCCTGCGGAGGCTGAGGACCGCGAGTCCCGCGGATGCCCAAAACAAGCAGATGCTTAACGGGCCGGCAAATAACCAGAAAACGGAAAAATCGTTCACGGCTCCCCTCCTTTCCGGAAGATGCAGTGAAAGATAAGATCCTGTCCTTCCTTGGTAACGGAGACATCCTGAGGGCGTCCCTCACCGGAAGCGGAAATACTCTCCGGCGGAAGCGTAAACGAAGCGGCGCTCACGAGCACGCGCATGCTCAGTGCCCCTGGCTCTGCCTTCAGCGAGACTACGAGCGCGGTCAAGGTCTCCAGCGCCGCCTCAATGATCCTCTCCAGCAATTCATAAGCGCCGATCAGCCGCGCTGCCGGGCAGCTTCCGGTTCCCGACGCCGAAAGGGCTGTTCTTATCCCCTTCAGTCTCAAACAGTTCAGAGATTCGGATACCGCCAGAGACAGCTCCTCAAAGGGAAGGCGGCCGTCCTCAGCCATCAGCTCCATATTGCTGCGCCGTTTGATATACGCACTGAGAACGGCGATATCCGGAAGGCATTTGTCAAAAGCCTCCTCCGGTCCTTCTGCCATTGCGCTGAGACGGTCAAGCTGCGGCCGGAGCGCCCGGCTGATGCTGTCGCAGATCCGGCTGCGGGCTTCTGTCTCCGCCATCTCCTTTTCGACCTGCGTTCTGGAGGCAAGATAAGCGTTTCTGGCTTCGATCCGTCTTGTTGTTTCCTCTAACCTCCGGTTCAGACGCCGCAGTTTCCCCACATCTGCCTGCCATACGATCTTCCCGCCGGAAACGGGATGCTCGCACACGAGCGTATCCGCATCGTCCGCAAAAGGATATTCCGCCTCCGAGCTCACATATCGGACTGTACCCTCTTTATCCAGAATGACAGCGCGGCTGCCGATCAGCGAGAAAGCTTCCCCATAACCGGTATTGGCCGGGATCAAGCCATAATCGATGCACATTTCCAGAAAAGCGATCACGCAAAAGCAGAAGACTTCTCCGGTCTGCCACACCTTGACGCCGCCAACCCGCAGCGTACGGTCCAGGGTATCAAGGATGAATAAGAGGGTCACGATAAGAAGCGGCAGCGGCAGCAGGAACAGGCTTTTTTTCTCCCGGATCGCCCTGTGTTTTCTGATGAAGATCATTAAAGCCGCAAAGCACAGGAAAAAGAGAAAGAAAAAGAACAGATAATAAAACGGGCCGAAATGTTTGGGGCTGCCCGGAAGTCTGACTTCCGTTGTAAAGGAGAAGGCTAAGGAGTGAAGATCATTTGTCTGAATGCCCAGACAGGCTGCCGTGCCGGCAGCCGGAAGCAAGTGTGATAAAGTCCCGGCCTTCTTTTCCGGCTCTCTGCCGCAGAAGACGGCAGCATAGTAGAATAGAACGGCGGCCGCCATCTCACAAACGTAATAGCCGTACCAGGCGTAACGGCGCAGGGCTTCCTGATTCTGCGCAAAGCGGTAGTTGACCGTCTGCATCAGCAGAAGCAGAAGAAGAAAAGCCGAAAGGCCAGTCAAGAGTCTTCTCAGGCGTCTGTCCGTGACCCGTCCCAGAACAAATATCCCCCAGACAAGGATCACGGCTCCGGTGAAAAGCTGGCTGATCAAATCCGCCAGATCAACTCCGTATAAGCAGACTCTCAGCACTCCGTACAGAAGAAAGGTCGCTGTGATCGCCGCCGTATTCCTGATCCCTGTTTTCAGCATGCCTGCCCTCCTTCCGTCATCCGTTTTCACGATTTCCCTCTGAGACCAGTATAGCGAAGGACTGCCCTTTTGTCTCCCCTCAATAACAACAGTTTTGTCTGAACATACAAAAAACGGGCCCTGCTGGACCCGTTTTCCGTATACTCTTCTGAAATTATTTCAGGGTGACCTTCGCGCCGGCCTTTTCCAGCTCGGCCTTCATGTTTTCGGCTTCTTCCTTGGTCGCACCGGCCTTGATCACGTCGGGGGCCTTGTCCAGCATGTCCTTGACTTCCTTCAGGCCGGCACCGGTAAGGGTACGCAGGGCCTTCAGGACGGCCATTCTTTCGGCACCGACTTCAGTCAGCTCGACGTCGAATTCGGTCTTTTCTTCGACTTCTTCGACAGGGCCGGCAGCGGCAGCGACGACAACGCCGGCAGCGGCGGAAACGCCGAATTCGGCTTCGCAGGCCTGAACCAGTTCGTTCAGTTCCAGCACGGAGAGTTCCTTAAGGGCTTCGATAAATTCAGCAGTAGTAAGTTTTGCCATTGTAATTTCCTCCAAAAGATATTAATGTTGGGGCCATTGCCCCGTGCGGCCTCATGCCGCGTCTGGTGTCGGGAGCCTTACGCTTCCTTCTTTTCGGCCATCTGCTTCAGCACGCGGGCGAAGTTCGTGATCGGGGACTTCATGCTGCCAAACAGTCTGCCCAGCAGGATCTCGCGGCTCGGGATCAGCGCTACGGCGTTGATCTTATCGGGGCCGTAGTAGGTTCCTTCGATGACGCCGGCCTTCAGCGCCACCATGTCGCCCTTCTTGTCGAAGTTGGCGATGATGCGGGCGGGCGCGGTGGCGTCAGCCTTGGTAACGGCGATAGCGGTACGTCCGGACAGGTTTTCGGCCAGAGGCGCGAACACGGTATCCTTCACGGCACGGTTCAGCAGGGTGTTCTTGTAGACACGGTAGGTCACGTTGTTCGTGCGCAGTTCTTTACGAAGGTTCGTATCCTGCTCCACGGTAATGCCCTTGTAGTCGACAAGCACGGCTGCGGTGGCGCCGGTAAGCAGTTCCGAGATCTCCTGGACGATCGGTGCTTTCAGCTGTTCACCTTTTGACATGTGGTTTTCCTCCTTTGTTTCGTAGCAGGCACCTTGCGGACCTGCCCTGGCGGTAAACCGGCTGCTTCTTACAGAAAATGAAGATCCCCTGCGCCAAAGCACAGGGGATCGGAATGGTTCACATTCTCCTCTTCCTCGGCAGGCGCTCTCGCTTACATCCCATCGCTTTGGGATACCTGCTGTCTTCGGCAGCGGTTACGCATATTTACTACCACAGCAAGCTGCGGAAGTCAAGTGTTTTTGTTTTTTACGCCCTTTCCGTCCTCATTCGCAAAAATCCGATTTTGAAAAACATAGATGAAATCGAATTTTTGCTCATGTGGGACGGCGCCTGTTTCACAGGCTTTGTCTGATCTTTCAGAAAAGACTGTGCAAGCACATCTTTTCTGAAACATTCAGACAGGTCGTAAAACGTACCGTTTTTACATGTTCAGAAGCTTGACCGTGTTGATCTTGACGCCGGGGCCCATGGTGGAGCTCACGACGACGCTCTTCAGGAAAGCGCCCTTCACAGCGGCGGGACGGGCCTTGATGATGGCGCCCATGACAGCGTTGAAGTTCTCGGTCAGCTGCTCTTCGGTAAAGGAAACTTTACCGACCGGAACATGGATGATGTTGGACTTGTCGAGACGGTACTCGATCTTACCGGCTTTGATCTCCTTCAGGGCGCGGGTCACGTCCATGGTGACGGTACCGGCCTTCGGGTTCGGCATCAGGCCCTTCGGGCCAAGGATACGGCCGAGACGTCCGACGACGCCCATCATGTCGGGGGTCGCAACGACGACGTCGAAATCAAGCCAACCTTCGTTCTGGATCTTCGGAATCAGTTCTTCCGCTCCGACGTAATCGGCGCCGGCAGCCTGGGCTTCGTCAGCCTTGACGCCCTTCGCGAAGACGAGGACGCGGACGGTCTTGCCCGTTCCGTTCGGCAGCACCACGGCGCCGCGGATCTGCTGATCGGCGTGACGGCCGTCGCAGCCGGTGCGGATGTGGGCTTCCACGGTCTCATTGAACTTGGCGGAGGCCATGTTCTTGACCAGGCCGAGAGCTTCCTGAGGATCGTAGACCTGCATGCGGTCAAATTTGCTTAATGCTTCCAGATACTTTTTGCTTCTCTTCATCGCGGTGCCCTCCTCAGTCTTCGACGACGATGCCCATGCTGCGGGCAGTGCCGGCGATCATGCTGGTCGCGGCTTCAATGCTGCCGGCATTCAGGTCGGGCATTTTCTGTTCGGCGATCTTCCGGACCTCTTCGCGCTTGATGGTCGCGACCTTGGTCTTGTTGGGCGTGCCGGAACCGGACTGGAGCTTGCAGGCCTTCTTCAGCAGAACGGCAGCAGGCGGGGTCTTGGTGATGAACGAGTAGGTGCGGTCCGCATAAACGGTGATGACGACGGGGATGATCACGTCGCCCATCTGAGCGGTACGCGCATTGAATTCCTTCGTGAACTGCACGATGTTCAGACCATGCTGACCAAGGGCAGGACCGACAGGCGGCGCCGGCGTGGCTTTGCCGGCAGGGATCTGGAGTTTTACATAACCCGTGATTTTCTTTGCCATATTGGCTCCTCCTTAATTTACCGGAAATGTTCCGGGGGTGGTGTCGCGGGGAGAAGAGTCCCCCTTCCACCTTGTTACATCCGCTTGACTTCAGCGAATGCGAGCTCGACCGGCGTTTCGCGGCCGAACATATCAACATGAATGGTAACGCTCTGTTTACCTTCGTTGATCGATTTGATGACGCCTGCGGTGCCTTCCCAGACGCCGGAGATGACGGTGACGGCATCGCCAACCTTGAAATCCATCGCGATCTCGGTGTTGTGAATGCCCATCCGGTCGATCTCGGCATCGTCCAGCGGCACAGGCTTGCTTCCCGGTCCGACGAAACCGGTGACGCCGCGGGTGTTGCGGACGACATACCAGGTGTCATCGTTCATGACCATGTGGATGATCACATAGCCGGGGAACATTTTTTTCTGCGTGACCTTCTTGACTCCGTTCTTCAGCTCGACAACGTCCTGCATCGGCACGGCGACTTCCAGGATCTCGTCCTGAAGCTTGCGGTTCTCAATGGTCTTGTCCAGGTCGGCTTTGACTTTATTTTCATAGCCGGAATACGTATGGACGACGTACCACTTTGCTTCTGCCATGCTGACTTCCTCTTAAATCACCAGCTGGAGGCCGGCTTTGACGATCGCGTCGATGATCGCGATCAGCACGCCAAGGACAACACCGAAGAAAATGACAGCGCCGGTCTCTTTGGCAACGGTCTCTTTCGTCGGCCAGATGATCTTCTTGAATTCAGCCTTGACGCCCTTGAAAAAGCTGTTCTTTTTCTTCTCGGGCTGCTTTTCGGCTTCTTTTTTCAGTTCTTCTGCCATGGCGGATCCTTTCGCTTACTTGCTCTCTCTGTGGATGGTGTGCTTCTTACAGAACGGGCAGTACTTCTTGGTTTCCATACGGTCGGGATGGTTCTTCTTTTCCTTCGTCGTATTGTAGTTTCTCTGCTTGCATTCGGTGCAGGCTAAGGTAATTCTGGTACGCATCTGATGCATCCTCCCTTAATGTCTTTCACTCGTTTATGAGGCAGGCGACTCTTCGCGCAGGCTCCGTCTCCCGTGCCGCAGGGCACGAAAAAAAAAGACCCGAAAAATCGACGGCTTATGTACTATAGCAAAAGCCGCCGATCTTGTCAATAAAAATATGATGTTTTTTTAATTATTTATGGAAGAAATGCCTTACGGGTCGTTCACGACTCCCGCAAACACAGGAATACCATCTCTGCCCATCAAAATAAACAAAAAAGGCCTGTTCAGCATGAACTCAACAACTTGTTCCGAATGAGGATCATTATGGTCCGGGCTCAGTCGGGGAAACGCGTTTCTGTTGATTCCCTCTTCGTTCACCTTGATGTTTACGATCTGCCGGCCGAGGCTAATCCCTCTGTTTTGTGCACTTTCTTCTATGTCATCATTCTCCAAAGTGAAGCATTTCACAATCCCCATTCTTTCAAAACTGCTTCGCGGATCATTTTCTGCCGCAAAGGAAAAACGGGGAATGCTGTAATCTGCTAAGATTGCCTCCTGGTTGGTCCTCGTCCTGAAAATCTGCTCCTGCAGGAAAGCCGCAAATTCCTCCTTCACGACCGTTTCTTCCGGAGAAAGACCTTTTTCAGGAAGGATAAACCACAGGCTCATTTCATTTTTCATCAACACCATCGATGCTCTGAAGTCATTTCCGATCCAATGCCATCGCGATACAATCTGCCGCTTCATAAAAGTCGGATGCTCCGTGCTTTCAGCAGTGTAAAACCAGCCTTTCTGACTGTTCAGTCTGCTGAAACTACTCCATTTTGCCTTAACATCAATGGAAGAGATCAAACTGCCTTGCCATTTGAGCGTGAATAGTTCGCATTCTTCATCTGATCCCTGAACAGCAGCCCACAAGTATTTCGCGTTCTGCTCCGCATCCTCCATATTGTCCATGCCAAGGATGTTCAGGATCTCCTCACGGCTTTCCCCCGATACGCGCTCTGCCATGGCCGTCAACAACAGATAGTCGCTTGCAGGTAGGCAGATCTTATTCTCTCCGCTGTTTTCAGATAATGAGGAGCGGATGATTTTGACAAACACATCGGTCATCGCTTTTTTCGCTTGGGCAGAGATACTTTGCGATTCTTCTTCCCAATCCTTTTCAACTGAAAGGAAGCGTTTCAAAGCTGTTGGTCCGAACAACACAGCCGCTGCCATCAGCCCGATGAAAAGAAGTGCAAGCCAGAAACGCGCTGTTCTTCCCTTTGAACACATGAAATATTTTTTAGACTTATCAGCCATTTCTCAGCTATCCCTCATCACCGGATCAGATATTCCGTATCCGACACTCACTAATTCCAGTCTCATTAATTCAGGAAAGTTTGAACCACTTCCGGAACATCGATTCTTCTCATTTTTCAATCCTCTTTACATTCTTTTCAAACGGCGTTTATCTGCACCGGAAAACACTTTTTATCGCTACTACTTCTCTCCATCATCTCTAACGTTATATTCCTAATACCCTAGCCGCCTTGAGCAGCGCGGTCTGGGTCTTGGAGTCGGGGATCTTCCCGTCCATGACCAGCTGCACGGCGTCCTTAAGCGGCATGCGGAAGACGTCGAGGAACTCGTCTTCGTCCAGCTGCTGCGCGCCCTGGTGCAGGTCCTGCGCGAGATACATGCGGATGGTCTCGGCACAGTAAGCCGCCGCCGGAACGAAGAGGCCGAGGTCGGTCCAGGTATCGGCGGTGATGCCGGTCTCCTCGCGGAGCTCGCGTTTGGCCCCTTCGAGCGGATCCTCGCCGTCGCCGTCCAGCTTGCCGGCCGGGATCTCGGTGATGACCGCGTCGATTGGATAGCGGTACTGGCGCTCCAGGATGACGTTCCCGTCCGCATCCACGGGGACCACGCAGACCGCGGCGACGTGGGCGATCACCTCGCGTACGGAACGGTCTCCGTTCGGCAGGGCGACCTCGTCACGGAAGACGTGCAGGATCACGCCGTCGAAGATTTCCTCGCTCGCGACCTGCTTTTCGCCGAGGCGCTCATATTCTTCTTTGTTGAAATCGATCTCACGGATGTTGAACATGGGGATCCTCCTTAGACAGAGTGAGCGCAGTATAACATATTTCCTTTCCAGTTTCAACGCGGAAGCGTTTCTCCCGGAGATTATTAAAAACAAATGTCAAATATTTTATAAAGTTTTTAGCACTCACCTCTTGCGAGTGCTAACAATATGTGCTATACTACAGCCAGATTAAGGGAAAAAGGCCCTGAGGGACCTCCCGAGATCCCAAAACAACCACTCCCGGCTCAGCCGGAACTTATTACAGGAGGATAAAGCAATGTTACTGCCCAGTATTTTCGGAAATGATTTCTTTGATGATTTTGAAAAGAGCTTCCCGCTCCGCATGAATTGGGGACGGGACAGCGAGACCCTCGGCGGCCTGATGCGCGCCGACGTGAAGGAGTCCAAGGACGGCTATGAAGTCCATCTGGATCTTCCGGGCTTCAAGAAGGAAGACGTGAAGGCACAGCTTAAGGACGGGTATCTGACCGTCACCGCGACCCGCCAGTCCACTCTGGACGACGACAAGAACGAGAAGTTCATCCGCCGCGAACGCTACATGGGCTCCGTGACCAGAAGCTTCTATGTCGGCAAGACCCTCACCGAGGAAGACATCAAGGCGAAGTACGACAACGGCACCCTGATCCTGAGCCTGCCGAAGGTCCCCGAGAAGAAGGTCGAGGAAGACCGCTACATCGCCATCGAAGGCTGATCCCCTGCGGGGGACAGACCCCATACTCAGGACAGGCTCCGTCGGATGACAGGCCGTCCGCATATTGCCCCCTTTCTCCTCTTTCCGCCCTCCGGCACTCCGGAGGGCTTTTTGATTGCAAGAGAAAGGCGCGGCCGCAAGGCCGCGCCTGTTTCGTTTATATGGTGAATTATACTATCAAGTGCAACAGATAAAAAAATGAAAAGTTCATACGAATCTCATGTAGAATGAAGCTACCACACACCAATCCACAAAGGAGAATTCGTATGAACTACAAACATCTTAGCATAGAAGAACGAAGTT
>JAFRRD010000016.1 GCA_017428265.1 Lachnospiraceae bacterium | reverse complement strand
GATAAATCTACGGTTCCCGACGTTTTTACCAACTCGTTTTGTCCACCCTGTATCTTCTCTGAAACAAGATAAAACCGCTGTAACCCTTGATATATCAACGATTACAGCGGTTTTTACCAACGCTTTTTGTCCTATAAGCCTAAAAGAACGCTCCGGTTTGTTCCGGAGCGTTCTTTTTGTATCGGACAGTCACAGCCACCCTTCGTGGGTCTCTTTGTATTCCTTCAGGATCTTATCCGCCTTGCGGATCATTTCCTGCATTTCCTCTTCGCTGTAAACGGTCGCACCGGCGGCCATGCCGTGACCGCCGCCGTTATATTCCGCAGCGAGTTCGCGGATCGGTACGAAGCGCGAGCGCAGACGCACCCGGATAAATTTGTCATACTGGATGAAGGCCAGCCAAATGAGGCTTCCTTTGATGCTGTCCATGAGATTGACCGAGTTGCCGGCCTGCTCCGGAGTCAGGTGAAACTGTTCCTTCATGGCTTTGTCGACGAAAAGGTACACCACGCCGTTCTCGGTGCGCTTCATCTGCCCGTAGGCGTAGGCCTGGTATTTCAGGATGTCGAAATCCTCCATGTAGAGGTTCGCATAGAGCGGCTCGGTCTCGACGCCCCGGTCGAGGAGAAGAGCAGCATCGCGCAGGGTCTCGGCGGTCGTTGACTCAAAGCGGAAGCGTCCCGAATCCGTGACCATACCTGCGTACAGATACGTCGCGGCCTCTTTGTTCAGCACCAGCCGGTCCTCAAGCAGGCGGTACCAGTTGACGATGAGCTCGCAGGTACTGGAAAGCTCAGGTTCAACGACTGAAATATCTCCGCAGGGTTCCACTGCCGCATGGTGGTCCAGCCAGATGAGTTCCTTTGCCGCGCCGATGTTTTTATTGGATACGCGGCTTTTTTCCGCACTGTCCAGTACGATCACGAGGGCGTCCCGGTAATCCTCCTCGGGGCGCTGTGTATCCTCCGGTCCCAGGAATGCGGTCTGGTCCGCGTAGTCCTCGCTGATTACAAGGACTTCCTTCTCCGGGTAAGTGGCCTTCAGAATCGCCTGCAGGCCCTTGGCGGAGCCGACGGCGTCCCCGTCCGGCCTGAGGTGCCGCGTGATGATGATCCGCTCATAGCTTTCCATTTTTTCCAAAACGGCGAGCGCCGTATCTTTCGTCATTTTTGACCGCTTTCTTTGAAAGAATTTCGGGATCGGCCGGCCGCTTCAGACATGATCTGCCTCCCTGATCCTGCCTTATGATAGCAGGGGACGGCGCTTTTCGTCAACAGATTCCGTTCAGCGTGCAGGGCCGGGCGGGGAACGCGCAAAGGGACGCGCAGGGCTTCATTTTCTTAGCCGTACAGGGAGAAAACCATATTTTTATTCTGTACTTTCCGCAGAAAATGCGATATAATTTCACTGTTGTGTAAGTCGAGCAACAGATCATCCAAAGGAGACAGCTTCATGTATCAGATCCTTTCCAAAAAAGTACTGAATCCGAACGTGACTCAGATGGAGATCGAGGCCCCGCTGGTGGCGAAGAAAGCCAAGCCCGGCCAGTTCATCATCCTCAGGGTCAATGAAGAAGGCGAACGTATCCCGCTGACCGTAGCCGGCACCGACCCCGAACGCGGCGCTGTGAAGATCATTTTCCAGATCGTCGGCAAGACGACCTTCCTGCTGAATCAGAAGGAAGCCGGCGAGAGCATCACCGACTTTGTCGGCCCGCTCGGCCGTCCCACCGAGATGGAAGGCCTGAAGAAGGTCTGCATCGTCGGCGGCGGCGTGGGCTGCGCGATCGCGCTCCCCGTGGCGGAAGCGATGCACAAACAGGGCATCGAAGTGACCTCGATCATCGGTTTCCGCAGCGTGGACCTGCTGATCCTGGAAGACGAGTTCCGTGCCTGCTCCGACAAGCTGATCGTCATGACCGATGACGGTTCCTACGCCCGCCAGGGCAACGTCACCGTGCCGCTCAAGGAAATGCTGGAAGCCGGCGAACGCTTTGACCTGGTCCTGGCCATCGGCCCCGGCGTCATGATGAAATTCACCGCCCTGACCGCGAAGCCTTACGGCGTCCCCTGCCGCGTGTCCATGAACCCGATCATGATCGACGGCACCGGCATGTGCGGCGGCTGCCGCCTGACCCTGGTGAAGGAAGACGGCACGAAGGTCACGAAGTTCGCCTGCGTGGACGGCCCCGAATTCGACGCCTACGAGATCGACTTTGACGAAGCGATGTCCCGCGGCCGCATGTATATTCCCGAAGAACGCCACGCGTATGATGAGGCCTGCAACCTCTTCAAACAGGGCTGAAGGAGGTAAATTATGGCACTTGATCCGAAGAAACATGAAATGCCCAGCCAGGCCCCCGAGGTCCGCGCGCACAATTTCAGCGAGGTTGCTCTCGGCTACACCGAAGAACTGGCCCTCGCGGAAGCGGCCCGCTGCCTGAACTGCAAGAATAAGCCCTGCATCGCCGGCTGCCCGGTGAACATCGATATCCCCGCCTTCCTCCAGCTGGCCAAGACCGGCGATTTCGAAGGTGCCTACCAGGTCATCAATAAGACCTCCTCCCTGCCTGCCGTCTGCGGCCGTGTGTGCCCGCAGGAGACCCAGTGCGAGAGCAAATGCACCATGGGTATCCGCTTCGAACCGGTCGGCATCGGCCGCGTCGAGCGCTTCGTCGCCGACTGGCACAACGCCAACGCCAAGGAAAAGGCCCAGGCGCCTGCCCCGAACGGCCACCGCGTCGCAATCGTGGGTTCCGGCCCCTCCGGCCTGACCTGCGCGGGCGACCTTGCGAAGAAGGGCTACAGCGTCAGCATTTTCGAGGCCCTGCACAAGGCCGGCGGCGTGCTGATGTACGGCATTCCGGAATTCCGTCTGCCGAAGGCAATCGTCGCGAAGGAAGTCGAGACCCTGAAGGAACTAGGCGTCGACCTCGAGACCAACGTGGTCATCGGCAAGACCCTGACTATCGACGAGCTCTTCGAAGAGGGCTATGAAGCGGTCTTCGTGGGATCCGGCGCGGGCCTGCCCAACTTCATGAACATCCCCGGCGAATCCCTGAAGGGCGTGTACTCCGCCAACGAATTCCTGACCCGCAACAACCTCATGAAGGCGTACGGCGAGAACCCCGATACGCCGGTCATGAAGGGCGGCAAGGTGATCGTGGTCGGCGGCGGCAACGTCGCCATGGACGCGGCCCGTACCGCGCTCCGTCTGGGCGCCGAGAAGGTCTCCATCGTCTACCGCCGTTCCATGGAAGAGCTGCCGGCCAGACGCGAGGAAGTGGAACACGCCATCGAGGAAGGCATCGACTTCCAGCTGCTGCGCAACCCGGTCGAGATCCTCGGCTATAAGAACCCGGACAACCCCCGCGACGAGCGGAACGGCTTCGTCATCGGCGCCCGCATCCAGGAAATGGAACTGGGCGAACCGGATGCGAAGGGCAGAAGACGCCCGGTCCCGATCCCCGGTGCCTTCTATGAGCTGGAAGCGGATACCGTGATCATCGCCATCGGCACCTCGCCGAACCCGCTGATCAAGGACACCACCGAAGGCCTTGAAGTCAACAAGCACGGCGGTTTCGTGGTCAATGAAGACGGTCTGACCTCCCGCAAGGGCATCTACGCCGGCGGCGACGCCGTGACCGGTGCGGCCACCGTCATTTCCGCCATGGGCGCCGGCAAGGTCGCCGCGAAGGCCATCGACGAATACCTGTCAGGCAAATAAAGCTCGACAGCAAAAGAAAAGAGCGGTCCTCCCGGACCGCTCTTTTTTGTGTTTACGGAAGTTTCTTTGTCATCCTGCGCGGAGCGAAGGATCCTTCGACTCGCTGCGCTCGCTCAGGATGACAGATGACAGCGGAACGCTTTACCCGATCGCTTCTTCGGCCGGAGTGTACGGCAGGTTCTGCGCGTCGGCAACGCCCTTGTAGGTCAGCAGGCCTTTGTAGACGTTCAGGCCTTTCATGATGGCGGGATCGGCTTTGCAGGCGCCTTCCGCGCCGAGATTGGCAATCTTCAGCGCGTACGGCAGGGTGACGTTCGTGAGGGCCAGCGTGGACGTTCTCGGCACGGCGCCGGGCATATTCGCGACCGAGTAGCGGATGATGCCGTCTTCCTTGGTGTAGAAGGGATCTGCGTGGGTCGTGATGCGGTCGATGGCTTCGATGGAGCCGCCCTGGTCGATGGCGACGTCGATGAGGACGCTGCCGCGCTTCATGTGGGAGACCATTTCATTGGTCACGAGGACCGGCGTGCGGCGTCCGGGCACCAGCACGCAGCCGATGACGACGTCCGCATTTTCCACGGCCTTCGCGATGTTGAACGGATTGCTCATGAGGGTCTGGATGCGGCTGCCGAAAATGTCGTCCAGGTAGGCCAGTCGCTGCGCGTTCATGTCGATAACGGTCACGTTCGCGCCCATGCCGATGGCGATCTTCACGGCGCTGGTACCGACCACACCGCCGCCGATGATGACCACATTGCCCTTTTCCACGCCGGAAACGCCGGAAAGCAGGATGCCGCGGCCGCCGGAAACGGGGCTCTCCAGCAGGTGCGCGCCGACCTGGACCGCCATGCGGCCTGCGATCTCGCTCATGCAGGACAGAAGGGGCAGGGCGCCGTTGGCCAGCTGCACGGTCTCATAGGCGATACCGATGACTTTCTTCCGGAGCAGGGCTTCGGTCTGTTCGGGATCGGGAGCAAGGTGCAGATAAGTGAACAGGATCTGGCCTTCATGGAAGAGATCGTATTCGGCCGGCAGAGGTTCCTTGACCTTGATGATCATCTCGGAAGCGTCGAAGACTTCCTTCGCGGTATCCAGGATCTCGGCACCGTTTGCGCTGTATTCCTCATCCGGGAAGCCGCTTCCCAGTCCGGCGCCTTTCTGAATGAGCACGCGGTGGCCGGCTTTCACGAAAGCGTAGACCATCGCCGGGGTAACGCCGACACGGCCCTCCTGGGCCTTGATCTCGGTGGGGCAGCCAATAATCATGATAAATCCTCCTTGTTATCGGAAAATATAAAGTACGAACTTCTTCGCTGCCCTCACCATAACACAAAGAAGTTCAAAAATAAAGCGGTTTTTGGGCTGATTTCAGGGAGAAATTGAACTTTTTGCGAAAAGGACAAAAAAGAGGAGGGGAAGACCTCCTCCTGAAATCTGCAGACGCATCATGGAACACGCTGTGCGGTGCAGGCTTATTCTGTAATATTTCGTACGACCCCGGTAAAGAGGATGCTGCCGTCAGCACTGGTGACCATGAAGAGGAAAGGCCGGTCGAAGACGAGGTCAAATTCAGGCTTCGGATCGTGGATCCCTGTATAAAGGGCAATCAGCGTATAGGCGGCGCCGGTCACGCCCTCCTCGTCGATCTCGACCATGGCAGCGTGTTCCACCTTGCCGACATACAGGCCCATCGGATCTTTTGTGAGCGGCGAAAAATCAGCCCTGGCGGGATTCAGGACGTCTGTTGCGCCGAGTGCTTCCAGCGTGGGGATGAGGTCGGTCTTTGCCGAAACTTTGAAACGGGGCAGCAGCAGATTGATGTCGGCATAGGTCCAGAGACCGGCTCCGTCGCTGCTCACGCTTTTCAGCACATCCGGATCGGAGAGAAGCGCATTGACGCTGACGCCTTCCTGCGGCAGATAAAAATACATGTTTCCGCCTTTAAGGCTCAGCCCGACTGCTGTAAAACTGTCGGTTTGTACATACGACCCGACGTCTTTTTTCATCATCTGAACGGTGGTATCGCCTTTCGCGCCGTGAAAGGTCATAGGGACTGTATTTGCTTTATCGAAAGCCTCATACCATTCGGTTTTATAGTACAGTGTGGACATGAGAGCCATGACCGTGGCCGGATCTAGCGTCAGATCTCTGACGTAATCGGCCAGTAGGCCGCCGGTCGCGTCGTTCGTCCAGTCCTGCAGGGCTTTATCCATTTCCCCGGAGCCGGTTTTGCCGCGGAAAGAGGAGGCATGGTAAATATCCGCCAGTGTCTGCAGGGTCGTCTCTTTAAATTCGACGGAAGAATCCAGCCAGAGCGAGTCCGCAAGAAGACTGGTGACCAGGGGCGTCTCCACGCAGTTGGCGTTCCAGAGGGCGGAAACGGCCTCCCTCAGGTTTTCAATGTCCGCCGCACCAAGCATGTCCAGGATCTGTTTCCTGCTGTTGCCGTCGCAGGTCTCAGCCAGCATCGCCAGGGCAAAATAGGTGTTGAGCGGCGAGCAGACAGTGTTCTTATCCGGAGAGGCAAGGACTTGCTGCATCAGCGCGCTGCAGTATGCGAGGGTGTTCCCGCTGACGGCTGACGCCTTTTCACGAACCGCCGCCTGCTCCGTACTCCATTTCTGATAGGCGTCACTGTACACAAAATCGGCGGAACTCATGCCTTCGCCGACAGCTTCCGGCGCGGCAGCAAGCACGGTCTTCACCCCGGCTGTCTGTCCCTGCTGTCCGCGTTTTCCAAACAGCGGCATGATTAGGACGGCCAGAACGATCATGGCTGCCAGGGCGCCGTAAATGCCCCAGCCTTTCCACAGCGGCGTTTTCTTTACGCTGAAGTCCTGCGCTTCCTGCACGCTTTTCTCATCTATATCCGACAGGAGCTCAAACAGATCTTCTTTCTTCATAAGTCATATCCTCTCTTTTGCAGATAGTGCTTCAGCTGCTTCCTGATCCGCTTTAAAATGACGGAGACATGATTCGGCGTCATACTGAAGCGAACGGCAATGTTCGCGATCTTTTCGGCATACCAGTAGCGCAGGATGAACATATAGCGCTTTTCCTGCGGAAGAGACAGCAGAAAACGGTTGATATCCGCCTTCAGTTCATCTGCCTGCAGCATCGCTTCGGGGCTGTCGCTCCCGGAGACAAGATCGCCGAGTTCGTCCAGGGCGAGAAATCGTTCTCCGCTTCCCCGTTTGATCCGGTGCGCTTCCCGGTAACGGTCGATGGCAAGGTTCCTTGTGATCTTTCCGAAAAAGAGGGACAGGGAAGCCGGTTCCTGCGGCGGGATCGCATTCCAGGCCCGGAGCCAGGTATCATTGACACATTCGTCGGCATCGTCGGGATCTCCGAGGATGCGGTGCGCGATCAGATAGCAGTAATTTCCGTATTTTGCCGATGATTCCCGTATGGCGGCTTCATCTCTGGCCAGGAAAAGCTGCACGATCTTATCGTCATCCATACGAATAACCTCCTCTGTCTTTATAGACGGCATCCGGCAGGAAATATGACCGGAAACTTCAAATGGATACAAACTGAATACGAAGCGGACACGTCATCCGGCTCCGATAACTTCACTTAAGGAGCGAGCGGTTCCCTGTTCAGAACAGCTTTGGCTCTTTCCATGATTTCCTCCCGGGAATATAAGGGAGTGTAATAGATATCGCCCTGATACGGTTTGATGATCAGCTGATTGCTGTCCGGCAGATAATGTGCCGCGCTGATACGTATCTCCACACAGTTCCAGTTTTCCGTTTCCATGCAGATGGCGACCGATTCGGTATACATATCGTCGTTTACGATGAGCAGCAGCTGCCGCCCGTCTGCGGAAAACACCGGTGTAAAGCATGCGCTGAGATGAAAACTGAAGTTTCTGTCACCGAAATAGGCGCGGCTGAGCTGTTTGCCCGTCTGCACGTCATAGATCAGCAGCTCCCCGGATGTGCTCATCACAAGCAGCAGTGTGTCATCTTTCACAAAAAGCAGTTTCGCGATCGCGGAAGACGGTATGCCGGTCTCCAGTGTTTTCGTTACGGTATCGTCCGGGATGTTCACCAGCAGAATGCTGCCGTTCTCGCCGACGGCTGCGAGGAGCGGGCTGTTCTCCGCCAGGTCGCACGTGAAAGCATGCTCCCGCGCAAGCTGTGTCAGTGCAATGAACCGGTCTTCCTTTACGTTATACGCATAAGAGTCCGATACCGTTTCCGGGACATCTCCTTCGCGGACGGATGTCGTCAGGATCACCCAGTCATTGCGTCCTGCGGCACAGACCATATAGCGGAGCTGCCAGGCATAAAGATCATCCGGGAAAGTAACCGTTCTGAGCTGACTGCCGTCTTTCCACAGACTGATCTGAGGCGGCTCCTTCGTATCCGTGTTGATCAGCGCTGCCGAAAACACGCTGTTGTCACGGAGGTCGTATACCGAACGGGCGTTATGCTGAAAGGAGTACAGATCCAGTTCTACCGGCGTTTTTCCGGACGGTGTCAGTCCGGAGACCGTTCCGCCCGCGGGATCGAAGAGATAATCCCCCGCGATCAGCTTTCCGTCTTCAGTCAGGAAAATATCACCGGGATCATAGATAAATGAGGCGTCACACTGCAGCGTATAAAACTGAGGCTCCGGGTCTGCTGCATGCCACAGCATAAAGGACAGGACTTTTTCGGAAGAAGCGTAATGCACAGCCGCCATCAGTTTTCCGGAAGGAGAGGCATAAATCCTGGCTCTTGACAGATCCATTTCCGTCTCTTCGGGAACGACCGGTTCCAGATCCTTCCCCTGCTGCCAGCGCAGGATCGAGATCGTCGTCTTGTAATCATCGTTTACCACGGCAAAAACGCCCGAGCGGTATGATTGGCCGCCTATGACGCCTTTGAACAGGGAAAAGTCCAGGTCTTCATAGAACATTCCCGCATCTCTGGTCAGGATGCCGCTGGAGATCCCGCCTGTGATCAGACCGTTTTCAAGGATCAGGCCGTAAGAATCATTCTCGTTGAGGATCCCGCCGCAGATGACATCCGGCAGGAGCAGATCCATGGTGATCTCCCCGGTTTCCCTGTCGATCAGATAGAGATTTTTCAGACTGCCGTAAATGATACTGTTCGCGGAAAAATCGAGAAAATCGATACTGCCGCTCATGATCAGTTTTCCGTTCATATAGACGGAATTCTGGTCCAACCTGAGCGCCGTATCAAATCGCTTCGCCCAGCTTTGATCCCTGTCATATACGGTCACGCCGCCGTTGTCATCTCCCGTTCCGGCAAAGGCGGTCAGCAGGCTTCCGTCATCCAGAAACATCAGTTCGCGAAGGATCCCCATGGAGAAAGGCAGCTGATCATCCAGAGTCAGAAGCGAGTCATTCTCCGCATCAAAAAGCTGCAGAACGCCGTGAGCCTGGCTTGAAGAAGCCGAACTGACAGCTGCACGGAGCCCGTCGTCACTGACAGCGAGCGCCGTTATCGTAAAGAGATTGTCTTTCAGAGCGCAGCTGCGGAGGATCTCTCCTGTTTTGGCATCCGCAATGCAAAGATAGTCCTGGCTTTCATAGTATATACTGAAGGCCGCATAAAGTCCGTTTCGGGAAAAGGCCGAATGATTATAACTGATCCCAAGGTCCCAGAGCTGCTCACCCGTTGCCGCATCCAGCAGTTCCCCGCCGGCAAAGACAGCCTGCTGCGCATCGACATATTCAAAATCAATGTCCCGCTTGCGCTGTTTTTCCCAAAGCAGCTTTCCCGAATACGTATCATAGACGCGGATCATATTGGAAGCGTCCATTGTGGCGAGAAACCCGGTATCGCGTGACATCAGCATTTTTGAGACGGCTGCCGGCTGCGTGACGGACTGGTCAAAATCCAGGCCTCCCCTGGAAAAAAGTGAAATTTCCTGTCTCAGAGTATACTCTGCATCCGCAACATAAGGCCGGTCATTATCCTCGGACGGCAGGGCTTCCAGCACGGAAGACAGCGCTTCACGGTAATTGCCGTTTTTGAACGAGGCAAGGCTGAGTGCCGCTAGGGCTTTGGATTCATTGATCTGAGAAGCCCGCAGCTGATCCCGGATCTTCGCATTACGGTTAAGCAGAAGGCCTACGAATGCGGCGGCCAGGCCGAGGACGAGGCCGGAGGCGACAGCCAGGCGGCGGAAACGGTAGCGCTGCTCGCGGCGGTATAAGGCGTCATAAGGGCAGCCGATGAGGGCAGCCAGGATGCGCAGGGATTCCGTCTGGAACAGTTTGCGGCGTTTGGCCTTCGTCGGTGCCGCGATGTTGGCGGCAAGCGGTTCCACGATCTCGATCAGTTCGCCGTCATCATTGCGGATCTCGGTGATCTGTTTCGGAAATGCTTCGTCCGGCTCCCCGTCTGCCAGTACAGCCAGGACATGATCGTGGTCATGATGTTCCAGGAAATAGCTGATCTCCCGAAGCACCCACTGCGAGCCGGACGTCTCGGGCGTACAGATGACGATCAGAAACTCCGAGTTGTCCAGGGCCGTCTGAATATTGGCGGACAGGCTTCCCGCGATCGGCAGTTCATCCTGATCACGGAAAACCAGACCCACTTTGCGTGAGCCGTCTTTCTGCAGGTTTTTCGGGACGGTGTAATGCTCGATCCGCCGGTGGACCGCCTTGGCCACTTCCATCTGCAGGGGCAGATGCCGATAGCTGATAAAAGCTTTGTATTTTCGTTCCATGCCGTACCTCGCCGGTTGGCGGCCGCATTGCTGCAGCCTGATTTTGCGTCGTATCCGAAAGCGATTATAGCAAAAGAAAAGTATGTTTTCCAGTCGTTTCGGCATGTCAGACTTCTTGCCGCTGTTTTCCGCATATGGTATAATTATTTAAACTACAGGCACGGCGCAGCCGGAAAGCATGGAGAAGCGATGAGCGAAGACGAAAGATTCATGAAAAAAGCCCTTCATCAGGCGAGGCGGGCGGCAGCGATCGGCGAGATCCCGATCGGCTGCGTGATCGTCCGTGACGGGAAGATCATCGCCCGCGGCTTCAACGAAAGACTGCACAAAAAGTCGACTCTGGCGCATGCCGAGATCAGTGCGATCGACCGGGCCAGCAAAAAGCTCGGCGACTGGCGGCTGGAAGGCTGCACCATGTACGTGACCCTCGAACCCTGCCAGATGTGCTCCGGCGCGCTGGTCCAGTCCCGCATCGACCGCGTGGTCATCGGGACCATGAACCCCAAGGCGGGCTGCGCAGGTTCCATTCTGAACCTCCTGCAGATGCCCGAATTCAACCACCAGGTGGAGATCACTGCCGGCGTGCTGCAGGAAGAGTGCAGCAGGGTCCTGCAGGACTTCTTCAAAGACCTGCGGGTGAGAGTGAGAGAAGAGAAGAAAGCAGAAGCAAACTGCTGAAGCACTGAAAACTCCGGATGCGGCGTATCCGTGAACATGGCACCACGATAACGGAAAATGGAGGTCGGTCCATGAAAGAAAACACATTTTTCCCTGAGATCCGCGGCACTTTCGGCTTCGGCTGCATGCGCCTTCCCATGCTTGAAGACAAGACGGTCGACAAGGAACAGTTCTGCCGCATGGCAGACGCTTTCATTGCGGCAGGCTTCAACTATTTCGATACGGCCCGCCCCTATATCGGCGGCCAGTCCGAGACAGCGATCGGCGAATGCATTGCGAAGCGCTATGACCGCAGTCAGTTCCTTCTCGCGAACAAGCTGTCCGGCAGCTTTTTCCACTCGCAGGAGGAGATCCGCCCGCTCTTTGCCTCGCAGCTTGAAGCCTGCGGCGTTGAGTATTTCGACTTTTATCTGATGCATGCTCAGGGCGCGCGGAACTACCCGAAATATAAGGAATGCAGAGCCTACGAGACGGCTTACGAATTGAAGAAAGAAGGAAAGGTCCGGCATTTCGGCATGTCCTTCCATGACAAGCCGGAGGTCCTGGATATGATCCTGACCGAGCATCCGGAGATCGAATTCGTCCAGATCCAGTTCAACTACGTGGATTATGAGGAACCGTCCGTGGAGAGCCGCCGCTGCTACGAAGTCTGCGAAAAGCACGGCAAGCCGGTCATCATCATGGAACCGGTAAAGGGCGGGAGCCTCGTGAACCTTCCTCCTGCGGCAGACAAGGTCTTTCGCGATCTCGGCGGCGGCAGCAACGCGAGCTATGCCGTGCGCTACGCGGCAAGCTTCCCGCAGGTGACGATGGTCCTTTCCGGCATGAGCGACATGGCGCAGATGGAAGACAACCTCTCCGCCATGAAGGATTTCAAGCCGCTCGACGAGAAGGAAATGGCGGCGGTCGCCGAGGTCTGCCGCATTTTCAAGGAGCAGAAGCTGATCCCGTGCACGGGCTGCCGCTACTGCGTCGACGAAAATGTCTGCCCGATGAACATCCGCATCCCGGACATCTTCGCGGCACGCAACACCTATGAGACCTTCCGCAGTTGGACCGTCATGGGCTATTACAACGGGACGCTGACGGGCGGAGAGTACGGCAAGGCGTCCGACTGCATCGGCTGCGGCGGCTGTGAGGGAGTCTGCCCGCAGCACCTCCCGATCCGGGACCTGCTGGCGAAGGCCGCGGAAGTGTTTGAGAAAAAGCCGGAATAAACGGCAGCGGTATTTCAGGCTGCGGCAAAACGCATCGTAAACAGAAGGGAAGACAGCAATGGATGAATTCATGAACAAAATCATCGAAATCGGAGCGACATCCGGCGGCAAGATCATGCTGGCGATCATCGTGCTGGTGGTGGGCCTGCTGCTGATCAAATTCGTCACGAAGATGGTCAATAAGCGGCTGGAGAAATCGAAACTGGATCCGACGGTCAAAAACGTGCTGGGCAAGCTCATCAAGATCCTGCTCTACGTGGTCCTTCTGGTGGGGCTGATCGAGATCCTCGGCGTGCCGATGACGAGCGTGGCGGCCCTGATCGCTTCCGGCGGTCTCGCGGTCGGCCTCGGCTTCCAGGGCGCCCTCGCGAACCTCGCCGGCGGTTTCCTCATCCTGATCTTCAAGCCCTTCAAGCTCGGCGACTACATTCAGGCAGCGGACGCGGAAGGCGTCGTGAAGGACATCAGCATTTTCTATACGAAGCTGCTGACGCTGGACAACAAAACGGTCCTGATCCCGAACGGCGACCTGATGAGTTCGAACGTCACGAACCTGACGGCGGAACCGGTCCGCCGGATCGATCTGGACTTCAAGATCACGAACGACATCGACCAGAACTTTGTCAAATCCGTGCTGTTTGACGCAGCCGAAAAGTGCGAAAGCACCCTTTTGGATCCGCCGCCCTTTGCGCGGCTGACCGCGGTCGATGACGATACCTACATCTTCACGGTCAGGGCCTGGTGCAATACCGAGACTTACTGGGATTCCTATTTCGACCTGATCGAGACCTGCAGCAAGGCGCTCGCGGACCACGGCATCGACGATCCCGAGGAACGCATCGCAGTCCGGCTCGTCAGCGAAGAAGCGGAAGAAGAAAAAGACGGAGAGTGATCCGTCCGGAGAAGCGGGCAGGAGGGGAAGCATCCTTCTGCCCGCTTTTTGTGCGTAAAAAACGTCTTTCGCGGCAGGAAGCGCTTGACAGGGGCAGGACTTTGTGGTAACGTATGCCCTGTTTGATGATAAATATTCAGGAAAGGAGGCAGCATCATGATCATCAGCATCCTTTGGGAGGGACATTCCCGCTGAACTGAATACGGCAGGCGGAACCGGAACGGATCCGGGCGCGGCCTGCACGAAAACCCATAGGGCCTCTGAACCTTTTGATGCAAGCGTGCCTTTGGGCAGCGCTTTTTTTGTGCGAAAATGGAAACCAAGAAGAAAAACACCAAGCTGAATCTGAAAATCTTAAGCCGCTTCCTGAAGGGGAGCTGGCTTCTCTTTGCTGCGGCTATCCTGTCCGCCATCGTGAGTGCGCTCGCGGACATGATCAACCCGCAGATCATCCGCATGGCCATCGACAACGTGCTTGGCGGCGCGGAGCCGACCCAGCCGCAGTTCGTCCTGGATCTGGTGGAGAAGATCGGCGGCATGGATTACCTGGCGAAGCACCTCTGGATCATGGCGCTTGCCATCGTGATCGTGGCGGTCGTCAAGGCTGTCTCCCAGTACCTGTTCCGTGTCTCGGACACGAAGGCCTCGGAGACACTGGTCAAGACCATGCGCGACACGCTGTTCAACCATATCGAGCGTCTGCCCTACGCCTGGCACGGCAAAAACCGCACCGGCGACATCATCCAGCGCTGCACCTCCGACATCGACACCCTGAAGAACTTCGTCTCCGAACAGCTGACGCAGGTCTTCCGCATCGTGATCCTGGTGGTGCTGTCCCTCATCTTCATGCTGCGCATGGACGTGACGCTGACGCTGATCGCGCTTTCCCTCATGCCCGTGATCCTGCTCTATTCCTTTGTGTTCTCGCAGCGGATCGAGAAGGGCTTCGAGGAAGCGGATGAGGCCGAGGGCGTGCTGTCCGCGATGGTGCAGGAGAACCTGACCGGTGTCCGTGTGGTGCGTGCCTTCGGTCGCGAGCGGCGCGAAATGGACCGCTTCACCGAGCAGAATGAATCCTATACGAACCTCTGGATCAAACTCGCCCGCGTCATGGCGCGCTACTGGTGCAGCGCGGACGTGCTGGGGAGCCTCCAGGTCATGCTGGTCGTCATTTTCGGCGCCGTGCGCTGCATCAACGGCCAGATGCTGGCCGGCGAATACGTCGCCTTCATCACTTACAACGGCATGCTGATCTGGCCGATCCGCATGCTCGGCCGCATGATCGCGGAAATGAGCAAGGCCGGCGTGTCCCTGGACCGCATCGCCTACATCATGTCTGCCGAAGAGGAAAAGCCTTCGGAGAAAGGCCTGACCCCGCCGCTCGATAAGACGATCGAGTTCGACAACGTCAGCTTCGCCTACGAGGACAGTCCGGAAATGCTGCACAACATCAGCTTCCGCCTGCCCGCGGGGAAGACGCTGGGCATTCTGGGCGGCACCGGCAGCGGCAAATCCACCCTGATGGCGCTCCTGAACAAACTCTATCCGTTGCCCGAAGCAGGCGGTTCGATCACGGTCGGCGACGTGGACATCCGCGACATCGACACGAATTACCTGCGCCGCAACATCGGCATGGTCCTTCAGGAACCCTTCCTGTTCTCGCGGACGCTCCGCGACAATATTGCCATCACAAGACCGGAAATGGATCTGGAAGAGGTGCGGGAGGTCTCCCGTTCCGCCTGTCTGGATGAGACGGTCATGGACTTTGCGAAGGGCTACGATACCTTCGTGGGCGAGCGCGGCGTGACGCTTTCCGGCGGCCAGAAGCAGCGGGCGGCCATCGCCCGGACCCTGGCGCAGAAGACGCCTATCATGATCTTCGACGACTCCCTGTCCGCCGTGGACACCGAGACCGACGCGAAGATCCGCGCTGCGCTGAAAACACATTTTGCCGGCTCCACGGTCATTTTGATCTCGCACCGCATCACCACGCTGTCCCAGGCGGACACGGTGCTGGTGCTGGACAAGGGTCGCATTGCGGAGCTCGGCACCCCCGACGAACTGAAGAACGCCGGCGGCATCTATCAGCAGATCTACGAGATCCAGACGGGTCTGGCGGAGCTGCAGGAAGGAGGTCCCTATGCCGGATAATGACAAAAACGAAAAGGTCTCCCTGCCGTTTTTCGGAATCCCGAAGATCCTGCCTTACGTAAAAGGCTACCGGCCGGAGATCCTCATCATGATCGTGACAGGGCTGCTCGGCAGCATCATCGACGTCCTGATCCCCCTGTACCAGCGCTACGCGCTGAACCATTTCGTGGGCGAGGGCACGCTGGACACCCTGCCCCTGTTCATCCTGATCTACGTGGCGAGCATCCTCGTTACGGCAGTCGGCAACTACATCAACGGATATCTGGCGCAGAAACTTGAATCCTCCATCAACCGTGACCTGCGGGCGCTGGCCTTCCGGCACCTGCAGACGCTGTCCTTTTCGTATTACAATCAGAACAGCGTCGGCTACATCCACTCGCGGGTCATGAGCGACACCGGCCGCATCGGCATCCTGTTCTCCTGGTCCCTCGTCGAGGGCAGCTGGCAAATGGCTTACCTGGTCGGCGCGATCGTGGTCATGCTGGTCGTCAATGCGCGTCTGGCCCTGCTCATCCTGCTGGTCCTGCCGCTCATCGCGGTATTCTTCAGTATTTTCCAGGCGAAACTGATCTCCACGAACCGCCAGGTGCGTGAGATCAACTCCCGCATCACCGGCAACTTCAACGAAGGCATCACCGGGGCGCGGACCATCAAGACCCTGGCAGTCGAGCAGCGGATCGGCAAGGATTTCACGGACGAAACGGCAAATATGCGCCGCACGACGGTGAAGGCCGCGCGTTACCGGGGGCTCTTTGCCTCCACGATCAGCCTGGCGTCGTCCCTCGCGCTCGCCATCGTGCTCTGGAAGGGCGGGATGCTGGCGGCGGAAGACGTCGGTACCTTCTCCCTTTTCATGAGCTACGCGACAGGCATGATGGAGCCCGTCCGCTGGGTCATCGACTGCATTTCGGACTTCATCACGACGCAGGTCAATATCGAGCGTCTGACGAAACTCCTCGGAACAAAATCGGATGTCACGGACAGCGAGGAAGTGCTGGCGATCTACGGTGACGTGTTCGAACCGAAGAAGGAGAATTGGGAAGAGATCCGCGGCGACATCGAGTTCAGGGACGTGACGTTCAAATATCCGGACGGAGAGGAGACGGTGCTGGAGCATTTCAGCCTGAAGATCCCCTTCGGGAGCAGCATCGCGATCGTCGGCGAGACCGGTGCGGGCAAATCCACGCTGGTGAACCTGATCTGCCGCTTCTACGAACCGACCAAGGGGCAGGTGCTGATCGACGGCCGCGACGCCAGGGAACGCAGCCAGCTGTGGCTCCACAGTGCGCTCGGCTACGTCCTGCAGACGCCGCACCTGTTCTCGGGGAGCGTTCGTGAAAACCTGCTCTACGGCAATCCGAACGCGACGGACGAAGACATTGAACGCGCGCTGAAGCTGGTCTCGGCGGACGACGTGGTTGCCAAGCTGGAAAAGGGCCTGGACACTGACGTCGGCGAGGACGGCTCGCTCCTGTCTACCGGTGAAAAGCAGCTCATCAGCTTTGCCCGCGCGGTCCTGGCGGATCCGAAGATCCTGGTCCTGGATGAAGCGACCTCCTCGGTCGATACGATCACGGAACAGAAGATCCAGGCCGCGATCGACACCATCATCAAGGGCCGTACCTGCGTGATGGTCGCGCACCGGCTGTCCACGGTCCGGAACGCGGACTGCATCCTGGTCGTCAAGGGCGGAAAGATCGTCGAACAGGGCCGCCACAGCGAACTGCTGGCGCTGAACGGGTATTACAGGGAACTCTACACGCGCCAGTACGAGGACGAGGCCACGGCCGACGTGCTGAAGTAAAGCAACAGCCTTTGCGCTGAAGCAAGGCAAAAAACAAACTGTCATCTCGAGCGGAGTCTGCTCAGAGACAAAAATAAACTGTCATCCTGAGCGGAGTCTGCTTCGGCAGACGAAGCGAAGGATCTTTCCCTCAGATAGAAAGATCCTTCGGCTCGCTGCGCTCGCTCAGGATGGCAGCTTTTTATTTCAGTCTGTTGACACTCGGCTTGACAGTTTTTGAGAAAATCTGTGTGTTACAGCACGCCGGCTGCTTTCATGACCTGCGCGGTGCGTTCATAGGCAAGCGGAATGCAGAACCCGGGATCCATCGCCTGCACGCCCGGATCGAAGATCTCGACGGAGACGATGCCTTCGTATCCGACCTTCTTCAGGTTCCGGAGCATTTCCGGGATGGGAGCGGCGCCGTCACCCGGCCAGATGCATTCGTTCCGGCGAAGCGTAAGAGGCGCTTTGTCCGGCGCGTCGCCGATATGGACGGTAAAAATCTTATCCGAACCGGGGCCGAGCAGTTCCTCCGGCTTCGAGCCGCCGGCAAAGTGATGCCAGGTATCGACCAGCAGGCCGACGTTGTCCGCGCCGGTCCGTTCCACGATCTCCATGGCGTGGGCATAGGTCCGCACGCTGTTTTTCGGAACGCCCATGTATTCCAGAGCAAGGCGCATGTGATAGTCCGCTGCGATCTTCGAAAGCTCGGCCAGCACGCCTGCCGTCTCCGCCGTGACCTCCTCACGGTCATCGGTCGGCGCGCCGAAGGCTGCGATCACCTCCAGATCCGGACAGCCGACGAACTGCCCCGCGTAGCAGAGGAAGTGGCAGAGCTCCTGCACCGTCGTGCGCGACTGCCCCTTGTGGAAACTGATGTCCGCCAGGGCGTTGATGCACATCGGCTTGATGCCGTTATCTTCAAGAAGCGTTTTCAGACCGGTCAGGGTACCGCCCCGCTGCAGAAAATTCAGCAGTTTTTCCTTCCGCAGTTCGATATGTCGGAAACCGGCCTTCGCCGCGAGAACGATATCGTTCTCCATCGTTGAACTCTTCATCGTCGTAGCCATGTTGTAAGAGGGAAACATAGGGGTTCCTTTCACTTGCCAGGATCGTGTATTTTTAATATACAATATTTCGGAAAAAAGTGCTTGCATTTTTTTTCGGCTGTGATACAATACTCCTCGTCTGGGGCATTAGCGCAGCTGGGAGCGCGCCACACTGGCAGTGTGGAGGTCAGGGGTTCGAATCCCCTATGCTCCATTTTTTATTGCAAAAGCCGGCGAATAGCCGGCTTTTGCAATAAAAACGGTACGATGGATGAGAACCCCGCAGGGGTTCTCTGTGACGGCCTGCAGATCGAGCCTGCAAGGCGCTGAGATGCAGCTGCCGGAACTATCCAGCGAGGCGCCTCCGGCGCCGAGTCGGGGAATCCCCTATGCTCCACTTTCTTTTACCGCATTTTTATGCGGTTTTTTGTTGTTTTTGAACGGGTTACGTGCGGTTACCTTTCTTAAATTGAAAAAGCCTGGAGAAAGTGGTATAAGAAAAGCAGATACCCTTCTGGAACATTGCAATGAATATGAAAAATAAACATCTAATGATAAAACATATTATCTGATTATGGGTTAAAAAGATGAGAACCAAAAAAATAGTATTTGCAATATTAGGAATAATATTATTCCTTTGTATATCATTTTTAACTGTTAAAGTCTTAACTGAACGCAACATTACTGAACGATCATCCCGGATGAAAGAAGAGTTACGATCTCAGGGATATCTCCAACTGCAAAACGTCAGTTTCCAGGACGGAATCGTTTGCTATACAGCAACAACAGATCAGGAAAAGATTCTTGGGATCCAGGACATGCTTCTCATCAGGGCGGAGAGAGAGCAGGCTCGCTTCGAGGCGATGAGAAGCCCGCGGCTTTTCCATCGTTATTCAGCTCTTAGACAAGTGATTGTCAGTCCAAACGGAACAGTCCTGTATGATCAGAAACTAATGAATTTTGAAACGATTTCAAAGGATAATACGGAATCGCTCTATATTTCAGAGAACAAACCCACTCACTCAAAAGAAGAAACAGTTGCTGCATTAAAAGAAAGCTTCCGGCAAAACGGTCTGTCGCTTGAAGTCTTAGAGTGCAGTGAGTATTCTTTAGGAGGCTATCAAGTAACTCTTTCATATAAAGATGAAAAAGGAACGACGCCAGATATCGATACGATCAATGCAGCTGCGAACCAATGCCTGGCAGTTATCGATAATCTGAACAAAAACGGAGAAAGTATCGGAGCATATCAACTTCAGTATGAACCCGAAGATGAAAGCGACGTGCTTTTTCTCCTTTCTGCAGATCTTATCTTTCGCGATTTTTTGTGGTGGCAGTCTCCATCCCTTGGAGGAAACACATGGACGGGCTCTCAGCCTGTGAAATAATAGACGCATAATCCAGTAAAAAAGAAAGGAAGCTACTTGCTATGTTACGGTATTTTCCCCTCTTATTTGTTCTGGTCATCTGTGCCATTGTTTTAACTGACAGCAGAAACAATGAGGCCTCGCCGGCTGAAAAAGCGCTGTTTTACAGGAAGCGAACCAAAGTATGTATCATCATTATCCTGGTTTTCTGGGTACTTACTGCATTTGGAGCATTTGTTCCGCTGTCGAGAATGTCCTGGGTATTTGGGATGTGTATGGCGGCGATCACCGCGCTGGCTTATTTGGTTTTATGGCTGTTTATGTTTCATCATAAGGAAAAACGAATCGATGATGTCCTTATGCTGTTTATGCCGGTCTATTTCCTGACAGGAATCACCATCGCAACATGGGGACGGGAAGAATGTTATTATACCGCTATTATCATCAGCCTGATCACGATTTCATTGACTGTTTTGTCTCTGGTGCAAAAACCGGTTCAGGAAAGACTCCGGATCCGGAACAACTATTTGATCATTATGGCTGTTTCCTCCGTTATCTTTACAATAACCTGTATAGTATTGGTCAGCGTGTATTATGATTATGTGCATTCAGACCAGGAAGTCCCATTGGAATCATTCCTGTATAATAGTCCTTTTTATGCTTTAGCCTTGCTTCTGATCATGTTCTTTGTCTTTCTATTTATCAGCAGAGAGAAAAGCGGAATGGATAGCGCATAAAGCTTACACCCTTTGACAGGTAATCGTATTATGAATGTATTAAAATACAATGAGGGGGTAAAAACATATGGGAAGATATGCAACGATAAAAAGAGAATTTATGTTTTTAGCAAAAACTTATGGATTTGATATATACATGAAGCAGAAGCGTGGATCGTGGTATTTCATCACTTGGAGGAATACAAATAAAAAAATAAAGGTTCTCTACAATGAACTAGCTGAACAAGACCCTATTACCATATTCATATATGATTCCAATTCGCTAGGTTTTGATGCCGATGAATACATAAATGAATTTGATCAAAGAAGCGGATCACCTCGAGAAAAAATCCATCGCGCTGCTGAATGGCTGAAAAAAGCCATTGAGGAAAAGCGCATTACGGTGTAATAAAAAGTGTTACGTTGACAGTTACTTTTTCAGAGCATTCCGGAGTTTAAAGAGGCATTGATGCCGTATTCATCTGACGGAAAACTGTCGGTAATACTGATTGATGGTCTTAAACCGAAGCATTGGAAAGTTTGACTATGGGAACAACATTAACAACTCTTAGTTTATATGGAGTGGCACGTTCTGCTTTAACGCCGATGCTCGCTCCGACAGATATTCTGCGGGATCAGAATCTGCCGTGGCTTACGGTTGTTCCATCTCATGAAACAGAGATAGACGATGTGCGTCGGTTGGGCAGGCTGGCCGGAAGGATAACAAAGTCAAGCGGAACGGCTGCATTGCTTTTCGATTACTTTGATGACGATTTGTTCTCCTGCCATTTTTATCAGGATGGGAGAAAAAAAGCCACGTGCGAAAGCGATGCGTCTTGGGCTAAACTGGGCAAAAAACTGAATGAACTGTTTGAGAGTGATAAACCCTCCAAGGCTTTTCGCTATGCTTCCCACTGCTGCAGTCTGGAAGAACAAATACAATTACTCGAAGAAACTGTCGGCGCTGCCTTGTATGATCTTCAGGAAGAGGAAGCGCGAACGGTTCCCCGAAGCGATTCAACAGTGGCAGCAATAAAAAAACGGGAGGCATTACTGCGGAAACGCCCCAACCAATTCGCGCTTACCGAAATAGCCAGAGAGGATTGGCCGGAGGAGATGAAGCTTCGGCAATCGCTTTTGGAGATGCTCCGGCCTCAGTGGCAAAAATACGATCTCAGTACTTTGCTCTATGAAATAAATATGAAGCGCTACCTTGTCCCGGGCAGTCATTTGCTTGTGGCGTATCCGTACCTTGACAATAAATCTCATCAGGCACGTTTGTTTCTGTTCAACGGCGAAACAAAAGAAAAGCAAGATTTGGGGCCTTTTCCCGATGTCATAAATTGTGCAGTATGGAATACGGCAAATAATGAACAGGTTATTCTGTTTCATCATACCCTTCAGGAACATTGCAATAAATATGAATGGTCCCTTATTTCCGGACTGGGCTATGTCAGCTGTTTGGGGAATGATGGAACTGAACGTTGGCGATTCAGCCCGGCGATGCACCCACGCCAGGTAATGACTCATATTTACAGTTCACCGGAAGGCATCATCACTCTCTTTGCTTCAGGAATAAATGCTGCTGTGAAGGCAGATACACTGATTTGGCAGATCAACGGCGAAACAGGTGAATTGCTTCATTTTCTAAGCATCCCATACACCGATGAGGTTTTTGAACTGACATATGTTCAATCAATAAGTGCGTTCATATACTATAAACGTTCAGCAAAAGAACTTGTTTTCCTGGACGAGGATCTTCATGAAACGCGCAGATTACACGGATATGAGTGGGGCCTTTATCTCACAGACGATTATTTCTGTGGCAATTATCATTGGTACGATCCTGATCTTCGATCAGTACATATCTGTGATTTACGTGATGGGAGCGTTCAGAAAGTATCCCTGGAGATCCCGGTATATCTGATGGCTATACTCGCTGACGGAAGGATCATCGGCGTCAACGAAAAACAAAACATTTTGACGGTATTCAGCAGTTCGGGAACCGTTGTATCCCGTTTCACCGTATCCGGCGAGATCTGCCGTGTGATCTCCGAAAATGAGAGAACGTTTATTGTTGAACAGCGCGGACCGGACACATATGGGATGGTTTACGGCGGCTTATTTGATGTAACCTCGACCCATATATGGCGTCTTGATCCTGCAGCCAAAGGAGATATATGAAATACAGCGTTAAACTAATCATCAGACATACCGTCGAGACCGGTGAAGTTTTTCTGGAAGAATCCATTATCATGTTGGACGCCGATTCTTTTGATGATGCATATCTGAAGGCTGAGCAATATGTCGAGGAATACGGCGTCAACGATACTTATCAAAATATGTATGGAAAGACCGTGAAATCGGAAGTGATTTCCTTCGCTGATTGTTTTTCTGTATTCGAAGATGATGTGATGGAAGTTTACTCCTCTTTCATTAAGTGTCGGGAGGATCTGCCGGAAGAAGCTGTAATGGCTTTTTGGGAAGAGGACTGTTCGAGAAAAGATCTGTTGCCGTTAAGACAATGGCCGGATCCGGAACACCCGGAAGAATTAGAGACAATCCAATAAAAAGAAATAGATATTGTATTAGTGAAAATAATGAATTACTTCGGCACTGATGAATACATAAAACGAGTAAAAGCCCTTGACGAACAGGTCTTTTCCAAGATTTCCTTCGCTGAACCGGAAAGGGTCACCGAACTGGAAGACGGCCTTTGTGTCAGGCATTATTACTTTGCCGATGTCGAGCACTGCATCTCCGGTCATGCCCCCATCGACGGAGAGATCTGCAGACTGTACAAGAATGACGAAATGCTTTTCGAATGGAAAAACCTTGACGGAAGGTCCCGGATGGCGAAGATCATTCATCATTCCAACGGCAGCGATTACCTTGTTTTCGATGAGGATCTGTACGGATACAGTGTGCTTGATCTGAATACGCTCGAATGTATGCACTATCTTCCCGCGGAATCGTACGGAGAAACGCCGAAGGAGACATTTATCTGGTGTGACTGTTTCTATAACGCGATCACGGATCAGTTAGCCGTAGACGGCTGTTTCTGGGCCTCTCCGGACGACGTCATTGTGTTGGATTTTACCGATCCGATGACCTCTGTGGAAGCGGATAAGTGGATCGATCTGTATGAAGAATGCAGCAAATGCGTTCCTGATATTACGGATATCAATGTTGTGAGGTGGAGCGATAAACAGCTTATTTGCGAGACTTCCGATCCGGTACCGGCACGGATGAGTATCAGAGGCAATTTTGAAGTTAAATTCATTAAAAAAAACGGTGGATAATTATGGAGAGAATACTAATTGCTCTAGTCTTGCTTTTGATCATGCTCATTGTCTTTCTGTTTATCGGCAGAGAGAAAAGCAGAATGGATCAAGAATAAGGAAAATGATAACGTTGGCAAACGGCCGGAAAAGCGCTATGATAAACACAGTACGAACAGGAGGCGAATGACCGTGTATACTGCAAAACAGACGATAGATGAATATGCCCCGCGCCTGGACGCGGCGGCCGATGCGATCTGGGAGACGCCCGAGCTGGCCTTTACCGAATGGCAGTCGGCGGCGACGCTGATCAATTTCCTGCGCGAGGAAGGCTTTGAAGTGGAAGAGGGGATCGCCGGGATCGCGACCGCATTTTCCGGGCGCTTCGGCCACGGCAAGCCGGTGCTCGGCGTGCTGGGCGAATATGATGCCCTGAGCGGCCTCGGCCAGGAGGCGAACTGCCTGGAGAAGAAGCCGAACGGCAAAAATGCCGGCCAGGGCTGCGGCCACAACCTGCTCGGTGTGGGCTCGCTTGCCGCGGCCATCGCCGTCAAGCATTATCTCGAAGAGTCCGGCGCCGAAGGCACCGTGATCTATTACGGCTGCCCCGGCGAGGAGGGCGGCTCCGGCAAGGCATTCATGGCGCGTGACCACGTCTTTGATGAACTGGATGCGGCGGTCTGCTGGCATCCCGGCGTGCTGAACAAGGTTCGTACCCGTTCCTCGCTGGCCAATTACCAGATCCTCTTCAAATTCGACGGGCTGGCTGCGCATGCCGCGGGCGCCCCGCATATGGGGCGAAGCGCGCTGGATGCTTTGGAACTTATGAACATCGGCGTGCAGTTCCTTCGCGAACACATGCCCATCTCGGCCAGGATCCATTACTCCATCATCGACGCCGGCGGCATTTCCCCGAACGTCGTACAGCCGCATGCCGAAGCCCTGTACCTGATCCGCGACGCGGACAACGACGGGGTGAAGGAACTCTACAAGCGGGTCCTGAAGATCGCCGAAGGCGCGGCGCTGATGACGGAAACGAAGGAAAGCCATGACTTTGTCAAGGCCTGTTCGAATCTGGTCATGAACGAGACGATGCAGCACGAAATGGACCGCATCATGCAGGAGATCGCGCCGCCCGTCCCGAACAATGAGGATATGGCCTTTGCACGCGAACTGACGCTGAAAACGCTGATGGGCGCCCCGCACGCGAACCCGGACCATCCGTATGCATATGAAAAGATGTCCTACGATTTCAACGAAGGCGAGATCGCGAGCGCCGGCTCGACCGACGTGGGCGATGCCAGCTGGCTCTGTCCGCTCGCGCAGCTGACGACGGCGACCTGGTGCCTGGGCACGCCCGGCCATTCCTGGCAGGCGGTCACGCAGGGCAAGCGCGCCGCGGCCAAGGAAGCGATGCGCTACGCCGGCATCATCATGGGCGAGACCCTGATCAGCCTGCTCGAGCATCCGGACCTGCTGGAAAAGGCGAAAGAGGAGTTCCGCGGCCGCGTCGGCAAGGGCTACGTCGCGCCGATCCCGGAGGGCGTCCGGCCCCGCGCGCTGACGGACCTGTAAAGCAAGAAGATCCTTCGGCTGCGTCCGCCTGAAGGCGGACTTCGCTCAGGATGACAGATAAGGAGCGCTGTATGAAAAAGATCGGAATGATCGTGGCCGTGGAGATGGACGCCGTCCTGTCCCTGTACGGTGAGCCGAAAGGCAGGGAGCAGTGCGGCGGCTTTACTATCTACAACTATGAAAATGACACATACGACCTGTACGTGATCAACTCCGGTGCCGGAGAACTGGCGGCCGCTGCGGCGACGCAGCTGCTGATCACGGGCTGCGGCGCCGAACTGATCGTCAATTTCGGCGTGGTCGGCGGTCTCACGGAGGCGATGACCATGGCGAAGACCGTCGTGGTCGAGCGCGTGGTCCATACCGATTTCGACACGACAGCCTGGAACGGCTTCGAGCCGGGCCGCTATCCCGACTATCCTTCCCGCTATATCGAGGCGACGCCGCAGCTGGTGCAGCTGGCGCAGGAAGTCTTCCCGGAACTGGTTCCCGTGACCTGCGCCTCCGCGGACAAATTTATTGCAGGTGAAGAGAAAAAGCGTGCGCTGCATGAGGCCTTCGGCGCGGATATCTGCGAGATGGAAGCGGCCGGTGTTCTGCTGACGGCAAAGCGCTGCGGCATCCCCTGCCTGATGATCAAGGCGGTCTCCGACGGGATCACGGGCGGAGCCGAGGAATTTGAGCGCGAAGTCGGCAATTCCTCGAAGATCTGCCTGGAGATCGCGGACCGCATCATCCGTTCGCTGTAAAAGAGGCATTATCCGCCTGCCCTGACGGTCTTTTCCGTCTTTCGCGGGCGTTTTTGCTTTTCAAACGGGTACGGCTGTGCTATAATATTTCACTGTTCTGAGAATTATTACTCCATTAAGGGAGGATCCATTGATGAGAGATTATGTGATCATGTCCGATGTGAATTGCGACATCGACCCGGCGTTTGCCGAAGAAAAGGGCATTGCGATCTTTCCGCAGTACTACCATTTCAACGACGGCGTGATCTACGGCGACGAGATCAAACTGACGCCGAAGCAGTTCTATGAACGCCTGGCGAAGGAAAGAGCCTATTCCATGGGCTGCAACCCCGAGCGCGTGCACGGGATCATGGAAGAAGCGCTGAAGGAAGGACATGACATCATCGCAATCATGGCATCCTCGGAGTGCAGCGGCAGCTACAACACCGTGCTGACAGAGGCAAATGAGCTGATGGAGCAGTACCCCGGCGCGAAGATCCACGTGGTCGACACCCTGCTGGAAACGGTGGCATCCGGCATGCTCGTCTGGATGGCGCAGGATCTGAAGGAAGCCGGCAAGACGTTCGAAGAGAACGTGGAGATCCTTGAACGGCGCAAGCTCGGCTGCAATGTCTATTTCATCATCGATCACCTGGATTATCTGGTGCGCGGCGGGCGGCTCTCGCCCCTGTCCGGTGCGGTCGGCAGCATGCTGCAGATCAAGCCGATCCTGCACTTTGAAAAGGGAAAGATCGTTCCGCTCATGAAATGCCGCGGCCGGAAGGCAGCAAAGAAGCAGCTGCTCGAAGTGATCGCCCAGAAAAAACTCGATCCGCGCTACTTTGTCGGTGCGCAGACTGAATGCATGGAAGAAGAACTGGAGTATCTCGCGAAGGCAAAGGAACTGACGGGCGCGGTGCCTCTCTATATCGGCGACGTCAGCCTGATCATCGGAGCCCACGTCGGGCCGGATGCCATCGGCTTTGCCATCTGCGAAGCAGAGTAAAAGGGGAATCATCGCTGATTCTTGATCATTTATCCCCGAATACTGTCATCCTGAGCGCAGCGAAGGATCCTGTCAGGTCTTCATATGAAGATCCTTCGACTCGCTTCGCTCGCTCAGGATGACAATTCTGTTATATGGGCTTTTGATTGACAATTCCGTTATATGGACTCCTGAAACTATGGTCAGTATTGTTTTTATCATCCTCGGCATTCTCTGCCTGTTCATATTCATCGCACCGCTTCCCGGGATCGTGTTCAACATCGGATCCGCCCTGGGGATCGGTCTCGGCTGCGCGCTGATCCTGTACGGGCTTTTGCGGAAACGCCTGGGGCCGAAACTCCATAGGCTCGTGCACATCCTGGCTGCGCTTGCTCTGGCAGGGCTTCTCGTTCTCGGCGGCCTGCAGTGGTACGGAACGAAACAGCAGCCGGAGGAAGGGCAGCCGGTTACGATGATCATCCTCGGCTGCCGGGTGAACGACTCCGTGCCGAGCCTCATGCTCTGGAACCGCATCAGCACGGCGCAGCGTTATCTGGAGGCGCATCCCGAGGTCAAGGCAATCTGCTCCGGCGGCAAGGGAGGCGATGAACATATCTCCGAAGGCCGCTGCATTTACAACTATCTGGTGCAGGGCGGGATCGATCCGGAGCGGCTTTATGTCGAAGAAGAGTCTTCCTCCACGAAGGAAAATATCGCTTTCTCGAAGGCGCTGATCGAGGCGGAAGGCCTGGAGCAGGACGTGGTGCTGGTGACAAACGGCTTCCACTGCTACCGGGCGCTGCAGCTGGCGAAAAAGGCCGGGCTCACGGCCTTCTCATGGCCGGCGCAGACGGCCCTGTATCTGGTCCCGACCTACGTTCTCCGCGAATGCTGCGGGATCCTGTATATGTGGGTGTTCGGGTGAGACAAAATAATTAAGAAAGAGCGGCTGCCGTGCGGCAGCCGCTTTCTTGTTTTGTTTACGGGTTATTTCATCCTCTCCAGCTTTGCTCTGAACGATATCGCGCGGGGTGTCTTCAGCTCTGCGAACTGGACGATGTAGGCGTTCTTCTTCATGTCGACGTCCTTGATGACGCCCTCGCCCATGATGGCGTGTTTCACGCGGTCGCCCACGTGGAAGTCGGGTGCGGCGCTCTTCGCGGACAGCGTCTTATTGTAGGCTTCGGCATATTCGCGGCTGAGCTTGACGAGTTCCTCGCGCGGGTCGCTGTCGTAGGCGACGAGCCCGGGCTCGATGTCCAGCAGGAAGCGGGACATGTATTTCGGCGCACCGTCGAAGGTCCGGCCCTCGGTGCCGCTTAAAAACAGGGCTTTCTGCGCGCGGGTCATCGCGACGAAGCACAGGCGCCGCTCCTCCTCCATGCCCTCGAAGGAATCGGTCCGCTTGGCCGGGAAGACGCCTTCATTCAGCCCGATCAGGAAGACGTAGGGGAATTCCAGACCCTTCGCGGCGTGGACGGTCATGAGCTTCACTTTGTCGGCTTCGTCGATCGCATCCGCCTCGGTAAAGAGGGCGATGTGTGCTAGGAAATCGGGCAGGGCCGCCTCCTCGCCGCAGCTGATCTCGTACTGCAGGATGGTCTGCTTAAGTTCGGCGATGTTGTCGAGCCGCACCTGGTCGCCTTCGGTCCGCAGCATGGCTTCGTAGCCCGAGGCCGCCAGGATCTCGGTAAAGAGTTTCGAGACCGGCATCTTTTCCGCGAGCTTCATGAAGCGCTCGATGAGCTTGATGAATTCCTCGGCCTTCGTGCCCCTGAAAATCGGATCTTCGCGGTGGGCAAGGAGCGTTTGCCAGAGCGTCTTGCCCTCGGCTGCCGCAGTCTCCCGCAGGTATTTCATCCGCTTGATCCCCAGGTTCCGCTTCGGTTGGTTGGCCACGCGGCGGAAGGAGAGGTCATCCTGCGCTGCGATCATGCGCAGGTAGGAGAGCGCATCCTTCACTTCGGCGCGGTCGAAGAAGGCCACGCCGCTGTAGATCGTGTAGGGAATCTTCCGGTCCATCAGCTCGGATTCGATGCTGCGGGTCAGGTAATGCGAGCGGTAGAGGATCGTCATGTCCTTATATTTCACGCCGAGCTTTTTCTTCAGTTCCCGGATGCGCTCGGCGACCCATTTGGCCTCTTCCTCGGCGTTCTCGCAGAGGTTCGCGCGGACCATCGGCCCGTTTTCCTGATGCGCGATCAGGTCCTTGCGCAGCCGGTTGTTGTTCTTCTCGATCAGGGAGTTCACGGTCTGCAGGATCTCGGGCGTTGAGCGGTAGTTGTCGTTCATGAAAATGGTCTTCGTGCCCGGGAACTGCTTGTCGAAATCCAGGAGGTATTTCACGTTCGCACCGCGCCAGGTGTAAATGGTCTGGTCCGGATCGCCCACGATGAAGAGGTTTTTGTGATAGCCCTGTAGGACTTCCATCAGGCGGATCTGCAGCGCGTCGATATCCTGGAACTCGTCGATCATGATGTATTCGAGGCGCTCCTGCCATTTTTTCGCGATGTCCGGATGGGTCTCGAAGATGTACAGCGAGAAGATGATCAGGTCGTTGTAGTCGAGGCCGAAGCATTTGCGTTCCTGGTAGAGATAGCCGTAGAAGAGGATGTCGCGGACTTCTGTGGCGTTCTCGTATTTCAGCTTCAGCTCGTCGAGGGAGAGGTTCAGCATGTCGAGGTAGTAGCCCGGCTCGGTGAGGCATTTGCGGATCTCGAACATGTCGCGGGCGTCTTTGAAGGTCATGTCCTTCATCATGAGGCCGCGCTCCTCGTAAATGATCCGGAGCAGGTCGTCGATGTCGGAATTGTCCAGCACGAGGAAGCTCCGCGGGTACTGCACCGCATAGGAATCCTCCTGCAGGATGGACACGCAGAAGCCGTGGAAGGTGTTGACGTAGCCGGTGTCATTGTCGCCGGTAAGGTTGTGGATGCGGCGCTTCATCTCCCCGGCGGCCTTGTTCGTGAAGGTGACGCAGAGGATGTTCGAGGGCAGGATCCCCATCTCGCGCACGAGATAGGCGAAGCGGGCCGCGAGCGCGCGAGTCTTGCCCGAGCCGGCGCCGGCGACGACGCGCACGTACCCCTCGGTGGTCGTGACCGCCTCAAACTGCGGCAGATTGAGTCCTTTTAAATATTCTTCCATGAGATGCTCCTTTATGGCTGCGGAAAACGGCATGGCGCCGTGCGGTGTGCGGGTTTCGAATGTCTGTTCGAATCGATTTTACAGGAATGCGGGCCTTTTGTCAAGATTGACACGGAGGGCGCTCCGGCGGTAAAATCAAGGCAGAAACAGTTTCGTGACAAGGAGATCAGCCATGAGATATGACCGGATCCTCAGGGGCGGCACGGTCGTGGACGGGACCGGTGCGCCGCCTCGGAAAGCCGACCTGGGCATGAAGGACGGCCTCGTATATTTCCCGGAAGCCGGCGCCGAGGCGGACGAGATCCTCGGCGTGGACGGCCTCGTCGTCTGCCCCGGCTTTATCGATATCCATTCGCATTCGGACATCTGCCCGCTGGTGCCGTATCTGCCCGAAAGCAAGCTCTACCAGGGTGCGACCAGCGAACTCTGCGGTAACTGCGGTATTTCCATCCTGCCCTGCAATGACGAAAGACGTGAGGAGATCGAAAATTACTGCGCCGCCGAGCTGGAGATCCCGATGCTCGGGACGAAGATCACGACCTATTCGACCGCGGCCTACGCGCGGCACCTCGAAGCGCATCCGATGTCCACGAACTACGGCATGCTGGTCGGGCACGGGACTTTGCGCGGCGCCGTGATGGGCTTTGAGGACCGCCCGGCGACGGGAGAAGAGATGCGCCGGATGGAAGAACTGCTGGAGCAGGAACTCCTTGACGGCGCCTTCGGCATGTCCCTCGGGCTTGCCTATCCGCCCAGCTGCTTCGCACCGCCGGAGGAACTGGAGACGCTCGCCCGCGTGCTGGCGCGCCATGACCGCCTGCTCACGGTACACATGCGCGACGAGGGCGCAGGCGTTCTGGACAGCGTCCGGGAGATGATCGGCATCGCGGAAAAGACCGGTGTACATGTGCAGATCTCGCACCTTAAGGTCATGCAGAAGCCGAACTGGAAGCTTTTTCCGGAGGAAATGCGGCTGATCGATGAGGCAAATGCGCAGGGCCTGCGCGTGAGCTGCGACCAGTATCCCTACACCGCTTCGGCGCTGGCGCTGTCCGCCCTGCTGCCGCACTGGGCGCACGACGGCGGGATCGAAGCCATGCTGCAGACGGTCCTCCGTCCGGACGAGCGGCTGCTCCGGGAGACTTCGGTCAAGTTCGAAACGCGCGGCGGCGCGAACGGCGTCATGGTCTGCTCGACAAGGGGCTTCAGGCCCGACTGGGAAGGCAAATTCATCGGCGAGATCGCAGAAGAACTCGGGACCGACCCGCTGCACGCGATCATGCAGATCCTCACGCTCTGCGGCCCGGAGGTCTTCATCATCACCTTCGCGCAGGACGAAAAGGTGGTCCGTGAGGTCTTTTCGCGGCCGGACATCGCCGTCATCAGCGACGGCTACAACCTGTCCTGCGACCCGGAGATCACGAAGGACAAACTCTATCCGCGCTGTTTTTCCACCTTCCCGCACGCGCTGGCCTGGGCGCGGGACGAAAAACTCCTCCCGCTTGAGACCGTCATCTGGAAAATGACCGGCCTGCCGGCGCAGATGATGGGGCTGAAAACGCTAGGTACGCTGGAGGAAAAGAAGATCGCCGACGTGACGGTCTTCGATCCTGAGCGGGTGCGGGACCGCTCGACCTTTACCGAGCCTATGCAGAAGCCCGAAGGCATCGAATATGTTTTTGTACGCGGCGAACTGATCGTGGACCATGGCCAGATCACGGACGCGCGGCCCGGCCGGGCGCTTCTTTGCGGAAGAGACTGAGAGGGACTAAGTATGAGACCTTTGTATACCGAAGCCGGTGAGAAGACCGGCGGCCGGAAATGGGACGCTTATCCGCGCCCGCAGATGGTGCGTGAAAACTGGCAGAACCTGAACGGCCTGTGGGCGTTCGGGACAGATCCGGAGCGGCTGAAGGAACAGATCCTCGTGCCGTTCTGCCCGGAAAGCCTGCTCTCGCGGATCGGAAGGACTTTCCCCGAAGGGACGCTGTTCTGTTACCGGAGAGAATTCATGGTCAGCCTGCCGCTTGAGGGCAGGCGGCTTCTGCTGTATTTCGGGGCCGTGGATCAGATCGCGGAAGTGTTCGTGAACGGTGTGAAAGCCGGTTCGCACACGGGCGGGTACCTGCCGTTTTCCTTTGATATCACGGAACTCGTGCGGCCGGACGCTGAGAACGAGCTCTTCGTGAAGGTCCGCGACGACCTCAATCACGACCTTCCCTGGGGCAAGCAGAAACGCGACCGCGGGGGCATGTGGTACACGCCGGTCTCCGGGATCTGGCAGACGGTCTGGCTGGAAAGCGTGCCGGAGACGTATATCCGGCGCCTGGTGATCCATACGGATGAATGCAGTGCGTCGATCCGCGCGGAAGGCGTTTCAGACGGCGTGATCGAAGTGGCAAGGGAGAGTGAAAACGGCGGCGCTTTGCTGCTGACTTGTGCCCTGAAGAACGGCGAAGCCCGGATCGTGCCGCCGTATCCGCATGTCTGGAGCCCGGAGGACCCGTATCTTTACCGCTTCACGCTGAAGGCGGGCGAAGACGAGGTTTCGTCCTATTTTGCCCTGCGGCGCTTCTCCACCAAGGAAGTGAACGGCATCCCGCGCCTCTGCCTGAACGGCGAGCCGTACTTCTTCAACGGCCTGCTGGACCAGGGCTATTTTTCCGACGGGATCTACACCGCGCCGTCGCCGCGGGAGTATGAACGGGACATACGCCGGATGAAGGCGCTCGGCTTCAACACCCTGCGCAAGCACATCAAGATCGAGCCGGAGCAGTTCTACTACGACTGCGACCGGCTGGGGATGGTCGTCTTCCAGGACATGGTGAACTGCGGGGACTACAGCTTCCTGCGCGATACCGCGCTGGCGACGGCAGGGCTGAAGATCTCGGATAAAAAGAGTCCCGTGAGCGCCGCGGCCCGCGAGAATTTCCTGGCCGCGATGGAAGAAACGGTGCGGCATCTCGGCAGCCATCCGTCGATCGCGCTCTGGACGGCGTTCAACGAGGGCTGGGGCCAGTTCGATGCCGACGGCGTGTATGAGCGGCTGAAGAAACTCGATCCGGACCGCTTCGTCGATGCGGCGTCCGGCTGGTTTGAACAGAAGGAAAGCGACGTCACGAGCCGTCACGTCTACTTTAAGAAGGTGAAGCCGGTGGAAAGTGAAAGACCCTTCCTCCTTTCCGAATTCGGCGGCTACGTTTATCAGATCCCGGAGCACAGCGCGGTTCCGGACAAGGTCTACGGCTATAAGATCTGCAAGACACGGGAAACTTTCGTAAAGGACCTGCGCACGCTCTACCTGGAGCAGATCCTGCCGCTCATCCCGCAGGGGCTCTGCGGCGCAGTCTATACGCAGGTCTCGGACGTGGAAGAGGAGACGAACGGGCTTCTCACCTACGATAGAAAAAAGGCCAAGATCACACCCGGGGAATTTGCCGACATCGCCCCGCTGCTGACGGAGGCGGTGAAGCAGCAGTAAGAAAGGCCGGGATATCAAAAAAGGACTGTGCGGACACAGTCCTTTTTTTGTCATTTGTTTTTCCGCATCACTTAATTCTTCGGAAGCGGCGGATCTTTCGGGAATGTAACGATAGCCTCGGCGGACGGAACATTTCCGAAGATCTGGTCATAGACGAACGAGAACAGTCCGCCGGTCATGAAATCACCGGCATTCGTGAGCGCCTCAGTCATATCCAAAGAGCAGAGGTAATGCTTGTCAAGCACGTCGAAGTAGAAGGTGGCGATGACGTGGCCGTTCTCATCGAATTCAAAGCCGGTCTGGGATTCGACGATCTTGTCATGGACATTCCCGGCGACTTCCATCAGCTTGTCGACCGCAAGGCCGAAGAGGGCGTCAACGTTCTTGCGCAGGATATCGTCTTTCACGAGTCCGTCCATGTTTCTCATATCCAGGAACTTGCCTTCGCCGAGATGCTTGGTCACGAACTTGCCGCAGAACTGGCTGACCTTGCTCCGGAACTTGCTGCAGTTCTTCAGCCAGGCGCTGAACAGCTGTTTGGCCGCCGCCTTGAGCGCCTGCGAGGTCATGTCCGAAAAGCCCTTGACCAGTGCGCCGTAAATATCGAATTTGTCTTCCTCACGCAGTGTCAGAATGAAATTCTTGATCGAGGCATAGGCGAAATAACAGCCCAGCGTCGCCGCCGCCATTTTCCAGTTCGTGATATCGATCGCACCGGAAACGAGGTTGTCGCCGGCCGCGGCAAGGTTCTTGGAGAATTCGAACTTGTCGACGTCGATCTCCTGCCCGTAGTTCCAGGCCGCGATCACTTCGCCGATCGCGCCGGTAAAGAAATCCTTCGCCGGGGAGATCAGCGCTTCCGCCAGAGGCCCCGCGTACAGATCGACCAGAATCGAGAAGGCCACGTCGCCGAAGAACTTCGCCCACTCGAGGTAGTTAACGATGACGTCGTACATCTCGGCGTCATCGCGGTGCTTCATGCCCTCGATGGTCCAGTAACGCATGTACTGGCGGACCACATACTTGCTCGTCAGACGGAGTTCCTCGACCGAAGGCTTCGGATCGTTCGCCATCTCTTCGAATTTTTTCAGCCAATGATCCTTGTTGTCCGGGAGAGAGAACTTTTCGATCCGTTCTTTCAGCTTGGCGTATTCCTTCTCCCAGGCCTCCATCGGGTCGATATCCCGGCCTCTCAAGCGGATCGGAACCTCGGCTGCGAAGGTCCCGCCGTCATACTCCGCCTCGACGGGGAGAAGCAGCAGGAAGAAGCCGTTGTCGGGTTCCACGAGGTTGGCGTTCGGTTCGAAGGTATAGACGAAATCGTCGTTCCAGATGCCCCAGGATTCCTTGTATTCGTACTTGGAAGCAAGCGACTCCTCCCAGTCGGCCCAGGTGCCGCGGCCGCCGGAGCCTTTCAGCTTGTCAATGCGGTACTCCGTTCCGGTCGGGTTGATGATTGCCTTATCATCACCTCTGACGGCCAGTGTGAGCTTCATCTCGCTGACCTGCCATTTCTTATCGAGATCGCCCACGTAATCCTTTTCGTAGGCCTGGACTCTCACATACTTTTCGCCGTTCTTCGTGCCGATATCGCGGGACTGTACGCTGATCCCTTCCGGATACAGATTTACGGTCACATAGCCCTTGAGCGGTTCTTTTTCGCCTTCGACGGTCACGTGGATCTCAAACTGTCTGGCTTCCGGCCTGGCGAATATGTCGTGCTCCTCCTCCGCTTCGGTGTTGTTTTTCACGCTCATCTTAAAGACGGCGGGATTGGGCGTCGCTTCGAATTCCACGTCGAATTTGCCGGGATTGACCGCGGTGATGTCCTGTGTCTTCGGCAGCACCGGCGCGTCTTCGATCAGGAAGCGCTCTTCATAGGTGAAACCGTCGCCGTGGATGGCGTCAATGCCGCAGTTTTCGTGATAAGGATAGTATTCTCCGCTGCCCGGCGCCGTTTCCGCAAGGAACTTCAGCTGCGGGCCGTCGGACACCCGGAAGATGATGCTGTTGGAGAAGGTTCCGCCTTCGCCAGTGTAGGTAAAGGTCACCGTCGCTCTGTCGTCCTTGCTGTCGGCAGGAACGCTGACGCTGGTTTCGCAGTAGCGGCCCGAAAGCGAAGCGCCGTGGATCGTCAGGCCATTGCCGGAGACGGAGATATCCGCGGTCAGGTCGTCCCGGTCGCGCTCCGTGCCCTCATATATTTCAGCGATCCTGGCACAGACGCTTACGGGATCCCCGCCGCGCCGCAGCGCGTCGCCGAAATTCTTTTTGACGTACATCTTGTACGTCTTTTTCTTCCTCTCGTCATCATCTTTTTTGCCGGAACCCGAAGCCGCCGCTGCTGCGCCGACCGCCGCGGCCGCACTGCCCACACCGATCACGATCACGGCAGGTATGCTGACGCCGCTGTCTTCACCCGTGTCCTCCCGGGCATGCTGGGTGACGCTTTCGTGCCGCTTGGTCTCTGCGGTTTCCTTAGTTTCTTTTGTTTCCTTTGTTTCCCGGGCTGCCGTGCTTTCCGTGATCTCACGGCCGTTTTCGTCATATTCCTGGAAATTGTCTTTCCAGATCAGGATATAATCCATCGACATCATCGTTTCCCGCCAGGACTCGTGAAGCGCGAAGGTCGCATCGTCGAATTCCGTGTGGGAGTTGTTTAAGCTTTCCTGATTGTCAATGTCCATGTAGATATACAGACCGGGGATCTCCTTGATGGGCCTGATCATTTCAAAGCAGTGCATCCTGCCGGTCAGAACGGAAGGGTCGTGGATATTGTACAGGGTATAATCGTCCCAGCGTAGCTCGGTGACGATGGCGTCGCCGCTTTCATAAACGACCTCGGTAAAGATATCGCCGTCGGGATACTGCTCGGTTGCCCGCGCGGCTTCGGACAGTTTTGCTCTTTCCGCCCGCTTTTCCCAGGTCTCGATCTGTTTGGCCCTGTCTGCTTCGTCATACAGCTCAATGGAATAATAGAAATACGGGTTTTTTCCAATGATGTAATCAAGACCGGGAATATTCCTGAATTTTATGAACACGCCCTGACTGGCGCGTAAGGTGTTTTTACTGCTGGGATTGAATTCGTTCTCGTAGACCTCGATAAAGGCCTCGCCTTCGGCAATATACTCCATGGAGGATACATTGTCATGGTGCGCGATCCTGCCGCTTTTGTACAGCCTGACATACTTGTCGGAATACTTGTCAAAGGGGAAAGGATCCGCCGGGGAATTCTCCGCGGCCAGGACCGGGAGCGCCGTAACGCTCAGAAGCATGAACGAGGCCAGGATGACTGCTATTATCCGTTTTTTCATTTTGCCGGCACCTTCTTTCTGTACATGACAACGCCTGCCTTGGTGAGGATGATCATCACGATGCCGCCGACGAAGAGGAAACCGCCCAGGAGGCTCAGGATGAGTCTGATCCCGGACAGGCCGATGAAGGAAGCGGCGGCAAAACCGGCCGTTCCGCCCCGGATGAGTTCGCTGACCTTTCCGCTCACGTCAGTTTTGCTCTTTCTGACGAAGGAGGAGAGGATCTGTTTGACGAAGCCGTTGCTTAAGGCAGCGCTGCCGGAAAGGAAAGTACAGGCGAGGCCGGCCATGAAGGCAGATCTCGTATCGCCGCCGGAGATGAAAAGGAAGATCAGCATGGCAGCGCCGGCTCCGGTCAGCCACAGAAAGAGCGTTTCGGAAGAAAAGCCGAAAGAGCCCTTCAGCCTTTCGATAAGCGAGCGCTTTTCACCGCTGCCTTTGCGGCCGATCCTGCCGATCAGCATTGTGACGGCGCCGGCGAAGAGACCCTTGCCGAGGATGCCGCCGACCGCGCCGGCGATCCCGCCGCTCATGCCGCCTTTGGCGAAGGTGACAAAGGACAGGATGTCGGTGAATTCCGACTCGACGCCCGTGGCCTGCAGGATGTTCAGGACGAGCCAGATGACGGCCAGAACAAGGGCCGGGATCAGTTTCTTCGGTTCCTTGATCACTGCGGCGACCGAAGAGATGAAGGTCTTAATGCTGCTGCCGATGACCTTGAACGGGCCGGGGAGCGCTTCGGCTGCCGCAGCGGAAAGGTCTCCGCCGATGCTGCCGAGAGCCGTCTCGCCGAGGACCGACGAGGCGTTGAAACTGAAGGTCTGCGGAGCGGCTGCTGCTTCGGTTTCGGGAACTGCCGCCGGTTCAAGAGCGGGAGCAGGGGCCGGTTCAGAAGCAGGGACGGGGGTCGGTTCAGCCACGGGTTCCGTCTTCGCTGCCGGCTCGGGTTCGGGCTGCTTTTCTTTCCGCGGCAGGAGCCGTTTCTTCTCTGCGGGTGCTTCAGCAGGTGTTGCTGCCGGCTCGGCGGCCGGTCCGCGGACAGGTGCAGCGGCGGGCTGCGGCGCAGCAACAGGCGTGCCGCAGGAGGTGCAGAATTTTGCTCCTTCGGCAAGCGCGGCGCCGCATTTTGTGCAGAATTTCGCCATAGGGGATCTCCTTCCTGTATGGTGGGGGCTGTACGGTGCTGATATGTTTTCACTTATCAGGTGTTCGGGGGTCAGAGAGTAAGGTCAGGGGTTTACGGGCTGCAAATAGACTGATACTTGTTTTGTATCATTTTTACGGCTTTTTTTCAAGAATAATAAACGCAGAACAGCAGACCGTTGAGGAAAAAACGCAATAAAAAGACGCGGCACCGGGAAGTGCTGCGTCCTGAGGATATCGGATAAGGCTCATTTCACGATCGTGCCGCCGGCGAGGACCGTGTCGCCGTCGTAAAGGACGAGGGTCTGGCCGGGCGTGACCGCGCGCTGCGGCTCGTCGAAGAGCACGCGGACGGAGCCGTCTTCCTGCAAAAAGACCGTTGCTGGCTGCTCCGTGTGGCGGTAGCGGATGCGCGCCGCACAGCGGAATTCCGCCGGCGGGACATCCCAGCGGATCCAGTTCATCCCGTTCGCAAAGAGTTCGCGCGCGAACAGCCCATCGTTGTCGGAGAGGATGACCCAGTTCGTTTCGGTGTCGATCTTTTTGACGAAGAGCGAGTGGCTCCAGGCGATGCCGAGGCCGCGCCGCTGCCCGATCGTATAGTGCGTAATGCCCTTGTGGCGGCCGACGACGGTCCCGTCCTCCAGAACGAAATCGCCGGGCAGGCAGTAATTCCCGGTATAGCGGGAAATGAAGCCCGCATAGTCGCCGTCCGGCACGAAGCAAATGTCCTGGCTGTCGGGCTTGTTCGCATTATAAAAGCCGTTTTCCGCGGCGAGGCGGCGTACTTCGTCCTTGGTGAGGCCGCCGAGCGGCAGGCGGGTGTGGGCGAGCTGCTCCTGCGTGAGGCAGGCCAGCACGTAGCTCTGGTCCTTGCTCATGTCGAGGCCCTTTTTCAGCAGCCACCGCCCGTCCTCAAAGACGACCTGCGCATAGTGGCCGGTCGCGACGGCATTGCAGCCGAGGACGGCGGCCCGCTCATACAGCTTTCCGAATTTCATGTAACGGTTGCAGTCGATGCAGGGGTTCGGCGTGCAGCCCTTTTCATAGGCGCAGACGAAACGGTCGATGACTTCCCGGCCGAAATCTTCCTGATAATTGAAGACATAATAAGGAAAGCCCAGCCGCATCGCGACCCGGCGCGCGTCGTCGGTATCGTCGAGGGAGCAGCAGGTCTTCGTCTGAAGGCCCGCGGTCTCGTTGTCATAAAGCTTCATGGTCGCGCCGATCAGCTCATGACCCTCATTTTTCAAAAGAAGAGCGGCGACACTGGAATCCACGCCGCCGCTCATTGCTGTCAAGATTTTCATCATCCGTTCCTGCTCTCAGGGCTTCGCAAAGGCTGCGTCTGCCTGGAGTATAGCATGTTTTCGCGCCTTTGTCAGTCGGAAAAAAGCGGCGTCGAAAGATAGCGGTCGCCGGTGTCCGGAAGCAGGACGACGATCGTCTTGCCGGCATTTTCCGGGCGCTTCGCAAGCTGTACGGCCGCATGCAGCGCCGCACCGGAGGAAATGCCCACGAGGACGCCTTCCTGTCTGCCGAAGGCCTTGCCGGCGGCGAAAGCGTCTTCGTTTTCCACGGGGATGATCTCATCGTATACCGCAGTATTCAGGACGTCCGGAACGAAGCCCGCGCCGATGCCCTGGATCTTGTGCGGCCCCGCAGTCCCCTTCGAGAGGACGGGAGAGGAGGCCGGCTCGACCGCGACGACTTTGACGGCAGGGTTCTTCTCCTTCAGATACTCGCCGGTGCCGGTGAGCGTGCCGCCTGTGCCCACGCCGGCAACGAAGATGTCGACCTTGCCGTCGGTATCTTCCCAGATCTCGGGGCCGGTGGTCTCACGGTGGGCTTTCGGGTTGGCCGGATTCGTGAACTGACCGGGAATGAAACTGCCGGGGATCGCCGCAGCAAGTTCCTCCGCTTTCGCGATCGCACCTTTCATGCCCTTTGCGCCTTCGGAAAGCACCAGCTCGGCACCGTAGGCCTTCATCAGCTGGCGGCGCTCCACGCTCATGCTGTCCGGCATCACGATGATGATGCGGTAGCCGCGCGCCGCGGCCACGGAGGCGAGGCCGATCCCGGTGTTGCCGGAGGTCGGTTCAATGATGACGGAGCCTTCCTTCAGGAGGCCTTTTTCCTCGGCGTCGTCGATCATCGACTTCGCGATGCGGTCCTTGACGGAGCCGGCAGGGTTGAAATATTCAAGCTTAGCCAGGACTTTCGCACCCAGCTTTTCCGTACGTTCGATATGGGTGAGTTCCAGGAGGGGGGTATGTCCGATCAGCTGATCGGCAGAAGTGTAGATCTTCGGCATGGCAATACTTCCTTTCATGCGTTGAGGTCCGGCTTACGGACCTGGGAGGATTATACTGCCAAAAACCTACGAAGTCAATAGGTAATTGCGCGGACCTCAGGTTCCGGCGCGGCCCGGTCGGCGGCAGGATCTGCACTGGCTTGCGGTGTACGGGTTTTCCTTGCGGCGCACAGGCTTTCCGTGCTATAGTGAAACGGACGGCGAAGGGCATTTCCGGGACGTTTCGGAGGCCGCGCCTGACTTCACAGATAACGGAGGATATCTTCTTGAAATACCTGAAGAAACTCATGCGGAAGCATCGCGCGGAGAGCATTCTGGCTCCGCTGTTTAAGATGCTCGAAGCGACCTTCGACTTGCTCGTGCCGCTCGTGGTCGCCCGCATCATCAACATCGGCATCCGCGGGGGTGACAAGGCTTTCATTTTGAGGAACTGCGGGCTTTTAGTGCTGATGGCGCTCATCGGCCTGGTCTGCTCCTTTACGGCGCAGTACTTTGCCTCGCGCGCGGCGACCGGCGTATCGTCGAAACTGCGGCATCAGCTCTTTCGGCACATTCAGAGTCTGGGCTTTGCGGAAATGGATGCGGCAGGCGTGCCGACGCTCATCACCCGCATGACCAGCGACGTCAATCAGGTGCAGAACGGTGTGAATCTCTTCCTGCGCCTGTTCCTGCGCAGCCCCTTCGTGGTGGCCGGCGCGGCGGTCATGGCCTTCAAGATCTCGCCGCGGATCGCCCTGATCTTCCTGGGCGGGATCGCCGTACTGTCCGTTATCGTGATCGGGATCATGCGTATCACCGCTCCGAAATATCGCGGCATTCAGAATCAGCTGGACGGCGTGACCGGTGCGGCCAGGGAGAACCTGGAAGGCGTCCGGGTGATCCGTGCCTTCGGCATGGAACGAAGGGAAGAGGAACGCTTCCATGCCGTCAACGGCGCGCTGAAGGCGGCGCAGCTGCGGACCGGCCGCATCGCCGCGCTCACGAACCCGCTCACCTACGTCGTCGTCAACCTCTGCGTCATCCTGATCCTGTACAAGGGCGGGCAGCACGTGGAGAGCGGCGCGCTCATGTCCGGCGACGTGGTCGCGCTCATCAACTACATGAACCAGATCCTTGTGGAGCTGGTCAAGCTCGCGAACCTGATCGTCACGATCGCGCGGGCGATCGCCTCCATGAAGCGCGTGGAGCAGGTGCTCGACACGCTGAACGGAATGCAGTTTCCGGAAAAGGATAAGGCGGAGTGGAGCGGCGCGGACGAGGCGGTGCGCTTCGAACATGTGGGCATGGCCTATCGCGGGGCGGCGGGCGAGAGCCTGAATGACATCAGCTTTACGGCGCTGCGCGGACAGACGGTCGGCGTGATCGGCGGCACGGGCAGCGGTAAATCCACTCTTGTCAACTTGATTCCCCGCTTTTATGAGGTGACTGACGGGAAAATTTTCCTGGAAGGCCAGCCGATCGAAGACTGGTCGGCGGAGACGCTCCGCCGGCACATCGCGGTCGTGATGCAGAAGGCGCAGCTTTTCTCCGGCACGGTGCGCTCGAACCTGCTCTGGGGCAATGCCGAAGCGACGGATGAAGAACTCTGGCAGGCGCTGGAGATCGCGCAGGCCGCGGACTTCGTCCGGGAAAAGGAAGGCGGCCTGGATGCGAAGATCGAGCAGGGCGGCCGGAACCTCTCCGGCGGCCAGAAACAGCGCCTGACCATCGCACGGGCCCTCGTCATGAAGCCGGATATCCTGATCCTCGACGACAGCTCGAGTGCCCTCGACTACGCGACCGACGCAGCCCTTCGCCGTGCGCTCCGCGCGCTCCCGGCATCGACCACGGTCTTCATCGTGTCGCAGCGCACTTCGAGCCTGCGCCATGCGGACCGCATCCTGGTTCTGGAGGACGGTCATCTGGCCGGCTCCGGAACCCATGATGAGCTGATGGCGTCCTGCCCGGTCTATAGGGAGATCCATGAAAGCCAGTTCAGGAAAGGAGATGAGCAGCATGCGCAAGCGTCCTTCGCCTGAAGAAAAAATGATCCGCCGCGGCGCCCTGAAGCGCATGCTGGCCTATATCCGTCCTTACCGTTTATTCTTTGTCCTCAGCCTGGTGAGCGCGGCAGTCGTCTGCGCGGCGCAGCTGCTCGTCCCGGTCTTTTCCGGCGCGGCGATCGACGCGATGATCGACAAGGGACAGGTCGACTTCACGGTCATCGCGCAGGCGGTTTTGAAGATCGGCATCGCGGTCGCTCTTTCCGCCGGCGCGCAGTGGCTGCTCGCCTATGCGGGCAACCGCCTGACCTTCTCCGTAGTCCACGACCTCCGGGATGAAGCGATCGCGAAGCTGCAGAAACTCCCGCTGTCCTATCTGGATGCGCACCCCTCGGGCGATCTTTTAAGCCGCATCGTGGCGGACGCGGAGACGATCGGCGACGGCCTTCTCATGGGCTTTTCGCAGCTCTTTACCGGTGTGATCATGATCGCGGGCATCCTTGTGATCATGCTGCGGCTGAATCCGGCCGTGGCGGCGATCGTCGTGATCCTTACACCGTTTTCCATCTTTGTCGCGAGCTTCATCGTGAAGCGCACGAGCCGCTTTTTCAAGGCCCAGTCGGAGGTCCGCGGTGAGGAGACGGCCTTCATCAACGAGAGCATCGAAGGCCTGAAGGTCATGCGCTCCTTCGGCCACGAAGAGGCCTCGCTCGCGCAGTTTGACGAGGTCAACGAACGCCTGCGGGACGTCTCCATGAAGGCGGTCTTTTACTCGAGCCTGACGAATCCCTCGACGCGCCTGGTCAACAACGTCGTCTACGCAGCGGTAGTCCTGGTCTGCGCGCTGACCGCCGTAGGCGGCGGCATGACCGTCGGCGGGATGTCGATCTTCCTGAGCTACGCGAGCCAGTACGCAAAGCCCTTCAACGAGATTTCCTCCGTGATCACCGAGCTGGAAAATGCCCTGGCCTGCGCTGCCCGCATCTTCGCCCTGCTGGATGAAGCGGAAGAGCCGGCGGAAGCGCCGGATGCCGCGGCTTTCGAGGCGGAGGGAAATGTGGACGTTGAAAATGTCTCGTTCCGCTACGTCCCCGAGCGGCCGCTCATCGAGGATTTCAAGCTCTCCGTGAAGGCGGGGCAGCGCATCGCGATCGTCGGCCCGACCGGCTGCGGCAAGACCACGCTGATCAATCTGCTGATGCGCTTTTACGACGTGGACGGCGGCCGGATCCTCGTGGAAGGGACCGACATCCGCAGCATGACGCGGCACGGCCTGCGGAAAAACTACGGCATGGTCCTGCAGGACACCTGGTTAAAGCGCGGGACGGTCCGCGAGAACATCGCCTTCGGCCGGCCGGATGCGACGGAAGAAGAGGTGATCGCGGCAGCGAAAGCCGCGCACATCCACAGCTTCATCAAACGCCTGCCGCAGGGCTACGACACCGTGATCACGGAGAACGGCGGCAACCTTTCGCAGGGCCAGAAGCAGCTGCTGTGCATTGCCCGCGTGATGCTGAACATCCCGCCCATGCTGATCCTCGACGAAGCGACGAGCTCCATCGACACCCGCACCGAGATCAACATTCAGTCCGCCTTTGCCCGCATGATGCAGGGCCGCACGAGCTTCATCGTGGCGCACCGGCTCTCAACCATCCGCGAAGCGGACGTGATCCTCGTGATGCGCGACGGCCACATCGTCGAGCAGGGAAATCACGACGAACTGATGGCCCAGGGCGGCTTCTACGCGAAGCTGTACAAGAGCCAGTTCGCGCTGAGCTGATGCCGGAAACAGCAATAAAAAAACGGCCTCCGCAGGGAGGCCGTTTTTCATGTGAGACGGTGAATTATACTATCAAGTGCAACAGATAAAAAAATGAAAAGTTCATACGAATCTCATGTAGAATGAAGCTACCACACACCAATCCACAAAGGAGAATTCGTATGAACTACAAACATCTTAGCATAGAAGAACGAAGTTG
>JAFRRD010000015.1 GCA_017428265.1 Lachnospiraceae bacterium | reverse complement strand
TCGAGGATCTTCGAAAACCGCGGCGAGTTCGTGATCGCCCGTGATTTCAACACCCGCAGCACCCTGGAGATCCAGCTGAAGGATACCGACATCGCCTGCAAAACGGCGGACGCCGTCGGTGCTCCGGCGCTTCTCGGCATCACCGCCCGCGAGCTGTTTAAGCTGGCCGTGAAGAAATATCCGCCGAAGGACGATTCCATCGAGGTCATCCGGCTCTATGAAGAAATGGGCGGACTGGAAGACGAATAAGCAATGAGGGGAAACGAAAATGAAAACAATCAAACAGCTAGTGATAGTAACTATAACGGTTGCGTTGCTGGCATCCAGCTCGGTCTTTGCCAAGGACAGTGAATCAAGGTATGTCTATCCAATAACCATTGAGTCTGATAATTGGTTTGATTACAGCGTTCTTGAGAAAGTTCAAATGCTTTGGATTGATGACCAGATTCTTAAGACAATGAGTAATAAACAACTTGTTGAGGCAATTGCGGATTATCCCTATTTAATTGATATATATTTCTTTGATAGTATAAAAGAGGGCCTAGAAGTACTTGCTGACGAGTGCTGTGCATATAGGGAACTAATACAAAGGCCTGATTATCAGCGGTCTTTGGAGGTTTATGGCGATTAATTAATAGAATACTATCAGTCGCACACAAGGAGCGATGGTCGAACGGAGATTGTTATTTTTGCACTCCAAGATATAATTGAGAATGTTTGTGGAACTATGTCTAAGGACTTTCATTCTTTTTCGAGTGAAACGAGTGGAAATTATAGTAGTTTACCGAAATCTGCATTAAGTGTCCCGTCGACTCCGTCAGGATACAATGTTGAATATTCATCTCCCTCAGAGAATCATACTAGTAACTTTCATGTAACGCTTGATAATGCTACGGTTTCAGATTATGGAGTGGAACTGTTACGTAATGGATCATGTAAATATAATTGCCATTCTTACGCGTGGCATTCGACTTCGTCTTCAAATACTTATTGGATTTATAATCCGCAGCCGTATATGAATGATCCCTACTACACGAATATCTATACGGGATCTCCCTCTGTTACGTGTTCTTCTCTTGGACTATGTGGAAATGACAGAATAGTTTACACAAATAATAAACACTCCGCAATATTTGCGGGTAGTCCATATAGTAACGCTTCAATCGGGTCCTCATTGGTTATTTCAAAATGGGGCAAAGCAGGTGTGTTTAGACATACGTTAACAAATGTTCCATATGGCTATTCGACAATAAAAATTTATCAACCGACATATGCACAGAATGGAATAGTGATCCCAACAGAGTGAGGTAGAAAAATGCGTGGAAAGGTCAGATGGTTGATTGTATCCATTTTCTCCTTTGCCTTGATTGTTGTTCTTATGTTTGTTTGGCCGGGCTTCATTTCTATGAGTCAAAATGAAAACGCAAAACGGAAAAATCTATATGAGAATGAAGCTCGGGAGCGTTATGTCTATCCCATTACGATAGAATCACCGGACTGGTTTTCTTACAGCATTCCTGAAAAACGTGAGATGCTGAAAATCGACGAGCAAAGCCTTAAACAAATGAGTAACAGCACGCTTGTCGAGGCAATTGCCGACTATCCGTATCTGGTGGATATCTCGCTTGTGGGGACGATGGAAGAGGGGCTGACTGCTCTTGCGAGTTCATGCAGCGCATATGCGGAGCTGCTCAAAAGGGAAAACTATCAGGAGGTTTTTGTCTATAACGCGGGCAATCTGCTTGATTATTACGCCAAAAACCCCCGCAGTGACGGTCAAACAGAAGCAGTTTGTGACCTGCTGCAGGAAATGATCAAGTATTATCAAACAAAGTCCTGATTTTTCTCCGTTGAGATCTCGTATTTCTCAGTCGCCGTCCTGGGCGGCGAGCCAGTGCATGACGAAATCGATGAAGACGCCGACGAGGCGCGAGGGCTCGTGCGTCCGGGGCGTGACCATGACGATCTCCTTCCGGATAGGCTTTTTCAGGGTGAGGCGCGCCAGGTCCGGCCCGAGGAAGCCTTCGGATTCCTCCATCGTGAAGAAGCCGACGCCGAGGCCGGCACGCACCAGGTTGGCGGAGATGGGCGCCGCGCTGTTGCGGCAGACGATGTTGGGCGAAAAACCCGCCTCCTCACAGGCGGCCAGACAGATATCGCTGACGGCCTGCGTGGGCTGGTGCAGAATGAAACGGTCTTCCTTCAGTTCCTGAAGGGCGACCGTTTTTCTGTCAGCCAGAGGATGTTTTTTGGCCACCAGCAGGCAATAGTGGTCGACGCCGACGGAGTCGAACTGCAGGGTGGGCCAGCTGCCCTTTACGGGGCGTGTGAGAAAGGCGATGTCAAGGCTGCGGTTCTCCAGCGCATCCAGCAGGGGATAGCTCGAATTGCCCACGATGTTGACGGTCAGCTGCGGGAAGGCTGAATAGAAATCAGTGATGATCTGGCTGAAATGGATGGTCTCGAGAGCATTGATGGCGCCGATGTTGAGGGTCCCCTTGAGGAGACCCGCATAGTCGGACATGCTCTGCCTGAGTCCTTCGGTGCGCCGAAGGATCTCGGCGGCTTCCTGAACGAAAGCCCGCCCGGCATCCGTGATCCTGACGTCGCGCGTCGTACGCACAAAAAGCTTCGTGCCGAGCTCATTTTCCAGATTCATGATCTGCTGCGACAGAGTTGACTGGCTGATGAAAAGGTCTTCGGCCGCAAGGGAAAAGCTTTTGTTTTTTGCGACCTGCAGGACGTATTGCAGCTGGTTCAGGTTCATATTCGTGCCCTCCGTAAACAGTATAGCGGAGAAAGGCACCTCGCACAAGAGGCGGCGGGATAATTATTCGATTTTTGTGATAAAAATATGGGATTATTTATCGTATAATACGATAATTCTTTTCGTTATCGGGAATTGGATATTTCTTCAGACAGTGCGTATAATGATAAAAGAAGAAGATCCCGCCGACTGAGGCGGGGGCGGCAAAAAGGAGCATTCCTATGAGCGAGAAAAGAAAAGTACTGGTCATCGGCGGCGGCCCCGGCGGCTATGTTGCTGCGCTTCGTGCAGCGCAGCTGGGTGCTGAGGTAACGCTGGTCGAGAAGAAGAAACTGGGCGGGACCTGCCTGAACGTGGGCTGCATCCCCACCAAGGCGATCCTGCATCCGGCAGGACTTTTGCGCGAAGTGCAGGAGGCGGACAAACTGGGGCTTTCCGTGACTGTGAACGGCGTGGACTGGGACAAGGTCCAGGCATACAAGAACGGGATCGTGGAGAAGCTGACCGGCGGCGTCGGCGCGCTGCTGAAAGGTGCGGGCGTCAAAGTGATCTACGGCACAGCCTCCTTCATCAAACCGAAGACCGTACTGATCAAATCGGAAGATAAAGAGGAGATCACCGAAGCGGACCGCATCATCATAGCGACCGGTTCCGAGCCGGCGGTCCCGCCGATCCCGGGGCTGCGCGAAAGCAAAAACGTGATCGATTCCACGTTAGCGCTGTCGCTGCCGGAACTGCCGAAGACGCTCCTCGTTCTCGGCGGCGGCGTGATCGGTGTTGAATTTGCCTGCGCGATGCAGGCACTTGGCGTGCAGGTCGAGATCCTGGAAGCGCTGTCTCGTATCACTCCTCCGCTGGACGGCGAGATCGCGGGACGGCTCGGCGCACAGTTAAAGAGCCAGGGTGTGAAGATCAACGTTTCCCATAAGGTGACTGCAGTGGAGGATACGGAAAACGGTGTACGCGTCACGGCCGATGCGGGCGGCAAGGAGAAGGTCTTTGAGGCCGAGAAGCTCCTTTGCTGCGTGGGACGGCGCCCGTATACCACGGAACTCGAGCCGGAAGCCGGCGGGCTTAAGACCGAGCGCGGGAAGATCCTCGTGAACGAATATCTGGAGACCGCGGTGCCCGGTGTTTATGCGATCGGTGACTGCGTGGGTCAGATCATGCTGGCACACACCGCCAGCGCGCAGGGCGAACTTGCGGCCGAAAATGCCTGCGGCAGCGAGCGGCATGCCTACGAACCGGCCGCCGTGCCTTCCTGCGTTTACAGCATCCCGGAAGCGGCCGGCGCGGGCCTTACCGAGGAGCAGGTCAAGGAGAAAGGCATCCCGTACCATGTCGGTAAGTTCCCGATGAGCGGCAACGGCAGGGCGCTGATCGCCGACGGCGGCAAGGGCTTCGTCAAAGTGCTTGTCGGCGACGAGCTGAACGAGGTGCTTGGCGTCCACATCCTCGGCCACGCCGCGACTGAACTGATCGCGGAGGCGGCTCTCGCCATCGGCATGGAAGCGACGGCGGAAGAGGTCTTCGGCACCATCCATGCCCACCCGACCGTGTCCGAGGCGGTGCGCGAAGCCTTCCTGGCTTCCGAAAACCGGGCCATCCACACGGCAAACAGGAGGAAATGACCATGAGCAAAGATCATAAGGCCCTGGGGCTGACCCGGGACGACCTCATCAAGATGTACCGGACGATGTACCTCATCCGCGAATTCGAGGAGAATGCGGTTGCCTATTTCAAGCAGGGCATCGTCATCGGTAACATGCATATGTACGTGGGCGAAGAAGCGACCGCGACCGGGATCTGCTACGCCTTGACCAAGGAAGACTATGTGGCTTCCACGCACCGCTGCGACGGACATCTGATCGCGAAAGGCGTGGACACGAAGCCGATGATGGCCGAACTGATGGGACGTGAGAACGGCATCTGCGGCGGCCGTGCCGGCAAGATGCACCAGTCCTGCCCGGAGGTGGGCTTCATGGCCGCCAACGGCGTCGTGGGCGCCTCCATTTCCCAGGCGACGGGCCATGCGCTCTACTGTCAGATGTACGCGCCGGGACGTGTTGCTGTGGCCTTCTTCGGCGACGGCGGCGGCAATCAGGGTGCCTTCCTGGAATGCGTCAACATGGCTTCCGTGTGGAAACTGCCGGCCATTTACGTCTGCGAAAACAACCATTACGCAATCTCCACAAGCGTGGAATCCTCGACGGCGCTGGGCCATTTCTGGCAGCGGGCCGAGGGTCTCGGGATCCCGGGCGTGCTGGTGAACGGCAATGACGTTCTGGAGGTCTATGCGGCAGCGAAGGAAGCCGTGGAACGCGCGAGAAGAGGCGAGGGACCGAGCTTCATCGAATGCGATACTTACCGCTTCCGCGGCCACCACGAGGGCGACGAACAGACCTACCGCAGCAAGGAAGAGGTCCAGTACATGAAGGACCACAACAACTGCCTGATCACGATGAAGAAATATATGACGGAAAATGTCGGCTGGACCGAAGAAGAGGATGCGGCCCTGATCAAGTCCGTGCAGGATCAGGTCGCGGAATCGGTCGCATACGGCATGGCCGGCAAGCCGATGTCTGCCGAAGACATGGAATCGAAACTGTTCGCGTAAGGAAAGGAGGATGCTATGCAGAGGATCATGTACCGGGAAGCAATAGCTTCCGCCCTGGCAGAAGAAATGCGCCGTGACGAGAAAGTGCTCGTTATGGGCGAGGACGTCGCCATCACCGGCGGCGTATACAAGGCAACGAAAGGCCTGCTGGATGAGTTCGGCCCGCAGCGTGTGCGCAACACCCCGCTGTCAGAACTGGCGATCGCCGGCACGGCGGCCGGCGCAGCTATGTGCGGTGCGAGACCCGTCGCGGAGATCATGCACGTCGATTTCATCGGCTGCTGCTTCGACATCGTGCTGAGCACCATGGCAAAGATGCATTACAAGACCAACGGACAGATCAGTGTTCCGATGGTCCTCCGGACCCAGCAGGGACGCGGCCGTTCGAACGGCTGTACCCAGTCGCAGAGCCTGGAGTCCCTGTTCACCGCGATCCCGGGGCTGAAGGTGGTCATTCCTTCCACGCCCTACGACGCGAAAGGCCTGCTCAAGACCGCGATCCGCGACAATAATCCCGTGATCTTCCTGGAACACAAAGGCCTGTACCAGACTAAGGGCGAAGTGCCGGAGCAGGAATATCTGATCCCGCTCGGCAAGGCCGACGTGAAGCGTTTTGGAAAGGACGTCACGATCATCACCTATTCCAAGACAGTGCTGATGGCGCTGGATGCCGCGAAGCAGCTCGAGGCCGAGGGGATCGATGCGGAGGTCCTGGACCTTCGGACCCTGGTCCCGCTGGATTTCGAGGCGATCCGCGAATCCGTCACGAAGACCGGCCGCGTGATCATTGCGCACGAAGCGTCCGAATTTTCCGGCTTCGGCGCCGAGGTCGCGGCCGAGATCGCCGACAAGCTTTTCGACGAACTGGATGCACCGATCGTCCGGGTCTGCGGCAGCAACATCCCCGTGCCGAACGCTACCGAACCAGAGCTGGAATCGGCCCCGACCGTGGCAAAACTGGTGGCGGCGGCAAAACGCGTGTGTGAAGGAGGGATCCACTGATGGCAGAACTGTTTCTGATGCCCAAGCTGGGCATGGACATGGAAGAGGGCGTGATCGTCAAATGGCTGAAGGCCGAAGGCGACGCCGTGAAGAAGGGCGAGGCCCTTGCCGAGATCGAAACGGACAAATCCACGGTCGAGGTGGAATCGCCTGCCGAAGGGACCATCCTGAAGCTGTACTATGAAGAGGGGACGGAAAAGCCCTGCGGGACGCCGATCGCCGCGATCGGGCAGCCCGGCGAGGACATCCCGGCGCCGCCGACGGCGCCAGCCCCTGCCGATAAGGACGGAAAGCCCGCCGGAAATGAAAAGGCGGAAGCGTCTGCTCCTGCGGCGCCGGCACAGGCGGTTCAGGCTCCTGCGCCTGCCGTACCGACTCCAGCTGCACCGGTCTTCCCGGCTCCGCCGGCAGCGCCGGCATTTGCCTTCCCGGCGGCTCCGGCCGCTGCGGCGCTTACCCCGGGCGGACGCATCCGCTCCACGCCGCGGGCAAGACGCCTGGCTGAACTTAAGGGCATTCCGCTTGCTGCCGTGAAGGGCAGCGGCTCGGAGGGACGCATCCTCGAAGCCGACGTCCGGCGCTTTGCGGAGAGCGGTGCAGCTGCCTTTGCCGCCGCTCCGGCCCGCCGCATCGCTGCGGAAACCGTCCAGCCGGCCTCCAAGATCCGCAAGGTGACCGCGAGAAGGATGTTCCAGAGCCTTGCCTCCACGGCGCAGACCAACCATAAGGTCGACGTCAACATGGCGAACCTGCTCGCCTTCCGCGAACAGATCAATAAAAAGTTTGAGGCACAGGGCGTCAAGATCTCCATCATGGACCTGCTGACCGCAGTCTGCGCGAAGGCGCTGATCGAGAATCCGCAGGCGAACGCCTACTGGTCGCCCGACGGGATCCGCCTCCACAACTACGCGAACGTCGGCATTGCCGTGGATACCCCGAACGGGCTTGTGGTCCCGGTCGTGAAGGAAGCGGACGTGATGAGCCTGCCGGAGATCTCGGCGGCTTCGAAGGAACTGATCGCCAAAGCCCGCGACGGCAGGCTTCAGCCCGACGACATGAGCGGCGGGACCTTTACGATCTCCAACCTGGGCATGCTCGGGATCGATTCCTTCACCGCGATCCTGAACCCGCCGGAGACCTGCATTCTGGCCGTCGGCCGCATGGCGGAAAAGGTCGTTGCCGAGAAGGGGCAGATCGTGATCCGTCCGATGATGAACCTGTGCCTGACCTACGACCACCAGATCATCGACGGCGCGGACGCCGCCCGTTTCCTGAAGACCGTCCGGGATCTTCTCGAAAACCCGGCCTGGCTGCTGCTGTAAGCGGTCTGGACAGTTCAAAACCAAAACGCCTTCGGCTTCGGCCGGAGGCGTTTTGGTATGCCGGGGATGGTTTTTGCGTATGGCAGAGAGCTATCTGCGAAAAAGGACTTGACAAAATCGACGCATTTGGTATACTTTGTTATATAAATCATACTTTTTGGAGGTTTGACTATGTTTGAACCGGAAGATAGAGTCGGGAACGTTCCGGGATTTGACCCCGGAAAGGCACCGGAAGGCAAATATGTCTGGTCGGCGACGGTCGGCGAGAAAGGACAGATCGTGATCCCCAAGCAGGCACGCGAGGTCTTCGGGATCAAACCCGGGGATGTGCTGATCCTGCTCGGCGACAGAGAGCGCGGCATCGCCATTCCGCCCAAGGCCCAGATGGACCGCTTTTACATGATGACGTTCGGAGGACCGCAGGAATGAGCATCGTTGAAGTTGAACGCCTGAGCAAGCAATACCCTTCCTTCACCCTGAAGGAAGTCTCTTTCACGCTGGAAGAGGGGCGGATCGCCGGCTTCATCGGCCGGAACGGCGCCGGCAAGACGACCACCATCAAGTCGATGCTGAACCTCGTGCATCCTTCCGACGGCACCGTCCGCTATTTCGGCCTGCCGATTGCGGAGAACGAAGCCGCGATCAAGCAGCGCATCGGCTACTCGACGGGGACCGTCAACTATTACCCGAAGAAGAGACTGAAAGACCTCGCCGCGGTGACGAAGACCTTTTATCCGAACTGGGACGAGGCCGCGTGGCGCGAGTACCTGCAACTGTTCGCGCTGGACGAAAATAAAGCCCCGGCTGAGCTGTCCGAGGGCATGAAGGTGAAATGCAATCTGGCGATGGCCCTGTCGCACCGGGCCGAGGTGCTGATCCTCGACGAACCGACCAGCGGGCTGGATCCGTTCTCCCGCGACGAGCTGCTGGAGTTGTTCCTGATGCTGAAGGAGAGGGGCGTTGCCATCCTTTTCTCGACGCACATCACCTCGGACCTTGAGAAGTGCGCCGACGACATCATTTACATCCGCGACGGTGCGATCGTGCACGCTGCGGACACGGAGAACTTCCGTCAGAAACTCGGCGAAGAGGGCGAGACGCTGGAGGAGACGATGCTGCGCCTCGAAAGGAGCGTGCGCCATGCTTAAGATGCTGAAAAAAGAGATCAAGCTGAGCGCGTCCCCGCTGTCATTCATCTTCCTGGCCTTCTCACTGATGGTATTCATCCCGGGCTATCCGATCCTGATGGGCGTGTTTTTCATCTGCTTCGGGATCTTCCAGTCGGTCCAGCGCTGCCGCGAGAACAATGACCTCGTCTATTCCGCCCTGCTGCCGGTCGCCAAGCGCGATGTGGTGCGGGGCAAGTACGCGTTCGCTCTCGCCATCGAGGGCTGCGGCTTCGTGCTGATGACGGTCTTCACCCTCGTTAGGATGGCGTGCATGGCTGACGCGCCGGTCTACCGGACCAACGCCCTGATGAATGCGAACTTTGTGTTTCTCGGCTTCGCGCTGCTTATCTTCGGGCTTTTCAACCTGATCTTTCTCGGCGGCTTTTTCAAAACGAGCTATTACTTCGGGAAGCCCTTCGTGACCTTCCTGATCGCCTTTTTCCTGACCGTCGGGGTCGGGGAAGCCCTGCACCACATCCCGGGACTGGAAGCTGTCAATGCTTTCGGTTTCACGGAAATGCCGCTGCAGCTGGCCTTCCTGGCCGGCGGTGTGGTCTTGTTCATTCTCTTCACGGCGATCTCGCAGGCCGGTGCGATCCGGCATTTCGAGAAGATCGATCTGTAAAAAAACACGCCGCAGAATGCCTCGGTCATCCTGAGCGAAGCGAAGGATCTTCCTGCTTTTGATTTGAAGATCCTTCGTCGCTTTGCTCCTCAGGATGACAAGCAGAGGTGTTCTGCGGCGTGTTTTTTGTGCTTTTCTTTGCTTCTCGGCTCTCCGGAATCAGACCGGCTGCGGCCGGAAGAGCTTATTTTCCTAACTCTTCCTTAAAGCGGGAGTAGCCGGTGTTGGCCATATACAGCGCGGCCGCCGGGTTATGGCCGAGCAGGCGGTCCTTGACGATGAGCACAGTCGTCGGGGCGGCCGTGTACTGCAGGAAGAGGGTGTCGTGGCCCACGCAAAGGCCGATCAGAACGTTGAACTCCGTCTTTTCTTCCTCCAGAATACGCGCCTGCAGGATAGGATTGCACATGGATTCGTGGCGGCCGCCGCCGTTTAATTTCCTCTCCTCCGGGACGCCGACGACTGTCTTGTCCACGGCGCCGCACTTGCAGCAGACCGTATAAACGTCCAGGCCGTGCGCCCGCAGGATCTTCGTGAAGGTCCTCGCTTCGTCCAGAAGGCCGACGCAGGTCGCGACACCGATCTTATGGTAACCCATCCGTTCAATAAACTTCACGGTCTCTTCGACGCGGGTGATCTTACAGTAGAATTCACTTTCCAGGCAGGCTGAGGTCACCGTGAGCCTGTTCTTCTCCTCATCCTCATATTCGTGTAAAACTTCACCGAGAATTTCGGGATCAAGATTCTTTGTCGGGCAGAATTCGGGATATTTTTCCTCTGATCTCGTCCTGCATGCCTTGACATAACAATCGGCGCAGCTGAATTTTCCTTCCATGGGAAACCTCTTTCTTTATGCTTTTTTGAACGGATCCGCTCGCGGCGAACCGTATTATGTTCTGCCAATCATCCCGCCGGCGGTCATTTTACCTTCGAGATCGTGATGATCGCTTCCTGTGCTTTCGGATCGTAGAAGTCCACGCGGACCTCGTAGTCGAGCGTCGAGCCGTTGTTCATATAAGGTGCATTGGCAAAAGCATCCGCGCAGGTCTCCATGGAGAAGACGTCGCCAGCCGTAACGAGGTCGGTCACCTGCAGGATATCGTACGCCAGGAAATTATAATTGTTGGTATAGCGGCGGAAGCGGCTGCTGCCGTCCGAAGGGATGAGATCGGTCAGATGGTAATAGCGGGAGTCGCCCTTAACAGTCGGTTCTATTCCGTTCGAGTTGAAGAAACGGTAATACAGATTGACCGACCCTCCGAAATCGGAGCGGCGGGTGACGGCCAGGATATCCTCATAGCTGTCGACAGGCTTGCTGACAGTCGTTTGTCCGCGGATCCGCATACACAGGCGGCTGTCCACATGCAGGATGCGTACACCGCCGCCTGTATGAGGATCATCCTTCGGAATACCTATACGCTCTTCATTCAGCATCGGCCAGTCATAGCCGTTTGCGCCGCAGGGCGCCATCACGTCGACCAGGATATATTCGTCAAAAGCTGTCCCGTTCCAGCCCGCAGAGGTCGGAATGAGAACAGTGTCCGGAACGGCGGAGGAGCAGCCGAGCTTCAGGGTGACGCTGTCTGCGGTACTATCGGCAACGTACGGTTCCAGCCAGCCGCAGGAAAAGCGCGAGTACGGATTCCAGTCGCCGACATTGTGGGACTGCATATCAAAGGCACCGAGGGTGTCAAAGGTATCTTCACCCTCTTCCGTATTCGGATAGATGTCGTAGTAGTCGATCAGGCCGAACTGATGTCCGGTCTCATGGAGCAGGTTCCGCAGTGCCCGGTCCCCGGCCGGTGTATCGGCGTCCAGCATCCTTTCATAATCGCAGTTCAGTGTGTCGCGAAGTGCAGGACGCGCGTAGTCCGGATCATTGCTGAAGGTAACGGAAGAATTGCCGAAGAGATAGTGCGGGAGGCCGTCGCTGACTGTTTTGGATGTATCCTCACCGGAGATGAAGAAGACCGTATCCGTATAGCCGTCGCCGTTTTTGTCCCAGTCTGTCAGATCGCCCGTATAGGCCTGCTGCGCTTTGCGGAAAACATCTTCCTTAAACTCGTAATAGTGGTCATCCAGATAGTTGTAGAGTTCCTGGCAGCTCATGCCGGAATCATAGTAATAGAAATAATAGTCAAAAGAGACATTTCCATAGGAGTTTTTCTCGTAATAGGCGCTGTGGGAGGCCATCGGATCCGCCGGATCATAGGGGGCCGTAAAGAAACTTTCGAACTGCTCCCGGTCGCAGGGCCATCCGTCGGTCATGCTGATGAAGATCACCACAGCTGCGATCTTGCCGCTGTTCGGCATATCCGTCCGTCCGATATCACGGTTGGTCAGTTTAGTCCCCCGGCGGGGGAGCGTTGATTCATCGGTGTAGGCGGCAGTCAGCGTCATTGTCTGATTGACGGTGTCTTCATCAAAGTACCAGCGGCCGACGGAGTTCTTGACGAACCAACCCTGGAAGACTTTGCCGGGGACGCTTGCGGCTTCCGGCTCGGCGATCAGGCTTCCTTTCTTTGCGATGACGGGCTCCGGTGCCTCACCGTAAGGCGTTTCAAAACGGATAATGCGGTATCCGGAGGCTTCCAGACCGCCGAGCATCTCCCAGCCGGTGGCGCCGTGCCACCAGACCGTACCGACGGAAAGATCGATGTAGCTGTCACCCTCACTGCCGAGAGAAGCATCCGGCTTGCCCTCGCCCCGGAAGGTGGATACCCCGCCGGTTTCCTTCAGCCAGAGAAGCAGGGAGGGAGCAGAAGAGGCGGCCGGCGTCGACGCAGGCGCTTCGGATGAGGCTGCGGGGGACGGTGCCTCAGCCGTATTTGTCTGTGCCGCAGTCGTTTCCGGCGCCGCAGTGGACGCGTCCCCGGGACCGCAGGCGGCCAGGCAGAGCAGGGCGGTAAGCAAGAGAGCTGCCGGGATAAAAGCCGGCAGTTTGAATGGTGTTCCGGGGTTTCTCAGTGCTTTCTTACGCATCGCAGTATCCTCCTTTTCAGTCAGTTTCCCATTGCAGCAGGGGCGTTTCGGCGGTTCAGGCTTTTACTTCCAGCACGGCGGCTTCATAAGGCCGGAGCGTGACGGTCCCCACGGCTGCGGAGAACTCGCCGTAGTTGTCGAGCAGGGTCTCCGCATACTTCGTCCAGCCGGGCAGGCGGTACTGCACCGGCCGCTTCGAGAAGTTCCCGACCACGAAGAGGCGGGTGCCCTCATATTCGCGGCTGTAGGCCATGATCTGTTTGCTGTCATGGTCGTATTCCTCGACGCTGCCGCCGATCGCGGCGGGGTTCGTTTTCTTGATCGCGAGAAGCTTCTGATAGAAGCGGTAGACCGACTTCTCCGCAGCCAGATCCTTCTCGGCGTTGATCTTTTCGTATTCCGTGTACAGGCTCTGCCAGGGCTCGTGGCCGGCGTTGAAGCCGCCGTTCGTGCCCCCGTTCCAGGCCATCGGCACCCGTGCGTGGTCGCGTGCCCCGAATTTGATGAAGCTGAACGCCAGGCGCTTCGGCATGCCGTAGGAGTGCATGAGGTCGAAGACGAAATGGCTCACCGGGTCCTTCATTTCATCGATGCTGTCAAAGTGCGAATTGGTCATGCCGATCTCTTCACCCATGTAAATGAAGGGGATGCCGAAGCCCATGAAGGTGAGCGCGGCGAGCATGGTCGCCGCTTCGTAGCGGTAGTGCTTCGTGTCGATGGAGAAGCGGGAGACGCTCCGCGGATTATCGTGGTTTTCCAGGACGAGGGTGTTCCAACCCTCGCCGAAATTCGCCTTCTGCGGCCCGAAGAGGCCATCCTTGAACTGGACGAGGTCGAAGGGCTTCCGGAAGAATTTCAGTCCGTTGATATTGTCCGACTCCAGATGCGCGAAGTTGAAGATCGTGTCCAGTTCCTTATTTTCGGCCTTCACATATTCCCGCGCATTCTCCGGGGAGGGCCGGTAGGACTCGCCGACCGTGTAGCAGTCGAAGTGAGAGAGCGCCTTTTCGTTCAGCTCCTTCAGAAATTCGTGCATGCGCGGCCCGTCCACGAAATACTGCGCGCCTTTCTGGAAGGTCTTTTTCGCCGTGTCGTCGCGGAGCGGATAGACCTTTGAGGCCAGGTTGAACACGTCGAAACGGAAGCCGTCGACGCCCTTTTCGAGCCAGAAATTGAGGATGTCCACGACTTCCTGCCGGACCTTCGGGTTCTCCCAGTTCAGGTCCGCCTGCTCGGTGCAGAACAGGTGCAGATAGAATTCGTCGGTCTCGCCGATCCGCTCCCAGGCAGTGCCGGTAAAACAGGAGACCCAGTTGGTCGGCGGCAGGAGCTTATCCCCCTCGCGGACGCCCGGCCGGATGATGTAGTAATCGCGGTAGGGCGAATCCGGTGAGGTGATAGCTTCTTTGAACCAGGGGTGCTCGGTCGAGGAATGGTTCACGACCATGTCCATGATGACCTTAAGGCCCCGTTTATGGCACTCATCCAGCAGGCGGTCGAAGTCCGCCATGCTGCCGAATTTCTCGTCGATCGCGCGGTAGTCACTGATGTCGTAGCCGTAGTCCTTGTCCGGCGACTTGTAGAGCGGCGAGAACCAGATCGCGGTCGCGCCGAGATCGCGGACGTAGTCCAGCTTTGAGATGATTCCTTCGATGTCGCCCCAGCCGTCGTTGTTCGCGTCGCAGAAACTGAAGGGATAGATCTGATAAACGACGGCGTTTTTGTACCAATCTGTCTTCATGGAAAATGCCTTTCGCAGAGGATGGTCTGAAATATGGTCAGCGTGCCGTTTTACCGGTACGCGAGCAAAGTCATGACGATGTAGCAGATGATGAGCCCGCCGAGGATGAGCGCCTGCTTGCCGCGGTGCTTCGTGAGGAGCCCCACGAATTCGCGGACCGCCGCGTTTGGCCAGTAATACCATTTCGTCGGCGCACCCATGCCGATGGCCCGCATTTTCACGCGCCGTGCAAAGAGCCCGCTCCGGAAGACGTGATAGTTGGTCGTGGCAAAGGCGATCTTCCCGCTCCGGCCGGTCCCCAGGATTTTCTCTTTTGAGAATTTCATGTTCTCGAAGGTGTCCGTGGAGCGGTCCTCGAGGATGATCTGCTCGTCCGGGACGCCCTGCTTTTTCAGATACTGCGCGATGCAGGCGGCTTCGGAGATCATTTCGTCCGTGCCCTTGCCGCCGGAAGCGATGAAGGTGATCTCACGGCCGGTCAGTTCCTTCTGCTTCCGGGCAAACTCGAGCGCCCGGTCGATCCGCCCTTGCAGGAGAGGTGTCGGCGTTCCGTCGGCCCGGATCGCGCAGCCCGGAATGATCAGGAAGTCCCGGTCGGGCTCCGGCTCGCTGCGGGCGGCGATCGCGTCGGCGTTGATGGTCCCGATCAGCATGCATTCAAAATAGAGATAGATCGCGGCAAAGAGATTGGCGATCAGGTCGTGGATCATGACCTCCCGCTCGCTGCCGCTGACAAAACGGTCAAAGAAGAAGAGAAACACCAGCCCGCCGACCAGCAGGACCGAGAGGATGATCCCGAGCACGTTCACGAGGCTTCGCCCCTCGCGGCGGATCAGCACGATGTTGGACCGGCACAGCGTGGCGGAAAAAGCCAGGATGAACGGCGAAGAGAGGAACATGTAGTTCTTCGCGGAGTCGAGCAGGATATGCAGGATAAGATCCGGCTGTGCGGCGAGCTCCGGCGAGCGGACGAGCCGCAGCGCAATGACCAGGTAGGTGACCGTCACGGAGAGCGTAAAGAGAGAAAAGCCCACGTAGATGATCGTGTTGTAGGAATAGGGATTGTATTTCAATTGCTCGCGGAAGGCGTGCATGAGGATACAGATGACCGAGAGACCGTACGCCGCCATGACGAGGCAGATGGGAAGGGCGTTCTTCTTCGCACCGTTCGCCATCAGGATGCCGATTGCGGCCGCTGCGACGGCAGTCGGGATCAGCAGCCAGAAGACATGCGGTTTTTTGTCTCTTGTATCAAACTTCACAATATTTTCCTCAAAACATTGTCTTAATATACTATACAGATGAAATGTTTACGCTTCGCCGATGAGAATCAGCCTGTCGTCTTCGGTCAGCTCCAGGTCTTCATTGCCGCTGAGTACGCGGAAATCCAGGTCTTTCGTCTGCAGGCCGATCAGGATGTGGCTCATGGCATAGAGCTTCTCCCGCAGGTCGCCGGCTGTCGTTTTGCCGGGCTCGATGCCGAGTTCGGACAGCTTCTTCAGATAGACTTCCGAACCTTCTTCATCCATCAGGTCGTCGAAAAGGCTTGAACGGCGGGTGTCCTCGGAGATCTGCGCAAGGATCATGGAGGACAGGTCGGTCGCGACCACGAAATCCTCTTCATATTTGTCGTCGACCAGCTTGCGGTTGTTCTCGCAGCGCATTTCGGCCGTGATGGTGAAAGGCAGATTGGTGTGCCGCTTGATGTCGCGGAGGCGCATCAGCAGCAGAAGCGTCTCGGTATCGGCCTCCTCAGGCTGCTTTTTCCGGTCGGAAAGCAGGATCAGGTGGGCGGCGTTCTTCACCATGTCCATCAGGATCCAGTCGCTCGCGATGCTGCGGAAATCGCCGCTGATCTGCGAAGCAAACGAGTCGTCCTCTTCCAGAAAGTCGTCATAAGCGGTCTTCGAGATCCCGGCGATGCGGATGTTTTCGATGTTGTCGGGCAGCTCGCCGATGATCATCGGCAGGGCATTGTTTGCGCCGAAAATGACCAACTCGGGGATCGGTGCGGGCACGGGCTGCTCGATCTGCTCCGGAATCTGCCGTTCGGCTTTCCGGGACAGGCGGACACTCCCTTCCTCCTCTTCAAAGACGATAAAGAGGTCGTCCTCACGGATCTCGGTTTCCGGATCGGGATCGAGATCCGCCGCATTGTTCCGGAAAAGGCCGGCCACGATGCCGCCCTCGCAGTTCAGGAGGACCTCGCCGAACTTCATACCGGCGGTCTTCGGGATCGCCTCAAAATAGAACTCATAGCCGTGGAAACTGATGATCTCCATGAAGGCCTGGAACACGCCGGGCTGGGTCGCGGCGCGCGCGATGATGCGGCCGACCATATCGCCCGAATGCAGCATGTGTACGTCCATCAGTTGCAGGGTGCCGGCAGGCAGGATGGCCTCATCCGTATCGACCGTCGCTGTGATGTGCGGGTGTTTTTCCGCATTTTTCAGCAGCGAGGCGACGGCGAGAAGCGCCTTGACGGCGGTTCCCCGGTCATGGGTATGGACAACGACGGTATCGCTCTCCGGGATATTGCAGCAGGCGAGCGCGCCCGGACTCGTGATGGAAGCCTTGCGGAAGATCAGGCGCACGTTTTTCGGGACCTTGATGTTCTCCCGGACCGCCTGCTCCATGTCGACGCGTTCATACTGATCGGCAATGACGAGAGTGCGCTTTTCCTTTTCGGCGGCCAGGACCATCTGCTCGAGCAGGGCGTATTCGCCGGGCCTGAAACCCAGAATCACAGTGTGGCCCTTCTCCAGAACGGGGGAGTTTTCCTTTTGCAGCGCGAGGAGGCGGCCCCGGATCGAGCTGCTGAAAATACCGATGAGCATGCCGGTGAAGACCATGCCGATCAGCCCGAGGAAAGTATAGAGGACGATGTAGAGAAGCGTCCCGGACTCCGATGAGGGGAATGAGGAGGACATCGCCGAGCGGAGATTGTCCCAGAGGACCGCGAGGAAACTCTTGCCGTCCTTATGCAGGCCGAAGACCATGACCAGGACCGTTACCAGGAGGACGGAGCCGAGCACGGTCGCAACGAGGAGCTTCACCATGGAACTCGTGCCCTGCGCCATGCGCCGGTCCAGCCAGTAGCGAAAGCGCTGCCGGAGCGTTATCTTTCCTTCTTTTTTGCTGCTTTTTTTCATAAAACCACCTTGAATTGCATCCATCTGCAGATATTTTCTCAAATTAAGTTTAGCATACGATGACGGAAAGCGAAAGGACAAATGCCGCCGCCGGGAAGACTTTTCCGAAAAGTCCCGGCTAAGAGGAAAACGGCGGACGGTCAGGCCGTCCGCCGCTTCATCAGGGTTTACGGAAATGCGTATTATCCGCCGGTTCCCTGCGCTGTTTACTCCCTCGTGAGCAGGGCGAGCGCCAGGCGGCCCGTATCTTCCAGATCCCGGATCTTCAGGGTCTCTTCCGTGGTGTGGACCTTGGTCATGCCGGTGCCCAGGACCACGGAAGGAATGCCCTTCTGGTTCCAGATGTTGGCGTCGCTTCCGCCGCCGCCCGCGGTCACGAGCGGCGTGCAGCCGATCGCTTCGATGGCGCGTTTCAGGTAGCCGACGAACTCACTGTCTTCTTCGATTTTATAGGACACATAGTTCGTGATCAGATCGCATTCCAATTTCGCGCCGGCGTCGTCACAGGCCTTCTGCAGACAGTCGCGCATATGCTCGGCCTGAGCGACCAGCTTGTCGTAGTTGCGGGAACGGATCTCGCCGAAGATATGGACCTTGTCCGGAACGATGTTGGTCGCGAAATCGGCGGTGAAGGTGCCGATGTTGCAGGTGGTCTCTTCGTCGATGCGCAGCAGGTTCATGGCAGCCACGCCCTTTGCGGCGACCTGGATGGCGCTGATGCCCTGTTCGGGGGCAAGGCCGGCGTGCGCGCGTTTGCCGATGACGTTGGCGTCGATCTTCATCTGGCCGGGCGCCTGCACGATGATCTTGCCGGGCGCGCCGCTGGAGTCGAAGATGTAACCGCATTTGCTCTTAAGTAAAGAGGCATCGAAGGCTTTGGCGCCCCTCATGCCGCCCTCCTCGCCGATGGAGAAGAGCAGCTCCGCGCTGCGGTGCGGCAGGCCTTTCTCCAGGATGGTGCGGACCGCTTCGATGATGCCGCAGACGCCGGATTTGTCATCGCCCCCGAGGACGGTCGTGCCGTCGGTGCTGATGACGCCGTCATTGATCTGCGGTTTTACGCCGTTGCCGGGCACCACGGTATCCATATGCGCGCTCAGGAGCATCGGTTCGCCGGGCAGTTCGCCGGGGAAGCGGGCCAGTACGTTGAAGCCGTCGGAACCGAAGGTCTCGCCGGCCTTGTCGGTGATGACCTCCAGGCCCAGGGCCCTCAGGTCTTCGGCCACGCGGCGCCCCATGGCGGCCTCATGCTTTGTTTCGCTGTCGATCTGCACATACTCCAGGAAATGGCTTAACAGACGTTCTTTGTTGATCATTTTTCTCCTCCTGTACGGTATTATTCGATGAAGATCGTGTTTGCGCAGCGCAAAAACATATGATGTTTCACGAAGATTCTTTGCATACCTATCATAGCATAGAAAATGCATTTTCTCCAGTCCTTTTTCCGCCCGCCGGCGGGATTCGGAAAAAAGACCCGCAGCAGTAAGAAAGGACCCGCGGTCTGTCGGCTGCCGCGGGCCTTTTCCTCATTTTTTCGCCGGTACCGGGACTTTGAAGAGCCCGTGCCGCCGGCAATAGATGTAAAATTGTCTTGTTTCGCTTATCTTAAACCGCGCTTCGGCGGCGCCTTCCGGGTAAAGTTTCCTGATTTCGAAGCCGTCGCTGCGCATTGCAGCGATAAAGGAGATGTAATGCGTCTTGCTCATCTCATGACGGACGGAGAGGAAGTATTCGTCCTCAACACGTTCGATCCGACAGTTATGGTCTTCGTCGGCCGGCTCGGCTTCGAGTACGGGCAGCGTGATGCCGCAGCAGCTGATGACGGCTTCGCCCGTGCTCTGAATGATGTTCCCGCAGACCGGGCACACGTAAAGCTTCATCTTCAGCATGTTGAAGGCCTTGTTGCTGTTGACGACGTCCTCGCCGGCGAGAAGTTCCGTCACGGAGACGCCGAGCGCTTCCGCAAGCGCCTCAAGCAGCGTGATATCCGGGTAGCCCCGTCCCGTTTCCCACTTCGAAACGGCCTTGTCGCTGACGCACAGGCGCTCGGCAAGCTGGAGCTGCGTCAGCCCTCTTTTTTCGCGCAGCCGTCTGATCATCGGTCCCGTCACATATCTGTCCATGGTTCATTTCCTCCTGACACCTCGATCATAGCGAAGAAGGGCGCCGGCGGCAACCTACGCGTCGTAGAGTGTGCGCCCGCGGCTCCATTATACCACCCGCGCTGCGATAACGGCATAAAAGCGGCATAGAAAAAGCATTCCCCTGCGCGGCAAAAGATGCTATGATAAAAACACGGAAAAACAATAATATTTCTGCAGGAAAATGCCCGCACGACGACCATCGACCTGAAGGGTCAGACTTTCGAGGCCATGACGAACATGCAGAACGAGCGGCTGCCCATGAGCATCGTCAATGCCAAGGGAGAGGAACGGCTGGGCATGTTCACCAAGCCGACCTACGTGCGCGTCAAGGGCAAATATCTGGACATCATCGAGAAAGCGAAGGCGCAGGCGGCAGCGCTGAACAGACAGAAGCTGGATAACTACCTGATGGCTTTCCGCCAGATGAATGCGGGGGTCACGTCCAACCAGCGCGGAAGAAAGCTGAACATGGACAGCAGCGATGACATCAAGGATTATTACCCGAAGGGCAATAATAAAAAAGCGAGCAACCTGTTCCGGATGCTGGACGAATATATCCAGCCCAGAGTCAAATATTACCGTGATGCGGACAAGCCGTTCGTACCGCTGCCCGATCAGCCGAAGCCCACGTTAAAGGAAGTGGCGGCTGCCGACAGATGTTATACGGTGGGCGGCCTGACGGACGAACTCGGCAAAGTCTCCCGCCTGGCCGGGAAGAACGAAGCGAAGACCTTCAAGGAAAAACTGAACAAGGCTTTCCGCGGCAGTTCGGATTTGACGAAATGGTGACGGCTGCCCGGAATTCCGCCACGCTGCAGCGCCGGCTTCTGGAAGACCGGAACGTGAACAAGGGCGGCATGCTGAACGAAGCCGGAAGCTTTACGACCCTGACGGAGGTCAACGAATCCTTCGAGACACTGCAGCAGAAGGCGACGGACTACCTGCAGTACAAGGTGGATAACAGCAAGATGCGGCCGAAGCCGCAGTCCATCGAGAAACTGAGGGGCAAGAACGATTACGAACAGAAGCACATCGATTTTGCCAAAAACATCCTTCAGACGGTGTCGAATTATCAGAAGAGCCTGTCCCGTCCGGAGACGGAAGAGGAAAGGGCGAATCTGCAGGCCAACCAGGAGCGACGCGAACTGGAAAGCCGCCGCGCCGAGAAGGCTCAGAACAACCCTGAACAGGGACCGGCAGCGCACGCGTAAAAAGCACTGCGGCAGCAGCAGAAATCATTATGTCATCCTGAGCGCAGACTCCGCAGGAGCCGGAGCGAAGGATCTTATGGATATCACGAGATCATAAGATCCTTCGACTCGCTCCGCTCGCTCAGGATGACATTTTTTACAGTCTTTTTTCTTGCAAAGCCGGGGCTGAAAGAGTATAATGCAGAGCAAATCAGTTATTTACGGAGGGATCTCGTATGCAGGGAAACAAACGTCCGGAAACCATGGAACGCATCACCAATGAGGCGCTGGCACAGGCCTTTATCGAAGAGCAGGTCGCTGAGCTGAGAGAACAGATCGGTGATAAGAAAGTGCTGCTGGCACTGTCCGGGGGCGTGGACTCCTCCGTTGTCGCCGCGCTGCTGATCAAAGCGGTCGGCAGGCAGCTGGTCTGCGTGCATGTAAACCACGGCCTCCTCAGAAAAGGCGAGCCGGAGCAGGTCATCAAAGTGTTCCGCGAGGAACTGGGGGCGAACCTCATTTACGTTGACGCGGTGGACCGTTTCCTCGACAAGCTGGCGGGCGTTTCCGATCCCGAGACGAAGCGCAAGATCATCGGCAAGGAATTCATCGACGTCTTTGCGGAGGAAGCCGCGAAGCTCGAAGGCATTAAATTCCTCGGCCAGGGCACGATCTACCCGGACATCCTGGAATCCGAACAGGGCGTGAAGGCGCACCACAACGTGGGAGGCCTGCCGCCGGAACTCGATTTCGAACTGGTCGAACCGGTCAAGCTTCTGTACAAGGATGAGGTCCGCGTGGTCGGCAAGGCACTCGGCCTGCCCGACAGCATGGTCTTCCGTCAGCCGTTCCCCGGCCCCGGCCTGGGCGTGAGGTGCGTCGGCGCCATCACCCGTGACCGACTGGAAGCGCTCCGCGAGGCGGATGCGATCGTCCGCGAGGAGATCGGCAAGCTCCCTATCACGCCGTGGCAGTATTTCTGCGTGGTCCCCGATTTCAAGTCCACGGGTATCCGCTACGAGAACGGCAGGGGCGTCCGCTACATGGGCTGGATGGTCATCATCCGCGCGGTGAACACCGTGGACGCCGTGACCGCGACCGTCCCGGAAATCCCCTTCAAGACCCTCTGCACCATCCGCGACCGCGTCATCGCCACCGTCGACGGCGTCAACAGGGTACTGTGGGACATCAGCGAGAAACCCGTCGCGACGATAGAGTTTGAATAATCGCAAAAACGTCGGAAACCCGCATAAATACTGGGTTTTTGAGATTTGAAAACGGCGTTTGGCAACGTTTTGGCAACATCTGAATATTCCATCGAATAATTAACAAAGAGCTATCTGAGTTTTTGAAAGCCAGATAGCTCTTTTCTTATTGTTCGGAAAAATAGGCACCCAGTACAACAGCGAGAGCTATCAAAGGATGCTGAGGGAGAACGGGATCAGGCAGAGCATGAGCCGAGCCGGATGCCCTTATGATAATGCCTGCTCGGAAAGTTTCTTTGCAACAGTAAAGAAAGAATGCATTTACCTGAAAAACTATGCTACAATAGACAAAGTCAAGGCAGATGTATTTGAGTATATCGAACTGTTCTACAATTTTGTTTAATGAATCCTGTTTAGCAGAATAGATTGTTCTTGTGAAAATGTTTTGACAACGTTTGGATGGAAAGTCTTTGTGGGAAGAATCATGATTCTTGATGGTTATTGGAAATCAGAACTACATCGATACACATTACAGCTTCGTTTCTGGAGTTCCTTATGTAGATGGACGGGCTCTTTTGCAGAGCATCAAGTTAACAAGTATCTCCTGTATTCGGCTGCGATTATTAGAAAATTGATTGAAGACGAAGTTGATGCGAAAAATGAGTTTCAGAACTCAGAGTATGGGATACCGGAACTGGCGTTGCTTCATTATGAATTGCCTGCTACAGAATATCCGTTTGATGGCGATAAGGATTTTATTCTTCATAAAGTCGTCACAGATAACTATAATGCAGGAAGCCGAAACGTAACGGTAGAGGCGAAGACCATATGCAATTCCATTATCCATTCATACGTATGGAATCTTGCGTATAGTGAAGGAAAAAGAGGAACTGCAGGCTTTTGACAGCGTCTGATAGAGAAAAAGATAAGAAACTGTACTTTGTTAAAATCTGTGATTGGATCGGGTATATCAATTACTGTAAAGAGAAATATAATGTTTGACCGCGGGTCTTTCTGAGACGGCGATCAAGAAAAGGAGACCATTCATGGCTGAATCTCAAAACATCGAATATAAAGAGTCCTGGCGCGATGAATACCTGAAATGGGTGTGCGGTTTTGCCAACGCTCAGGGT
>JAFRRD010000014.1 GCA_017428265.1 Lachnospiraceae bacterium | reverse complement strand
TTCATTGAGCTGGCCGCTTGTTACCAGGATCCTATTACCTTCAGCCGCGCTGGCGACCTTGCTGACCGGTCTGTTTTACGGCGTGCTGCGGCGCACGGAATTCCTCTATAACAGTCGTTTCGTGGCTGTGTTTGAGTACGCCGGCTTTGAGAAAAAGAAACTGCTGCGTCAGCTGACGAGTTTATCTCTGCTGGAACTGGCAAAGCAGCTGCTGATTGCGGCAGTACTGATGGTCATCCTGACGGTAAGCGTAAATCTGATCAACCGCAAACACTTTTTGCTGCCTTTGGAAATCTTCAGCTACAATCCCTGGCTGATAGTGGGCTTTGTTTTCCTGCTGTTCGGAATGGCCTGGCTGGTGCTGTATGTTACGTTTAAGCGATTCCGCTCCGGGACCTGGTACGAACTCATAATGGCAGCCCGGGATCTTTTGTAGGGGAGGTGCGGCATGGAAATACGTCTGGATAATGTCTCGAAGAGCCATGACCGGCCCGTCCTGAAAGAGCTGAATTACCGCTTTGAGAGCGGGATGCTATATGTAATCAAGGGCGTCAGCGGCTGCGGAAAAAGTACACTCCTTAATATTATCGGTGGAGTGGAAAAAGAATATGAGGGCAGCGTAATTTACGAGCCGCAGAAGCTGCGAAGCGCCTATATCTTTCAGCGCAGCCTGCTCCTTTCCACGCTGACGGTAAAGGAAAACCTGCAGCTGATCCGGGGAGACATAAGAGCCGTGGAGGCGCAGGCCGAAATACTCGGAATCAATAAACTGCTGGAAAAGCTCCCCGGGACAATTTCCGGAGGAGAGCGCCAGAGGGCGGCTATCGAACGGGCGCTTTTAAGGGAGCCCCAACTGCTTCTGACGGACGAGCCGACTGCCTCACTGGATGATGAGAATTCGCAGAAGATTGCGGAGATAATAGCCGGATTGAAAGGTCCTGACCGGATCCTGATCGTGGCAACGCACGAGGGATATTTTGATGCGTATGCAGACGAGATCATAGAACTGGATTACGGTGTGATAAAAACGGATAATAAGTCGCCTTCATCTGGCTGCCTGCAACAAATACCCTTGCCTGACTCCGCGGAAGGATCAGGATCAGCGACAGGGTCTGGCTCTGCGGCTGGGGGAAGGTTGGGGGGATTAACCTACGTTCTGAAGCGTCAGCCAGGACTGCTGAAGCCTGTAAAACTGTTGCTCACAGCTATCTTCTTCCTGATCATCCTGCTGGGCTCGGCACTGCAGAAAAATGTGACAGCAGAAGCCATCCGCCTGTATAAGAAGGATAAGCCGGTCGATCTGATTAGGCTGTACGGCGATGCGGTTAAAGGTTTGGACGAAGAAACAAAAAGGTTTCTGACGTTCTATGATTATTACTATGCCGAAGACGGCGATGTCACAGCCTATTATCTGCTGCCTAAAGAATACAGTGTTTTGGGAGTGCCCGGGGCTATCGCCTACGGCCGCTTTCCGGAGAAAGAGACAGAAGTCCTTGTTGATTCAGCTTTGGCCGAGGCTTTATCCAATGACAGGGAACATCCGGAGCAATGCCTGAATCATTTTTTTTCCTTCTGCGGACTGGATCTCACTGTCAGCGGTATCGTAAGCAATGAAGGATTCCGCGGTGACTTTCGCCGTGATTGGTATTATGCCTACGGAAAAGATGATAAGCCGCTCAGCGCAGAAAATCAGTATCTCTTTCTCTCCTATTCTTTGCTCCAGACAGTGGGGACAAAGAAGGAAAGCAATCTGAATGTCATCATGGCAAGCTGTCCAGGCATCTGGGAAGATGAGGCGCTGCAGGATCATCTGAAGTATAACGAAAACGATAGTTTAAATGACTATCTGCAGCACATCCGTCAGCTGCGTGCACAGACCGAATATTATATACATGTGGCATTTATCGTACTGCTGGCGCTCTTTGCCATTGCCTGCCTGTACACGGTTTCCGTGATCCGTCTGGAGCTCTTCTATCGCCGGCAGGAACTGGGTTATCTGCAGATCTTCGGCCTTTCCAAGGGCCGCATCCGCCGACTGATCCTCCTGGAATACGTGGTGAAACTGGCAGCGTCTTTGCTATTGGCTTTGCTTGTGTATGTGTTGTTGGCGGGAATCTATGCTCTTATCTTTCACGGTTCTTTCCCGCTGCCGGACGTGGCACAGGCCGGCAGTATGATTGCTGTCCTGGCGTTCATGTATCTGGCAGCGGTCTGGCTGACGGCAGCAGTTTTCTTACGTAGGAGTATCGTTCAGCTGATCACGTGAAGGCAGTGTCAGGCATCCCCTCTCCACTGAAATATTATCTGATATCCTTGCCCGGCGGCAACAGAACATCCCGCAGCCGGGTTTTTCATTTTTCACGCTTTCTCTTTTCTCGCTTGATTCTCCAAAAATCGAACAAATGTTTGTAAAACCCTTGACAAATCCAAACATATGTTCTATTATAGCCTTGCCGCCGTGCCAGAGGCACCTGTGTATCCGAAAGGAAAGGCGGTGACGATGCCTGTTATTGGCCGGGAAAAAGCAAACCGGTAAGCGCTCGCTCATTTGTAGGCCGTCGATGTAAACCGCACTGGCGTATTCGACCGCTGCCCAGAGGTCAGCTTAACTGTTCACGCATCGTACTAATCTGAACTGTAAAGGTGGATCATTTCCACCTCTGGTTTTGATTGGTACGGTGCGTTTTTTATCCCCCCGGCAGAAAAAATTTTTCGGAGTAGTGAAAAAATATTTTCTGGCATCGGGCACTTTGACAACTGAATACCTGCAGACAAACCAGCAAAAGGAAGGGAGGTGATACTACGCCGAGAATGTCTCAAAAAGACAAGTTATACTGGAGTTTCTTTCTGGATCCGTCTACCGGCCGCCGGAAATACAACCGTGTCTGCCGCTGCTGCATCCATCGCTGCATGCAAAGTTTTCGGGCGGAACTGATCTGCTGTCCGAACTATCTCGGCAAACGCAGCAAGGTGAAACGGACAGGTTCGAAAAAAGAGGGTGGCAAAGGAAGTGAAATCGGGCGAATCAAGCCGTAAAGGGCTTTTGACAGGGAAACTCACGAGGAAGTCCAACCAAAGCCAATACAGGGCAAAAAACAGTCAAAAAACGCCCCAAAACGCGACAAAAAATCGGGGGTTGATCGCTGCTTTCAGGAGAGTTGATCAGAGACTGAATACATGCCGGTGTTAAGGGCGAGAGATTTTGGTCAACCATGCCGCATGAGGGGGTCTGAAAGAGCAGAACGGCATCAGCGATTTCCCCTCTCACACTCTCCCCTATATTTATACTATCATGCTATCTCAAAAAGAGAATAGTATAGTTATTTAATTATTAAGAGATGGAAAGGAGAATACTATGAATGACGTTATGACGCGGCAGGAATTCGCCGCATCCGATTATGTCAGGAATGATTATGAGTACAATACCGAGGTTGGCACTTTTGAAGCAAAGCTCGTCATGAAAGCCGAAGCTCATGGAAGGAAGCTGAGAGTATTCCTTGAGTTTGATGACGGCAGGAAGATCATTGCACCGGTCTATTGGTTCAACGGCTATCTGGGGTTCCGCGAAATCCCGAACGGAAGCCGGGTCAGGATCACGTATATGGAGCGTGCTTCGGGCGTTTTTCCCGGTAAAGCAGAGGTGATCGAATGAACCGATCAAAATCTGAAAACCTATATGGCATTGTCCCAACAAGCAACGTCTCTGTACGGACAAAACAGGTTTTGCCGCGCCAGAGACCACTTGTCAGGGAGCATCCCTGAGACCCCTCGGGCAAAAAGGAGGTTACAGCATGGAGCAGAAAAAACAGCCTGATGTCTGGAGTGCGTTTGCCGCGCTTCTCTCAGATATCATGGCCAGACATTTTAACGAGATCGATCTGAGCAGCCTTCCCGTGTTTAGGTTGACAGGTAACTTTCTGAAAATGGCGGAAGAGATTCGGGAGTTTTTACGGGCAAGACGAAAAGCACTTCTTTCCGGTCGGTCATTCAGGTGCGATTATAAGGTCCGGGACAGATCAGAAGAATGCATTGTTGAGCAGAAATCTCCGCTTGACAAAACGAAATTGCCGTGATATAATCCGCTTATACGGATAATCCGTATAAGCGGAGTTTTGCCCAAGGAGGTTTCGAAATGACTATCAGCGAAAGATTATTTCAGATTATGGAGGAGCAGCATATATCTCAGGTGGAACTGTCCAGACGGACCGGGATCTCTACCCGGACCATCAGTGACTGGCGGAAGAAAAAGACCAACCCGGGCGCGGATAAGATCCTCATTATCTGCGAAGTTCTGAATCTGGATCCCCGGACACTGCTGGCCGGTGAAGGACGATCTGAGATGCCGGAGGAAGTCTCATACACCGTGCAGGAAGGAACGGACGCGATGGTAATGGAGGAAAAGATACTCTATGACTATCGCGAACTGTCCGATGCAAAAAAACGCCGCCTGCTGGCCTATATGAACATGCTGCAGAATACGAAGGAGTAGCCTATGGAAAGGAATATTTCAATTATCCGGGATACTGACGGACACAAAATCGTTCTGATCAACGAGATCCGCTTCAAAGGCAAACGTTCAATCAACTGGGAAGAAGTTAGAGAATACCTGAAATCCTTTGTCGGCGAATTCTATAAGATTGCTGACACAGAGGATATCGTGTATATCGGCCAGGACCTGCCGGATGAATATACCGGTTCTGAGTACACATATAGTTTGAAAGGCACAGCAGCCAAAGCAAAAGCAAATGCTGCACAAGGGCTGGGAGAGATGCTGGAGATTGCTGCAGACGGAAGCTTTACACCCAACCGCAAGGCGAAACATGCTGTAGATGCTGCAAACGGCTGGTACCGGTATGAGTCGCGTTTTGCCCTGCCGGTCTACGGAGAGGACGGCGAAATCGACCGATACAATGTCTTCCGGGTTTATATGATCATCCGGCATGATCTGAACGGAATGAAATATCTTTACGATGTGATTAACGTAAAAAAAGAAACGAGCAACCCGCTTGGCTGTTAAGAAACTCTTAACACGTACGGTAAAAAACCCGTTTCTTTCAAGCAGAACAATAGCACGGTATCGCAGGAAAAGTCAAGAGGAAATTGAAAAAACCGAAAGGAGCACTGTGACAGAGAAACGAATCAAAGTCTATACCTACACCCGCGTTTCCACCGCCATGCAAATCGACGGCTATTCTTTAGATGCGCAGAAAGCGAGGATGAAAACCTTTGCCGATTTCAACGGATATGAGATCGTCAGGGAATATGAGGATGCCGGAAAATCCGGTCGTTCGATTGAAGGACGGCTGCAGTTTCAGCAGATGATGCAGGATATCCGGGATGACCGGGATGGCGCTTCCTATGTGCTGGTCTACAAACTGTCCCGCTTTGGCCGGAATGCTGCTGACGTTTTGAATTCACTGCAGATGATGCAGGACTTCGGTGTCAATCTGATTTGTGTGGAGGATGGGATCGACTCCTCCAAAGATGCCGGGAAACTGATCATCTCCGTGCTTTCTGCTGTAGCTGAGATCGAAAAGGACAACATCCGCGTTCAGACGATGGAAGGCCGAATGCAGAAAGCGAGGGAAGGCCGCTGGAACGGCGGACAGGCCCCCTATGGCTATAGTTTGACGGATGGAGAGCTGTTCGTCAATGAAGCGGAAGCAAAGGCGGTCCGGATCATCTATGACAAATATGTCCATACGGATCTGGGAGCCAACGGGATTGCCAAGTACCTGGCCAGACACGGTATAGAGAAGATCCCGCGTCAGAACGGAACGAATACCTTGTTTGACGCGCACTATATTCGAAAACTGATTAAAAACCCTGTCTACTGCGGCAAAATTGCCTTCGGGAGGATCAAATCGGAGAAAGTGCGCGGGACCCGGAATGAATATCATCGTATCGAGGCTGAGGATTATCTTCTGGTCGAGGGGCTGCATGAAGCCATCGTCAGCGAAGACCTCTGGCAGGCGGCCCAGACCAAAGCGAAGAAACAGGCAAAGCGCTACGAGCATGCTTTCGGAAAAGAGAATCAGAGAGTCCATCTTCTTTCCGGGATCCTGCGCTGCCCGGTCTGCGGAGCCCCTATGTACGGTAACAAGTGCATCAAACATAAGCCGGACGGAACTAAATATAAGGACTTTTTCTACTACGGCTGCAAGCACCGTCTGATGACCAAAGGAAATAAGTGTGACTACCGCAGAATGGTCAATGAAGAGATGTTGGATAATGCTGTTGTGGAAGTCATTACACAACTGGTCAGTCGTCCCAAGTTTGCTGTCATGATGTCAGAACGGATCAATACCAAGATCGATACCACGGAGATCGACCAGGAGATCAGCACGGCGGAAAAAGAACTGCGCCACAGTTTTACCCTGAAAGCAAAGCTGATTGAAGAAATAGACTCGCTTGATTTTGACGACCGTCATTACAACAAGCGAAAAGCCGATCTTGACGAACGCTTATACGGAGTCTATGACAAAATTGACCGACTTGAATCGGAGTTGGAAGTTGCCAGAGAAAAGAAAAGCGTCTTGGAAGCGGACAAGATGACTTCCGAGAATATTTATCGGATCCTGATCAATTTTGAACGGTTATATGCTATCATGGATGAGGGGGAACGAAGAAAATTGATGGAAGCGCTGATTGCCGAGATCCAGATCCATGAGGAAGCAAAGAAGAATGGCCAGTGGCTGAAATCTATCCGTTTCCGCCTTCCCATCATCCCGGAAGACATGGTTATTAGTTTGGACAACGGGGAGAGTGTCGAAGCCGTCGCTCTTTTCTCTCATTTACAGGAGGCAAGATAATTGAAAGATAATTATACGATCCGTCCGGAGCGGCCCGAAGATCACAGAGCCGTGGAAAACCTCGTCCGGGAGTCCTTCTGGAACGTATACCGCCCGGGCTGCAGCGAGCATTATGTGATCCACGTGCTGCGGGACGATCCGGCATTCATCAAAGAACTGGACCTCGTGATGGAGAAAGACGGCCGCCTGATCGGCCAGAACATGTTCATGCGGACGGTCATCGAAGCGGATGACGGCAGGGAGATCCCGGTCCTGACCATGGGACCGATCGGCATCCTTCCGGAACTCAAGCGTCAGGGCTATGGCAAGGCCATCCTGGACTATTCTCTGGAGAAGGCCGCCGGGCTGGGCTTCGGCGCCGTCCTGTTTGAAGGCAACATCGCTTTCTACGGCAAAAGCGGGTTTGACTATGCGCGGAAATTCGGGATCCGCTATCATGACATGCCGGAGGACGCGGACCAGTCGTTCTTCCTCTGCCGGGAACTGATCCCGGGATATCTTGACGGCGTCACGGGCGTCTACCAGACACCGCAGGGATATTACGTGGACGATGCGGACGTGGAGGCGTTCGACAGGGAGTTTCCGCCCAAAACAAAACTGAAGCTGCCAGGCCAGATCTTCGGCTGAGCAGAGGATCCCCCGAGACGTCTGCGCGTTGCCCGATGCTTTTATGTTTTTCGAAACGGCGAAAATACTTCGCCGTTTTTTATTCATTATAAGGGGGAAGCCGCTGTTCCATAAATCTTCCCGTCAAAGGAGGCATCCGGTGCTCGCCGGGTGTCTTCTTTTGTGTTATAATGAAGCCGCTGTCAGAAGAACGCGGAAAACATCCCGGCGGGCCGCCGTCGAACGGGAGCGGGCCCGCTGCGATATCCGGAGGGATTCGGAAACGGCAGGGCGCTGCGGAGGCGCCCCGGAAACAAACCGCTGCGAAAAAGGGGACATCATGAAACGATCCGAGATCAACCGGGCCATCCGGGAAATGGAAGCCATGTGCGCGCGCGAGCACTGCTGTCTGCCGCCCTTTTGTCATTTCACCCCGGAGGAATGGCGCGGAAAAGGCCATGAATACGATGAGATCCGCGACTGCGGCCTGGGCTGGGACATCACCGACTACGGTCAGGGCGACTTTGACCGCATCGGCTTCTCCCTGATCACGATCCGCAACGGAAACCGCGCCCTGCCGGAGCTGTACCCGAAAGTCTACGCGGAAAAACTGCTGTATCTGAAAGAAGGCCAGTATGCCCCGCGTCATTTTCACTGGTTCAAGACCGAGGACATCATCAACCGCGGCGGCGGGACCCTGCTGATCCGCGTCAACCTGTCGCGGCCGGATGAAAGCGTGGATGACCGCTCGGCCGTCACCGTGTCCTGCGACGGCCGCCGCTTCACCGTTCCGGCCGGCACGCAGATCCGCCTGACCCCGGGCGAGAGCATCCACATCGCGCGCGGCCTGTACCATGACTTTACCGTAGAACCCGGCACCGGGCCCGTCCTGATCGGCGAAGTCAGCCAGTGCAACGACGACGAAACGGACAATCATTTCGATCCCCAGATGGGCCGCTTCCCCGTCATCGAAGAAGACGAGCCGCCGTACCGCCTGCTGGTAGGCGAATATCCGCCGGCGGGGGAGGTGTTCTGACCGTACACTGCGGTCTGCCGGCGCGGATCCATTTTCCTTTTGAAATTCCGTTGGCATCGGGAGCGATCTGTGTTATTCTTAATGCGGATCGCTCTTTATTTGATCGAGAAATTCAACAAAATAAAACATCAGAGGTCCCTCATGAAAAACTGGAAAAGAATTCTGGCCTTACTGCTGTGTCTCTCCCTGCTCGCCGGCTGCGCGGGAAACAAACCGCACACGGAACCCGGACAGCAGGAAACGATCCCGGCATCGGAAAGCGGCGCGGAACAGAGCGCTGGTCAAAGCACGGAACCGGCCACGGCTCAAAACCCGGACCAGATCGCAGTACCGGTCACGACGCCGAGCCCGGACCAGACCACGGTGCCGACCACAGATCCCTCCGGCGGAAGCGACGGCCCCGGACCGGTATCGCTCACAGAGGAATATCACGACAATTTCATTTCCGTCCGCGATGCGGATCCCGGAATGACGATCTCCGTCCTGGCGCCCGTCTCCTATTCCCGGGAACAGGTCCTCGCCGGCATTAAGTTTTCCAACCTCTCCAACCCGTTCCTGACGGACCCCGACGAGAAGGACCTGATCGATCCGGACTGCCTTCTGGCCGAGGGCGGCAACGGCGAATTCAAGGTTTCCTGTGCAGACGGCTTCAACCGGGGAGAGGTGTACCAGCTGGAACTCACGGACGAGGCGCTCAGTTATCAGGGCCATGACAGCGCCGTGCGTTATTACAACCTCATTACCACGGCGGAAGAAGCGAACCGGATGCGCCTGAAACCGAGCATCAAATACCAGGACATGTCGGCGCTCCTTCCGGAGGAGGCATCGGCAGCCCTGCAGTTTGACGGGGTCTTCCGATTCGGTCATACCCCCGCCAACGGAGAACCGGCGAGCGGGACCTTCAGCGGCCGCGAAGGCGACTATTACATCGGGGATCTCGTGGCGATCTACCAGGGTACTCCCCCGGATGACCGGACCTTTGATGACAGCGACCTGAGCGTGGCCTACGTCCGCATCACCGGGTTCACGGAAGGCCCTGCGGACCAGATGTACTACCACTACGTCGGGGCGTCACAGAAGGACGTCGTCTTCATCCCGGACATCATCCCCATTCAGGAACAGCACCTGATCAGCCGTGGCGCGGACAACACGGTCACGCTGCCGGCTGCCGACCTGGTCTTTTCCTCCAACGGTGTTTTCGCGGGCATGGGCCTGAACGAAAACACGGAGGTCGAACCCGGGGATTTCGTGGCTTTTTATACCGGCACCGAAGAGAGCGGCACGGTCACGGGCTATGCGGAAGTGGTCAGTGTGACCTGGAGCGACGAGACCGCAGACGGCCAGGATGCGGTTCAGATCGAATACCGGGAGACGGACCTGGAGACCATCAAGGCTTCTCTGGACGTGTACCGGGAGTTTACGCTCTCCGACGAGCAGATCGCGGCGGCGTATGACGAAGACGCCCTGAAGGCCGCCGTCATCGAAGAAATGACCAATAACGGCTTTCTGATCCAGAGCTCCTGGAGCCTGGCCCAGATCGCCATGGAAAACGAGGAAATCAAGGCGTATTTCGGGGATACCCCGCTGGAAGAACTGACCTTCTTCTACGGGGAGGATGAGTCGGTCTCGGTGTCCGGTCAGGATTTCCTGAATGCCGGAAACGGCGGGAACGCGATCGACGTGGACGTGAAAAGCGAGGATCCGGACATCCGGCTTTCGCCGAACATCGTGCATTTTGCCGGCAAGACCGGCTACGGAGCCGGCTACCGCCTGGAGATCAACGTCAAGTTCCGGATCACCATCAAGGACACGGACGATCCGAAAAGAGCCCTGAAGACCACGATCACCTTCTTCTTTGAAGCGGAAGCCGTGTTCGGGTGCACCCTGGACGCCACGTCCGTCTGGAAGTGGTTCGGGTTCATCCCCTATCTTTATGACTATATCATCAGCGGCAGTGTCAGCACGGGGATCTATATCGGCAGCGCCATAGCCGCGCAGGCAACGCTGGTCAAATACGAACCGGATAAGACGGAAGAGGAGAAAGCAGCCGGCATAGAATGGCCGGAAGACGTCAAGAGGAGCCCCGGCGCCGAAAGGGTCCTGAAATGCGCCAATACCGTGAAGGATCTCGGCCGCAAACATGCGGACATGTTCCCGGAGCAGACCACCGGCGGCGGCACCCTGCCGGAGAAGTACAGGGCCTTCACCAAGGGCTCCGAGAAGGCGTGGACGGATCTGGTCAACAAGAACATATTTGACTTCCGCGGCACCTTTGACACGCATCACATCACCGCCTTCCAGATCAAGGGGGACTTCATCGTCGGCGGGCTGCTGAACGCGGCGGCCGGCGTGGCGGGCAATTACGAGCGCTCCCACCGGCAGATCTTTTCCTTCGCCCTGATCCATGAAAAGACTTCCGCCTTCAAGTGCGATGAAACAAACGTATCCGATCTGCGGGCCGATTTCTACATCTTCGGTGCCGCCGGCCTTCGGGCCGGGCTCCGTCTGACCGTCGCGGGGGGCCTGTTCGACACCCGGCTGGACAGCGTCGGCCTGGAGGTCGAGGGCGGCCTTTATACCCGCTTCTGGGGTTTCTTCTACGCCGGCCTGGAAGCCCATAACGCCGGCCGGGAAGGCACCTCGACGGACGCTTTCTATGAGGGCGGCCTTCTGATAGAAGCCGGCAGCTATTACAGCGTGACGTGGTTTGCCCAGGCGGGCGACGGCGCCATTTCCTACCGGAAACTCATCGAAAGCGGCGAAAAGCCCATATTCAGCGCAGGAGCCGATACGGTCATCACGGATTTCAGCTATCAGGACGGCGAGAAGGCATTTGACGCTGTTTTTCCGGTCAATGAAAGAATGGCGCGCATCCCCGATTCGGTCTTCCTGATGAAGGGCATGAGTCTGAAGAGCGGCGCGGTCGCCGAGGTTTCCCGGGCAGACCGTGACGCCTCCGAACTATATGACATTACCTTCTCCGACCCGGCGTATTCCTACCGCTTTGAAAACGGCGCCGGATACCTGTACCGGAATTCCGACGAAGGCGGCCGGGGAATGGTCACCATGACGCTGAAGTGGCGCGGCTCCAGCTTTGAGCAGATGAGCCACGACCTGGAGCGGACCGTGGACATTTCCTGGATCGCCAACCAGACGACCATGCAGTTCTTAGACCGTGACGGGTCCGTGTTCTTTGCCGTTTCCAAGATCGCCGGAGAACCGCTGGAAGCTGGGGACCTCCCGGGGCGTCCGGCCAATCCCGGCTATGTTTTCCGTGGCTGGGTAAACCCCGACGGAACGGATCTTGAGGAAATGCCGACGGTCATGCCCCGGAGCGATATGGTCTACACGTCGAAATGGGAACGCATCACCGTTCCGGTCACGGTGGAGTACTATAAAACCTACAGATCCGCGGACGGAAAAAGGGATGATTATATTTCCGGGTATACGGACGTCATCCCGGGACTTTTCTATCCGGGAGACAAGGTCACGGATATTACCGCGGTCTTAAAGGAACACCATCTGCTGGCGACGGAACCGGATTACAATTTTGAAGGCAAGAACCCGTATGAACATTACCGGGTCAATGAGGAAACCTCCGAACTGTCCTGCGACTATGTGCAGGATACCGGAAGCACCATCTTCCGGCTCCGGCTGGTGTGGGTGGCCAATACGATCAGGTTCGACGACGGGGCGGGGAACATCATCACGCGGCAGTTCGTTCCCGGCATGACCATCGAATTCCCGTCCGTCACCCGCCAGGGCTATGATTTCGTCGGGTGGCAGAACGAAGCGGGCGAGATGATCTCCTGGGACAATCTGCCCGTCAGCACGCGGGACGAGACCTATACAGCCATCTGGAAGATCATCCCTCCGACCTTTACGCTGGTGTTCCAGATCGTAAAGCGAGGCAGAGGGACCATGCCTTTCTACTACGAAACAGTCGAAACAAGGACGCTGACCTGGGACTCTTATGAAGTCACGGTCCGTCAGCTGATCGCCCTGAAGGACATGAGCGGCTATACCTACAGCGACACTTATTCCGGACGGGGCATCGACGACACCGTGACCATTTCGCCGGACGGGACCACCGTGGTCAACCTCCGGTTCAAGTAAACAGACGGAGAGCGCTGCGGCAGACAGGGCCGCCCTGTCAACCGCAGCGCTCATACGAATTGCGCGTAGAATTCGGCTTGCAAATCAGGAAAAGATGAAGTATACTGCAAAGGCATCCGTGCAGGCTGCGCTTCATACATCAGTCGCATTACCTCAGTAGGATAGAGGGCCCGCCTCCTAAGGCCAAGGTCAACCGCCGCCCGGAGAGGCAAAAAGCCCAAGGTTTAGGGCCAAGGTTCAAAGCAAAATGGAGAGGATTTTACCCCTCATTCCATACATAAGTCGCATTACCTCAGTAGGATAGAGGGCCCGCCTCCTAAGCGGTCGGCTCACCTACCGCCAAATTTTTAAAGAAAAAATTGTGCGGAGTTCGAACTGAGACTGGGCTGTATGAAAAGCAGGTTCACCGCACCGCCAAAATGGCGTTAGGGTGAATCTACCCCAATAGAGAGACC
>JAFRRD010000013.1 GCA_017428265.1 Lachnospiraceae bacterium | reverse complement strand
TATGAGGATAATACGTTGGAATATCGTACATATGTGTACAATTCCTTCGTATTTCACGGGACACGGTGCTTACATTTCTTCCAATCAACCGGGCTATTTCTCTATAACTCAGCCCATCCACGTAATATTTACGTATACAACTCCGTTCTTCTATGCTAAGATGTTTGTAGTTCATACGAATTCTCCTTTGTGGATTGGTGTGTGGTAGCTTCATTCTACATGAGATTCGTATGAACTTTTCATTTTTTTATCTGTTGCACTTGATAGTATAATTCACCACTATACATAAAAAAGCCTTCCCTGATTCGGGAAGGCTTTTTTGATTTTCCGGATGTTTCAAAAGAGAAGGCTTAGATGAACTTTTCCACGGCCTTCTGGAAGTCTTCGACGGCCTTGGTATCGCCGTCCTCAAGGGCGTGGGTGATGCAGTGCGTCATGTGCTCGTTGATGATGGCCTTGCCGAGGCTCCGCAGGGCGGAATTGACCGCGGAAAGCTGCATCAGAACGTCCGCACAGTCCTCGTCATTTTCCATCATGACTTTGACGTGCTGCAGGTGCCCGATCGCCTTGGACAGGCGGTTGAGCTGTTTTTTTTTTTCCTCGGGAGAATGGTAGTGGCCGTGAGCGTGATGCCCCTCTTCGTGGACTTCGTGCGTATGCGTGATAACGTGCCCTTCGGCATCGGTATGGGTATGGGTGGAAAGCGCCATGGAATTGACCTCGTATGCTTGATCTGCGGCGTCCGGCCCGGAGATGAAGTTCCTGCGGCGCCGTTTGTTCCAGCCTCTCCGGAGGCTGTTTCTTTATCCTACCACAAAGCGGCGCATCCGTCAAAACAGATTTTCCGTGCACGCGGAAACCCGAAATCTGGGAAAATGTCCTTTTATTCTAAAGAAATATTACTTTATCAAATTCTATACAAGTGATAAAATATAGCCATAAACCAGTGGCGGCGGCCACTCCACTTTCTGGCAGCCGCTCATCACAGGGGAGGAACGTGATCCCGGGCTCAGGGTGCGGCAGTGTGGAGACCTGCCGTAATGCGGTGCATCCAAAAAGATGCCGCGAGCCTGCTTTTTGCGGAGGCAGAGCAGGCAGAGCCGTAAAAATGGCAAGCGTCGAGCTGAAAAACATCAAAAAAATCTATCCTTTCAGCGGAGAGGACAAAAAGTCCAAAAAGAAAAACAAGGACGCCGCACCGGAGAAGAAGGTGAATCTTCAGATCACCGATGAAGGCGTCGTTGCGGTGCAGGAATTCAGCCTGGACATCGCCGACAAGGAATTCATCGTGCTGGTCGGTCCTTCCGGCTGCGGCAAATCCACCACCCTGCGCATGGTTGCCGGTCTTGAGGAGATCACCGCCGGCGAACTCTATATCGACGGAAAATTCATGAACGACGTGGCCCCGAAGGACCGCGATATTGCCATGGTCTTCCAGAACTACGCCCTGTACCCGCACATGACCGTGTTCGAGAACATGGCCTTCTCGCTGAAGCTCCAGAAGGTGGACAAAAAGGAGATCGAGAGGCGCGTGCGTGAGGCGGCGGAGATCCTCGACATCACCGATTACCTGGAAAGAAAGCCGAAAGCCCTGTCCGGCGGCCAGCGCCAGCGAGTCGCCATCGGCCGCGCCATCGTCCGCGACCCGAAGGTCATGCTGATGGACGAACCGCTGTCGAACCTTGATGCGAAGCTGAGAAATGAGATGCGCGCGGAGATCATCAAGCTGCGCCAGCGCATCAATACCACCTTCATTTACGTCACCCACGACCAGACCGAAGCCATGACCCTCGGCGACCGCATCGTCATCATGAAGGACGGCTTCATCCAGCAGATCGGCACGCCGCAGGATGTTTTCAACCATCCGGCAAACCTTTTCGTGGCGGGCTTTATCGGCATGCCGGTGATGAACTTCTTCGACGCTGAACTCATCCGCGAGGGCGATAAGTTTTTCGTGGAACTGGACGGCGAGAAGGTCGAACTGGCGCCCGACAAGGAAGAGCGCCTGGCGAAGAGGAACGTGCAGAGCCAGACCGTGACCCTGGGCGTCCGTCCGGAGCACACGGCCATCGCCGACAAAGGCATCGAGGCCGTGATCGACGTTGCGGAAATGATGGGCTCCTCGGTCCACCTGCATGTGACGGCAGCGGGCAGGGACGTGATCATCATCGTCCCGACGGCCGATGCCAGTGTCGACTACCGGATCGGCGACAGGGTGCATTTCACCTTCGGCGGCCGGGTGGCGCACATTTTCTCCAAAGAGACCGACAGGAACCTCGAGTTTGACTGAAGGGGGCTGCGATAAATGAACGGACTGAGAAGAAATACCGAAAAACTGTTCTCGAACGGCGGCAAGCTCTTTGCGATGGCGACCGACCTGCCGCAGATCGGCCTCGTGGAAGGCCTTAAGGACACGAAAGCCCTTCTCGCCAAGTGCGCGGACAGCGAACTGGACGCCTTCCTCGTGAACGTCGGGATCGCGCATCTGGCGGAAGAGGAGATCCTGCACAAGAAACTTATCCTCCGGACCTCCTCCGGCGGTACCGCGATGGCGACCGAATTCACCGGCGTGCAGAAGAATCACGTGAGCCCCGAGACGGCGCTTGCAATGGGTGCGGACGCGGTGGTCATGATGATGGTCCTCGGCGGCGTGGACTACGCCTCCATTCAGGACGCGGCGACCGCTATCGACGCCTACCACCGCCTGAGCATCCCCGTCATCGTGGAGATCCTCGCGGCCGACTATGAGAAGACCCAGACCTTCGACATCCAGGCGAACGGCGCGCGCGTCGCGGCCGAGCTGGGCGCGGACGTCGTGAAGGCCTTCTACACCGAGAATTTCGAGACCGTCGTGGAGAACTGCCCCGCGCCGATCATCCTGGCCGGCGGCCCCAAGGGAAGCGACATTTTCGACACGGCGAAGGCAGCCGTGAGTGCCGGCGTGAAGGGCCTTTGCTTCGGCCGGAACCTCTTCCAGAGCGAAGACAGGCTGGAACGCATCGCCCGCCTGAACAGGATCCTCCGGGGAGAATGAAAAAACAGTTTCCGCACTGATCGAAATCTATACAAGAAAGGCATTTTATGAAAGCACTCATGTACATCGGCGACCAGCAGATGGAAGTCCGGGAGATCCCGAAGCCGGACGGCCCCTTCCTCGTAAAGGTGCTCGGCTGCACCATCTGCGGCACCGACCTGAAGACCTGGAAGCAGGGACACCCCTACTTCAAGCCCCCGACGATCCTCGGCCACGAATTCTATGGGCAGGTGGAGAGAACCCCCGAAGAGACCGGCTACAGGCCCGGCGACTACGTTGTGGTCGCCCCCTACGGCGAATGCGGCGAGTGTGAAATGTGCCGCTCGGGCGTGCCGGAACTGTGTGAAAATAAAGACTACGTGACGACCGGCGCCTTCTGCGAGACGGTCGAAGTCCCGCTTTCCTTCGTGGAACGCGGCGTCATCAGACTGGAAGGTCCCGACTACGTCTACGCGCTGACCGAACCGCTCGCCTGCGTGCTGACCGCGCTCGATCAGCTGGAGATCAGACCTTCCGATCATGTCCTTATCGTCGGCGGCGGCCCCATGGGCACGCTGGCCGCCATGACACTGCTAGAGCAGGGCATAGCGGTCTGTGTCGGCGAGATCAATCCCGACCGGCAGGCGAAACTCCGGGAATGGGGCATCCCCTGCGACACGACCGACGCCTGGTATGCGAAGGAGAAATTCGATAAGATCATCGTTGCGGTCAACATTCCGGCGCTGATCCTGGAGGCGGTGAACAAGGTCAGGAGCGGCGGCAAGGTCCACGTCTTCGCCGGCCTGCCCTCCGACACGGTCCTGCCGATCCCGGCCAAGGCCCTGCATTACCGCTTCGTTCAGATCATGGGCTGCAGCGGCTTCGCCATGCCGGCCTTCCGCCGCGCCTTTGCCATGATCAAAAAGAATCCGGCCCGTTATCAGGCCCTGATCACCCACCGCTTCCCGCTGGAAAAGGGGCAGGAGGCCATGGAGACCCTGGCAAAGGGTGAGGCCTTCAAGATCATGATCGAGCCATGAAGATCGCTGTTTTTGCCAATATGAACGCCGGCGGCGGGAAAGCCGCGGCGGCGCTTACAAAGATTTGCAAAGCCTGGAGCAGCCATGAACTCTACGGCGCGGCCGGCTTCGGCGGAGAAAAGCTTCCCCGCTGCCTCGTCCCGGAAAAACCGGCAGGCTATGTGCCCCGCCTGAATGCAGCGATCAGAGCCCTGCTGAGCGTCCGCCCGAAACTTCTCGTTGCGGTCGGCGGCGACGGCGCCGCAGCCTATGCGGCGGAGTGCCTGATCCGGGAGGGCAGTACGGTCCCGATCCTCGGGATCGGCGCCGGGACCGCGAACGTCGGACCGATCGTGAGCTTTACGGCAAATGATCTGCCGGATCCCGAATCGCTGAAGAGGGTGCGGCTCGGCGCGGTCGAAGCGCTGGACGCGGAAGGCAGACACATCGCTTACGCCTTCAACGACCTTGTGATCGGGAATACCTTCCTCGGCACCGCAGCCGACGGTTCCATGAAGACTTATGCGGCGCGGGCTCTGGCAGAGCGCGGCGAGACCGTGGAAGAAGTACCGGTGAAGGACCTCTTCCGGGGAGCGCCTTCCGTGAGCCTGGACGGAAAGTCCCTGGAGCTTCCCTTCACGGCGGCACAGCTGGCGGCGTGCCCGATCGCACCGGATAATTTCTACGGCAGAACGTATACCGGGATCCTGTGCTATACCAAGGACTCGTCGTTTACGGCCGCGGCCTATGTCAGCCCGCATCCCGTCGTGAGCATGGAAGACGATGACAGTGGCATTTCCTCCTGGCGCCCCGGCGCACAGCTGCTTTTCACCGAAGAGAGCAGGCTCCGCCTAGATAACTTAAACGATGACGTCTGCGCCGTTGCAGACGGTAATCCGTATTTGCTGCCGGAGGGCAGCGTGACCCTGCACTATGTACCGGATGTGATCCGGGTCCTGAAAAGGAGTACCCTATGAGCAGTGTACCAAGCGCGCAGAAAGCTGCGCCTGCCAAAAAGAACAAGATCAGATTGTTCGGCAGGGAGTATCAGACGAATGAAGTCCTCGTCAGCATCCTCTTTATCGTGCCGACGCTCGCCTTCATGGTCTTTACCTTCATCCTGCCGGTCATCGACGTCGTGGAACTGAGCTTCACGAACTTTAATCTGAAGACCAGGACGCTGAACTACATCAAACTGGACAACTATAAGTACCTGCTGGGGGAAGAGGACTTCTGGAAGAGCCTTTTGAATACGGTAAAGTACTCCGCGATGAAGCTGACGCTGGATACGGCGCTCGCCCTCTTCCTTGCGGTGCTGCTGGATAAGAACATCAAGGGGAAGAAATTCTTCCGTTCGTCCTTCTTTGCGCCGGTCGTCGTCCCGATGGTTGCGTCGTCCCTCATCTGGATCTGGTTCTACGATCCGAACGTAGGACCCTTCAACCAGATCCTTGGCTGGTTGGGGCTTCCCGGCAGCCAGTGGCTGTACCACGAAAGCTCAGCACTGTGGTCGATCCTTTTGTTCTCCCTCTGGAAGGGTGTCGGCTACAACGTCATCCTTTTCCTGTCGGGCCTGCAGAATATCCCGGATTCCTATACGGAAGCGGCGAAGCTTGACGGTGCCAGCGAATGGAAGCTGTTCTGGAAGGTAAAATTCCCGCTCCTCCGGCCGATCACCTCTTTCGTCATCATGATGGGCATCATCAACAGCTTCAAAGTCTTCGCGGAATTCAACGTGATGACCCCGGACGGCGGCCCGCTCGGTTCGACCAAGCTGATCGTGTCCTACATTTACGAACTGGCCTTCACGAACGGCCGTATGGGCAGGGCCTGCGCCTGTGCCCTGATGCTCTTTGCCCTGATCTTCGTGCTGACGCAGTTCCAGAGCCTGGTCGGCGCCCACAAGACCGTGGACATTGACTAGGAGGTGCGTGATGAGCAAGGCAACAAAAACAAAATACGCATACAACCGTCACCCGGCGACCTTCATCCTTCTGCTGATCCTGTCTCTGGCCATGATCTTCCCCTTTGTGTGGATGATCCTGTCGTCGTTCAAGACCGCTGCGGACGTTTATCAGTATCCGCCGCGCTGGATCCCGTCCGTCTGGAACTGGAAGAACTACAGCCGGGTTTTCTCGATGATCCCCTTCCTGCGCTACTATTGGAACAGCATCTACACGACGGTCGTGGAAACGGCGCTGCAGATCATCATTTCCATCCTGGCGGCCTATTCACTGGTCCACCTGAGATGGCCCGGCCAGGCGTTCATCACGGCGCTGATGCGCTCCACGATGTTTGTGCCGATGGTCGTGACGATGATCCCGATGTACCTGCTCTGCGCGTCTCTGGGGCTCGTCGATACCTATGCCGGTATCATCCTGCCGCAGATCACGACGGCCTTCACGACATTCCTGCTGATGAGTTATTTTGCCTCGATCCCGCAGGATATGATTGATGCGGCCAAACTGGACGGCTGCGGGCCGACCGGCATCATGATGCGGGTCGTGGTCCCGAATACCAAAGGTGCCATTGCAACGGCAACGCTGTTCTCCTTCCTGGGCAACTGGAAGAGCTACACCTGGCCGCTGATCATCACCTCCAAGACCGCCTACCGGACCCTGCCGATCGGGCTGAAATACCTGACGCAGGAATCCTCCTCGGAATATCAGGTGATGATGGCCGCTGCGGTCATGACCATCCTCCCGGTCCTGATCGTCTTTATCTTCTTTGAAAAGCAGCTGGTGCGTTCCATTACGCTGACCGGCATGAAATCTTAAGGAAACGAGGTATTAGTGATGAAGCTGAAAAAAACGCTTAAGGTATTCCTGGCAGCGCTGCTGGTCATGGCGCTGACGGGCGGCTGCGTATCCCAGTACGTGAACATAACGACCGAGGAGGAGACGGCGGCCCCGACGACAAAAGCACCCGAGCCGGGCTCGACCGAAGCTCCGGCTCCGAGCACCGAAGCCGATATCAGAGGCCAGAAACTGGAAATCTGGTATTCGCTCAGTGGCGCCAGCGGCGTACTGTTCGAAGAACTGTCAAAGAAATTCTCTGAGGAATATGGCGTGGAGGTGGAGCTGTCCTATTCCGGCAGCTATGCCGATACGGCGAGCAAGGTCAGCGCGGCGATGCTTAAAGGCCTGCAGCCTGACGTGGTCGTCACGGGTTCGGGCCAGCTGTATTCCGGCGGCGAGGGCGATTTCCGGATCGGTGAACTGCTGAAGACCACGAACGATTTCGATACGAACGACATCTTCGAAGGTATGCTGGATTACTGCGACTACATGGGCCAGGGTATCTGTGCGCTGCCGTACGGCATTTCCACTCAGGTCATGTATTACAACAAGGACATCCTGAAAGCGGCCGGCGTCGACATGACAAACCCGCCGAAGACCTGGGCGGAATTTTATGAGGTGTGCGGCAAGGTCATGGAAAGCGCCGGAGACAATACAAAACTCAAGGCTTTCGACACCTACGATGAAGCCTGGCTGTTCAAATCCATGCTGATGCAAAACGGTTGCGAGATCATTAAAAACAATGACGGCAAGATCACGCCGATCTTCAACAACGAGAAGGCAATAGAGGTCGCCGATTACTGGAAATCCCTGGTGGACGCCGGTTACATGGCTTCAGGCAAGCACGGGACAGCTGCTGAGAATGCATTTCTCGGCGGTACCCTGGCTTTTGTCGCCTCTTCTTCCAACCGCATCGCCCGCTGGACCGGTACGACTACCTTCGAACTTGGTGCGATCATAATGCCGAGCTTCGGTTCTGCGCCCTCCATGGCACTCGGCGGCAACGTGCTCGTGCTGCTGACCCAAGATGAGTCTAAGGTCACGGCAGCCTGGAAGTATATGACGTATATGGCAAACGTGGAAAACAGCACGACCTTTGCACTCAACACTGGCTATCTGCCGACGCACAAGTCTGCACTGGAACGCCAGGAAGTGAAGGATGCGATTGCGACGAATGAGATGTATTCGGTCGCTTTCAGCCAGCTGGAGTACACCTGGGCTTACACGAGTTTCCAGGAGATGGGTACGATGGATAGCCAGATCAAGAATGCTCTCCAGAAACTGGAGAAGAACCGCGGCACGGCACAGGAAGTGCTGGACACAGCCGTGAAGAAGCTGCAGGAAGAGATCGACGACAACTGATGATTTAACGCGTGCGGCGGGCGGTCCGCGAGGACCGCTGCCGCACGGGGAGGAGAACCGATGGGTAAAGAAAGATTTTCATTTTCGACCGGCGCGCTGTATCCTTATGACAGCGTGACCGCGCTGCAGCTGATCCACGACGCGGGCTTTCCGCGCGCGGAACTGATGCCGCAGGCGCTTTCGGACGTGTCCGAGGAGAGTGCCCTTGCCTTTGAAAAGACGGGGATCCTGCTCGGCTCGATCCACTATCCGCTGGTGTTCTTCGGCATGCAGTACAACTGCACCCCGTCCATGATTGCGGACAGCCGCATTTATGCGAAAAAGCTGCTCGGCATGGGCAAACGCCTGGACTGCCATATCCTCGTGGTGCATCCGCACGACGTGCCCTCGCTGAAAGGCCATGACGCGCTCCTGAACCAGCCGATGATCGACAATCTGCGCTGGCTTGCGGATACCTGCGCGGACTACGGCTATACGATGGCCATGGAAAACCATCCGCGCTCTGCCCCGACGGCGAAGGACCTGCTGGACTATATCGCGATGCTGGACCGCCCTTCGATCAAACCGATGGTCGATACCACCGAGGTGAAGGAGGCGGACGGCGAGCCCACGGAATTCCTGCGCCAGCTCGTTCCCTGCCACCTGCACATGAGCGATTTCGGCACGTTCAAGCATGTGCCGGCGGGCGACGGCATCTTTGACTGGAAGGACATCCGCGCGGCGCTGGAGGAAAAGCAGTACAAGGGCTATTTCACGCTGGAACCGGCCTACCGCTGGTACATCGACGAGCCGCTGAAGGAACTGAGGCGCGCGTATAAATTCCTGGAAGATAATTTTGGAGACTTTCCGTCCTTTTAAGGAGGCGGTATGAAGAAAAGCGGAAAAACGGATGCAGAGCGCGTCCGTGATATCTGGCTGGCCTTTGCCGCCGGCGATGCGATGGGAATGCCCACCGAATTCATGTGCCCGGCGGACATCCGGGCGGTCTTCGGGGATGACATGCCCGGCGGCCTTCCGGCAGGGCTGCTCCCGGCGGAAAAGTCGGTCACCCACAACATCCTGCCTGCCGGCTCGGTCACGGACGATACGGAGCAGAATCTGTACCTCCTCGCGGAGGCCGAAAAACGCGGCGGCGTGACGCTCGAAGGCGTTCTGTCGGCACTGGAAGCCTGGATCGCGGAGACCGGTGCGGTGGAGAAGCTTTACATCGGCCCGAGCAGCCTGAAGGCGCTGGAAGCGATCCGGAAGGGCACGCCGGCGGCTGAAGCCGGCATCGGCGGGACCACCTGCGGCGGCATCATGCGCACGCCCTCGGCTTTCCTGTGGAACACGGCGCAGAGCGAAGAGGAACTTGAGGAGAATATCCTGACGAGCCTTCTGCCGACGCACAACACCTCAGAAGCTCTGGAGGCGGCCGGCGCCTACGGCTTTGCCCTGCGGGCGGCCTTCCTGGGCGGCAGCATGGAGGAGATCTTCGATGCGGCTGAGCGGGGCGGAAAGCGCCTCATCGCGCACGCGGCCTGGACGGGCTGCGCGGCAGGCTCCGTGCGGCGGATCCGCGAGGCCCGGAAACTGGCACGCGAGCTTTCCGAGGAAGAACTGCTCGATCACGTTTACAGCCTCTGGGGCACCGGGCTTCCCTCCGCGGACGTTGCGGGAGCGGTATTTGCCCTCTTTGCCGCGGCCGGGAAGGACGTCTGGAAAGCCATTCAGCTCGCCACCGTGATCGGCGGCGATACCGATACGATCGCAGCCCTCGCCGGCGCGCTGTCGGCGGCCTTTGCGGGAGGCCACAATATCCCGCAGGCGGTCCTTGACAGGATCCTGGAACGGAACCGCGAACTCTTTGCATCAAAATATCCGGAGGCGCTCGGCGCATGAAGAAGGTGAAGGAATATCTGGGAAAGCTGAAGGGCAACGCGGCGGTCTGCATCGGCGCGCATCCTTTCTGGGCCATCCCGTACATGTTCTACACCTACTATATCAGCCTGTACCTGCAGGAGAAGGGGATCACCGACGTCCAGCTGGGCACGCTGATGGTAGCGGGCACGGTCTCCGCGACCTTTTTCTCCTTCCTGGCGGCGCCCGTCATCGACCGGCTGGGCCGGCGGAACGCGACTTCGATCTTTGACTTCCTGAGCTCGGCGCTCCCGCCGCTGCTGTATTTCTTCACGAAGGACTTCGGCCTCGCCCTCATCGCGATGGTGCTTTTCAACGCCAACCGTCTGATGAGCGTCGGCTATTACCTCGTGATGATCGAAGACGCGGATGATGACGGCCGGATCGTGGCCTTCAACATGTTCAACATCATCACGGTGGTGGCGGGCCTGCTCCTGCCGCTCGCCGGCGTTTATGTGGAAAGCAAGGGCCTCGTCAAGGGCGAACAGACCTTCCTGCTCGCGAGCTTCATCGTGATCACGGCGATGATCGTCGTGCGGCACATCCTTCTTAAGGAAACGAAGGTCGGCGAGGCGGTGCGCGAGAAGGTGAAAGCGGAACCGGCAGGCTTTGGAACGACGGTAAAGCAGCTGTGGACGCCCTACCGCGACGCCCTGAAGTTCCTCGCGAAGAACCCCGTCGCCCGTGCCTTTGCCCTCGCGAACGTATTCTTCTGCGTGTACATGAACCTCGGGACCAACTACAGCCTGTATTTCGTACCCTATTTCTCCGACCGCATGGGGATGGATACGATGCAGAGCTCGGTCCTCGGGAGCGTGTACTACGGCGGCATGCTGGCGGCCATGGTCTTCATCAACCCGCGTTTTTCGAGCAAAAACCTGGTGAAGGGGATCCTGGTCTCATGCGGCGTGACCCTGGCCGGCTTTGCCCTGATGATCGGTGTGCCCGCGGGCGTCTACGTGACAGCGATCGCGGCTACCCTCGTTCTCGCACTTGGCTACGGCATGCTCAAGAGCTCGCTGGAAGGCGCGCTTGCGGTCTATTCCGAAAGCGAATACCGCAGCGGCATTTATTCGGCGGCGAACCTCCTGTCCTCGGGGCTCGGCGTCATCGTGACGGCTGTCTGCTCCGTGCTGTACGGCAAAAACGCGAGCTGGCTCTATATCCTGAACGGCTTCATGGTCCTGGCGGTGCTGATCACCGTGTTCCATGTTTCGAGAAAGCACGATCTGACGAAGATCGGCGGAAATGAAGAGGCGGACAATGTCTTATAAATCCTTTGAATTCACCTTCCCCACGAGGATCGTCTTCGGACCCGGGGAAAGCGGCCGGGCGGCGGAGCATGCCGCGCAGTTCGATCCGAAAAAGATCTTCCTGATGACCTACGCGGACGTGCTGCTCCCGGTCGTGAAAAAGCTGATGGCTGACCTCACGGAAAAGGGCATCCCCTACATCCTCTATGACAAATGCACGGCGAATCCGACGGCGGAGCAGATCGATACGGCTGCGGCAGTCTGCAGCCGGGAAGGCTGCGATCTCGTCCTCGGCGTCGGCGGCGGAAGCGTCATCGACTCGGCCAAATCCACGGCGCTTCTCGTCACCAATCCGTCGGAAGGCGGCATCTGGGACTATGTGAGCTATGTGAAGGAGCCGCAGAACCGGCCGCTTACGGTCATGCTTGTCGTGACCATCGCTTCGACCGGATCGGAGGGCAACGAAAGCTTCGTCATCACGGACCGCGCGGGCAAGGACAAACTGATCTTCAACCATCCTTTCGTGAAGCCTGTCCTGTCGGTCTGCGATCCGGAACTCGCGAAGACCCTGCCGCCGCGCCAGACGGCGCTCGGCGCGATCGACGTCTTCTCGCACGTGCTGGAGCAGTATCTGCACGACGATCCGGCAGCGGATGCGAGCGACGAGATGAGCTTCGGCCTGCTGAAGACCGTGCATAAGTGGGCGCCTGTTGCGGTCGCGGAGCCGGACAACATGGACGCGCGCAGCAACCTGCTGTGGTGCGCGATCCTGGCGATGAGTCGGGTGCTCGGCGTGGGCCATGAGGAGAACTGGCTCGGCCATATGCTGGAGCATGCGGTGTCGGCGAAGTTCAACCTCGCGCATGCGGCAGGCATGGCCGCCATCATGCCGGCCTACCTCGAATTCATCGAAGCGAAGGGGCAGATCCCCGGAAAGCTGGGAAGGCTCGCCGAACTTCTCGGTGCGGAGACCGCGAGCGAAGGCCTGAAGAAGTTCCAGCGCGAGCTGAACCTGCCGACCGACCTTGCCGAAGCCCTCGGCCACGGTGCATCGGAGGAGGAGATCGCCGAGATGGCGGAGCATTCGCTGCCCTGGGGACCGACTGAAGCCGCGTGCCTCGGCGAGTTCACGAAGGAAGATGCCGAAGCCATTTTCAGGCGCTGCTTCGGGGAATGACATTTTCACAAGCACGATCCGCGGACGGGCGAAGGCCCCATGGCCGCAGCCGCCGCGGTAAATATAAAACACTATAGAATTTCATGAATACGTGAAAGGAGAAGAACATGAAAAAAACTCTTGCACTCATTCTGACGCTGGCCATGGTGCTTTCGCTGACAGCCTGCGGCTCGCCGAAGGAAACCACGGCTGCGCCTACGGAAGCCCCGACCACGGAAGCGCCCACCACCGCGGCCCCGACCACGGAAGCGCCGACCGAAGCCCCGCTGGAAGTCGCCGGCACCGTCTACGTGCTGAACAGCGTCCTGGCTGACCTGCAGACCTACAACGATCCGGACGAGGTGCGCTACAACGCCAACTACATGACCATCAAAGGCTGGAACCTCGGCAACATCGCCGACAGGCATTTCTGGTTCAATGTTGCGGACGATCAGAAGGCCTACATCGTTTCCTACGATGACGGTTACACCTATGCGCCCAAATTCGGCACGGAACTGACCTACAAGGTCCTCCGCGACCAGCTGCTCTGCCTCGACGTTCCGGAAGACATGCAGGAAAACCACTACAACGGCTTCATTTACGGACCGGACATGCGCGTCGATGAACTGGTTTGGGGCGTCGGCTTTGTCGTTGTCGGCCCGGAAGCGTTCCTGCTGGGCAATGATGATGAAAAAGGCTACAATGCCGAGGACATCCTGCACGGCTCCCTGATCGGCGGTACGGGCAACGTGGCCAAGCTGGTCGAAGCGGATTCCTATGACTTCATCGGTATCGACGGTTATTCCGAGGAGATCTTCAAGGAGGATCTGAAGGACGTCAACATTTACTTCAACGAAGGCCGTGTCGATGCCGACTCGGTCGCGTGGCCCGGCTACACCATCACGGATATCCAGTACATCGTTCCTCACGGCGTGGATAAGGATAACCTTCCCGAGACCGAAGACGGTATCGTCTACAAGATCACGGTCCTTAACACCGCGATCCTGGAAGTCACTGAGAAGAAATCAGACAGCTACCTGACGGCCAAGCTCGATACCGACGACGAGATCGTCATCCCGGTCAAGGGTTCCGCTCAGGTCGGTTACAAGGTCACCGAGGTCCTGGATGCTCTTGAACTCAAGGGTTATAAGGAAGTGACCACCGTCTCGCTGCTTGACGGCCAGACCTGGACCTGCAGCTTTGACGATTTCCTGGCGAAGTACATCGTCGAACAGGATGCCAAGTATCGCGGCCCGTACACCGTCGGCAGAACGCAGAAGAGAGGCGAATTCACGACGAACGTGGAAGTTTTCGTGCTTGACAGCGACGGTATCGTCTATGTCCAGGATGATGCCACCGAGGAAGCCGGCCTTTCCGTTGCCGACCTGCTGGAGAAGATGGGCGCGACCGGCGTCAAGGCCATCAACGTGGTCTGCTCGGACGGCTACAGCAATCAGACCGACGCGGCGGATCTGGATAAGATCTTCCTGTTCCACAAGGACGGCCGTATCGATGCCACCTACCTGCCGGATCCGAAGTACACGCTGGAAGGCGCTGTCAAGATCGAGATCCTGAAATAAGGAATAAGGTCTGTGGATGCGCACGGCGCCGCCCCTCCACGGGGGCGGCGCCTTTTTATTCCGGCCGGCTTGCATTTTCGGACAAATGATGCTATTCTCTTTTCCGACAGGCACATTTGTGCAAAGGATGCAGGAGGGATCATCATGGCGGACAGCGATCTGTGGGTGCTGTACCGGATAGCGGAACAGTATTACAAAGAAGGCAAAACGCAGGAGGAGATCAGCCGGGCGGAGAATATCTCCCGCTCCCAGGTCTCCCGCATGCTGGACCGGGCGAAGACGCAGGGCATCGTCCGCATTGAAGTCTCGCTGCCCAATGAACTGGACGATGAGGTGCTCGAAGATTTCCTGGTACAGAACCTGAACCTGGAGGAGATCGTGCTGGCACCGTCCGAACCGGGCTGGAAGCAGAACCGTATCTATGACTCCATTTCCCGTTCGGCCGCCTACAATCTGCCGCGCATGCTGAAAGGTTCGTCCGTAATCGGTGTGGGCTGGGGCGAGACAGTCTACCGCTTTGCCTCGGTGCTGCGCAGCCGGCCGGGGCTGTCCGGCGCGACCGTCGTGCCGCTTATGGGGGTCAGCGCCAGCGCGAATCCCTACCTGCAGGTCAACGCGATCGTCGACCGCGTGGCCGACAACCTGCATGCGGAGCCCTTTTTCACCAACCTGGCGATCTATCGCGAAAAGAGCGTCCCGCTGACGGTCTACGAGCAGAAACGTCTGGGGGACCTGCGTGATTACTGGAATAAAATGGACGCCGCAGTCTTCGGCTTGGGCACCATCGATGCCAGTTGCAAGGCCTTCGACGAGGAGGTCTCGGATGCCAGCCGGGAACGGCTCCTGGGATCCGGTGCAGCCGGCGAGATCCTTTCGCAATATTACTATGCCGACGGAAGTCAGCTGACCTATGACGAAAGCTACGAGACCAATGCCTTTCCGCTGGACAGCATGAAGAAAGTGGCAAAGCGGATCTGCCTGGCCGGGGGCGGCAACAAGGCTGAATCGATCCTGGCAGCGGCCCGCGCCGGTTATTTTACGGTGCTGGTCACCGATAGCCAGACGGCACGCAGGCTGTACGAACTGGTACGCGGCGAAATCATGAAATAAAACGGCGGACTGCCGGAAATACAAAAGCTGCCCGTATGGGCAGCTTTTTTGCCGTATGAACTGAGCCGGCAAAGGAGAAGGCGCTTTTTTTATTTTACTGTGATCCCGCCTTCCGGCACCGTGAACTGCAGCTCGCCGGCCTCATCATAGACCAGCGTCTGCATGACCATGCTGCGGAATTCCCTGACGCCGAGCCGTTTGGTCTCGCGTGCGGGGACCGTGTAGGTGCCGATCGTCATCTTTCCGGGCGGGATGGTCAGTTTTCCGATCCCGAGCACATAAGAGCCGTTGACTTTCGTGTATAAAGGCTCCAGTATCAGGGTCCTGTCGGAACTGTTCTTTACCCACAGATAGAGGCGTTCGCCGACCGTCTCACTGAGGCCGGTGTAGGCAATGGCCACGATCTGCAGGTCCTCTTCATTGAAGATCGTTCTCCCTTTCAGGGAAACGACCTCGACGCGTTCCTTGGCGGCGGTCTCCACCGTGATCGGGTCATAGGTTCTCAGGACTTCGTGTGTTGCGCCGTCCTGCAGGGAGCAGCAAAGCTCGACGGTACCGAACTCGGAATTGCCGGTCAGGGACAGGATATCCTGATCGAGGTACAGGATGGCTTCGGATATTTTGCCGGCAGCGACCGGAACGATCATCCCGCAGCTGCTCAGCAGGTAATCGTCGGCAATGACTTTATCCACGCAGAAGCGGACGTCGATGTCGGAACTGTTGACGATCTGTAGCTTCAGGCCGGGACCGTGCCCGGCGGCGGAGATCCAGCCGAGGGTGGAAATGATGACCGCTTCGCCTCCCAGAATCGTTTTTTGGGGAACGAACTCGGTATCGGCTTCTTCCTTGGAAGACAGAGAAGGCGTCCTGCCGCTCAGATCGCAGAAGATGGCGCCGGTCCTGAACAGCAGATCCCAGTTGTCACCGTCGCGCGCTTCGAGAGACAGTTCCAGCGAGTCGATCGCATCACTGATTCCGTACTTTTCCCTGAAGCTCTTCGACACGACCAGATCGGTCAGCGCCTTCCTGTCGGCATTGACAACGCCGAGATAGGGTGCATCAGCCAGGCGGCCGTTTACCACGGCCTGCAGGCCGACCAGGGAAAGATCCTTTTTGCTGTTATTTTCCACATACAGTTTGAAGCAGGTGCCGCCGGTCCGGGTCCTCGTCACATCCGTAAGTAGGATCCGTACGCCGTTGTCATCGTACAGTTCCCTGCCTTCCCAGATCTTGGTGTCAGCCATGCGGCCGTAGGCAGAGGTCCTGATCTCGTAAGCATCCGGGTCGGCGAGGGTCTCACCGGTATCGGTATCGATGACTCTCATGCGGCAGTACACGGAACCGATCTCCCGAATGCCGCGTTCGTCCAGTGCCGCGCGGTCGAAAAACAGGGCGTCATTCAGCTCGCTGTCCGGGCCCAGACAGATCGCTGCGGGCTCGGGCATCATATAGGCGTTGACGCAGAGGGAAATGCAGCTCAGGGCGATATTCTTTTCCGTACCGTTTTGCACATAGATCTCGACTTTGGAACCGGTCTCGTCTTCGGAAAAACTGCGGAACACGACCCGGATACCGTCTTTGTCAAGCAGCGTATGTTCTTCAATGGTGACGGGTTCCGGCTCGGCGGTCGACTCTTCTCTCACCGGCTCTTCCGTGGTAAGTTCCTCTGAAGCGGATGATTCCGCAGCGACCGGCGGCGGGGTGATCTCCGGAAGGGTTATGACGGGGCTTGCGGCTGTGGACGGATCCGCGGATCCGCAGGCGCCGAGCAGGAGCAAAAGCACAAGGCACAGCGCGACAGCACGGAAATATCGATAATATCGGATATGATGCATGATCTCCTCCTCGAAAAGGGCATAACAGCCCGCAGGGACCGAAATATGGGCGGGACCGCCTACGACTCATCGTACAGGAAAAACAGCGCGATTTCAACTGCCGGAGGCGTTTTTCTTTACAAACCGTACGACAGATGATAAATTGAAAACAGAAAAGAGCCGGCCTGCGCTGTGGGAAGCGGGGGCGGGATCAAAGCAGGAGGTACAATATGGCAAAAGATCCGATCCCTCAGGGAATGTATAAACCGGCAGTGCGCTTCGGCGACGTGATCTTCACGGCGGGCATGACGCCGAGAAGGGACGGTGTGCCGATCGCAACGGGAAAGGTAGGCGCGCTCAGCGATCCGGAAGACTTCCGCGAAGCGGCTGTACAGGCGGTGAAAAATGCGCTGACGGCGGCGGAAAACTGCCTGAAAGAGGGCGAGAAGATCGTGCAGATCCTGTCGATGACGGTATTTGTCGCGGCGGATCCGGGATTTACGAAACAGCCGAAGATCGCAGACCATGCGTCGGCGTATCTGGCTGAACGTTTCGGCCCTGCGGCCGGCATCGGCGCGAGAGCCGCCGTCGGCGTTGCCTCCCTCCCCGGCGACGCACCGCTCGAGATCCAGTTCATCGCAGGAGTAGGAAAGGAATAATAAAAGCGATTGCGAATAAATGAGCGGACTGTCTGCCGCTTTTGACAGAAAAAGCCGGTCGGTGCATAAAAATGCGCCGGTCGGTTTTTTTGCACAAAAAAGACACAGGGCCATGTTGCCGACACTGTGCCGTGAAAGGAGAGAAAAATATGAAGATAATCGGATTTCTCAGTGGAAGGGAAGGTGGGCAACGCGCCTTGCGGTGACCCAGGTGGCCTGAGTGGGCTGAGCATATGTGATGCGGTATGCTGCCGGACGCGGTACCTCGGCATTCCTTGCGGCAGGCGTGCCGGATGCGGCGGGCTGCGCCATCGTTCCGGCAGTCTGAAGAGCTAGGGCTGTGCTGAACACTTCGATGCTCACGCCGCAGACCTCGCCGTTTACTGCTAACGAATATTCCTGTATGACCGCCATGGAATGTATCCTCCTGCCATTCAGTATACCCGATGATCCATAATTTTCTATTCCCGGTTTTTTAACAATTCATAAGATGCGGGTTATCGATTGCGCTCCGGAACGTAAGAAGAGCTTTGCTGATCCGACTGGCCGAGCGGAATTGCTTTTTTGAAGCGGTTGATCAGGTAATCCTTGAACTCCCGGTCAGCACGGCTTAAATAATGTCCTTTTCGGTAACTGAGTACGATCTCACGGGTCTGCTGGAGGCCTTCGATATCCAGGAATACGATATCGTCGCTGTAAAGATGACGGAACGAGGCCGACTCAGACGCGATCGTGACACCGGCGTTGGCATTGATCAGTTCCTTGCGCAGCAGATGGTCGCATTCGATGACATAGTGCGGCTGAACACCCAGCTCGGCAAAAACTGCATCGGTCTGCAAACGGAAAGGCAGACCTTGCAGCAGCATGATAAAACGTTCGTCCAAAGCATCCTCCAGACGGATGCTCTTTTTTTTCGCCAGAGGATGGTCTTTGTGGACGGCAAGTTTAAATGTATCCCTGAGGAGCAGGGTGGATTCGTATTCGCTGCCGTAAAGACCCGGCGAGGTGACGGCGAAATCGCACTGACCCGTATTGAGAAGGCGCTTGACTTCCGCAACTTCGGCTACTCTCTGGTTCCATTTGTAATCTTTGTGCGTGTCCATGAAGCTATGCATTCCTTGAAGGAACTGGGAACTGGTCACGGCGATGGAAATGGAGTTGTCGATCTGCTTGGCGAGATCCTTTAATTCCCGCTTGCAGTCATCCAGCGCCAGAAGGATCTCGTTGACGCGCTGCAAAAAGAACTCCCCGTTCTTATTCAGCACGATGGATCGGCCCTGCCGGTCAAACAGCTGGACACCCAGCTCATTTTCCAATCTGGAGATCATGGTACTCAGGGCTGGCTGGCTGATGTTGAGCTCTTCGGCAGCCCGGGAAATATGCTGGTATTCCGCTACGATCTGAAAGTAGCGGAGCTGAGTGATTTCCATAATTGTCCTCTCTTTATTCTGTTTTCGGCGTCACATTGATAATGTTGAACTTATGATAATATAAAAAACTGATAATTGCAAGTCGATCTTTTCGTATTTATGCTTTCAATAGAAAAGACTATATCAGTCGCAGAGCGAGGATTCGAAAACAATGAGCGAAAAAACGAAACTGCAGCAGATGATTGAAAAGAAAGAGAAGATCAAGCTCGGCGGCGGCCAGAAGCGGATCGACAAGCAGCATGCCAGCGGCAAACTGACGGCACGTGAACGCCTGGATCTTCTGTTCGATCCCGGTACTTTTCAGGAATACAACATTTTCATGAAGCATCGCTGCCACGACTTCGGCATGGAAAAAGTTGAAGCACCGGCAGAAGGTGTCGTGACCGGCTACGGCCTTGTGAACGGCCGCGGTGTCTTTGCGTTTGCGCATGATTTCACGGTCATCGGCGGTGCCATGGGCGAGATGCAGGGCATGAAGGTGAAGCGGATCCAGGAACTGGCGATGGATGCCGGCGTTCCGCTGGTCGGGCTGAACGACTCGGGCGGCGCGCGTATCCAGGAGGGACCGGCGACTTCTTACGGCACGATCTTCTACAATAACGTGCTGGCTTCCGGTGTGATCCCGCAGATCTCGGCGATCATGGGACCCTGCGCGGGCGGCACCGTTTACTCCCCGGCACTGACGGACTTCGTTCTGTCGGTCGACAAAAGCAGCCGCTCCTTCATTACCGGTCCGCAGGTCATCAAGGAAGTGACCGGCGAAGTGGTCGATGCGGAGACGCTCGGCGGTGCCTACACGCACAACACAGTGTCCGGCGTGTCGCATTTCTTCTGCACGGATGATGCCGACTGCATTCTGAAGATCAAGACACTGCTCAGCTATCTGCCGTCGAATAACCGGGAAAATCCTCCCGTCTTCCCTACGGCAGACGATTCGAACCGCCGCTGTGAGATGCTGAACGATTTCGTTCCGGACAATCTGCGCCGGGCATACGATATGAAGGATGTGATCCGCGAGATCGCGGATGATCACATATTCTTTGAGACACAGGCGCTTTATGCGACCAATATGGTCACCGGCTTCATCCGCATGAACGGCCGCTCGGTCGGCGTCATTGCGAACCAGCCGATGGTCAAGGCGGGCTGCATCGACATCAATGCGTCCGACAAGGCGGCGCGTTTCATCCGTACCTGCGACTGCTTCAATGTACCGCTCCTGTCCATCGCAGACGTGCCCGGCTATATGCCCGGCACCGAACAGGAATACGGCGGCATCATCCGCCATGGCGCGAAGATGATCTATGCCTGGTCTGAAGCCACGGTGCCGAAGATCGTCATGGCGATCGGCAAGGTCGTCGGCGGCGCCAGACCGGCCATGTGCAGCTGGGAACTGAAGCCCGATTTCATCTTTGCCTGGCCGACGGCCCGCATGATCGTCATGGGTGCGGAAGGTGCAGTCAAGATCTGCCGCAAGAGCGAACTGGCGGCGGCGAAGGAAGCCGGCGAGGATGTTGCGGCGCTGCAGCAGAAATACATCGAAGAGTACGAGGAGGAATTCTACAACCCGTTCAAAGCCTCCGAATTCGGCAAATTTGAGGATGTTATCGAACCGGCGGATTCACGCCGCGTGATCATCAATACACTGGAAATGTTCAAGGACAAGCAGGTGGTGCTGCCGGCCAAGAAGCACGGCAACATCCCGCTGTAAGGGAGAATGCAGCTATGGCAAAAGGATATGGTCCGCTCAGCGGTGTAACAGTAATTGACTTAACGCAGTTTTTATCCGGCCCGTTCGCCACGATGATCATGGCAGATATGGGAGCTGACGTCATCAAGGTGGAGCGTCCCGACCGTCCGAAGGCCAGCGGCCCCTACCTGGGCGGTGAACGCACCTATGACCTTTCCATCATGCGCAGCAAGAAGAGCTGCACTCTGAATCTGAAAGAAGAGCGGGATAAAAAAGTTCTGCTGGAAATGGTGCGGAATGCTGACGTTCTCGTGGAAAATTTCAAGCCCGGCACCATGGAACGCATGGGTCTTGGCTATGACGTGATCAAGGAAGTCAATCCCCGCATCATTTTCATGGCGATTTCGGGCTTTGGCTATACCGGTCCGTACAGGGACCGCGGCGCGCTGGACATGGTGATCCAGGGGATGAGCGGCCTCATGAGCCTGACCGGCGATCCCAAGGGCGGTGCGACCCGCTGCGGGACTTCCGTCAGCGATATTTTCACCGGGATCTACAGCTTCGGTGCAGTTTCCGCGGCGCTTTATGACCGCGAGAAGACGGGCAAGGGACAGTTCATCGATATCGCGATGCTGGATTCCGCGTTTTCCTGCCTGGAAAATGCCGTCATCAATACCTGCGTGACCGGTGAGAATCCGCAGCGCGTGGGCAATACGCATCCGGTCAATGCGCCTTTTGGCACCTTCCCCGCCAAGGACGGCGAGATCATCATCACCTGCTCGAGAAATGCAGCTTTTGAAAACCTCTGCCGTACGATCCACCGCGAAGATATGATGCAGGATCCGCGTTTCAACGATCCGGATGCCCGCCGACTGCACCGCGATGAGCTGACGGAGGAGCTTTCGAAGTTTACCCGTGAGCATACGATCGACGAGAATGAAGAGATCCTGGCGGCAGGCGGTGTGCCCTACGGCCGCATCAATACCATGAAAATGATCTGCGCCGATCCGCAGATCGCTGCCCGCCAGATGCTGGTGGAAGTCGATCACAAGGTCGCCGGCAAGTACAAAATGCCCGGCAGCCCCATCAAGATGGCTTCTTATCCGGATACGACCTATGAACCGGCCCCTATGCTGGGTGAGAACAACCGCGAGATCTTCCGGGATTACGCACATATGACTGACGAGGAGATCGATGCTCTGCTGCAGGAGCAGGCGGATTTCCTGAAGGCACTGAAGGAAGCGAAGAAAGCGAAATAATAAACGCGGAAAGGAGGGCGGAATATGCAGCAGCCGTATGGTCCCCGAATCTGCACAGTCGGAATCACCATGGGCGACGCGTCCGGCGTCGGTGCGGAGCTCATTGTCAAAGCCGCCCTCCACGGCGGCTTCGATGACGATGTCCGCGCGGTCCTGATCGGTGACGAAAGGCAACTCAGGCGGGGCATGCGGGCTGTCGGGGAAGATATTCCGTATATCTGCGTTTCCTCCGTACAGGAGGCGATGAAACACCGCGGCCTGGTCCTCGTGGATACCGGCGCCCTGGACGCCGACAGTTTTGCCTATGCCGCGGTTGATCCGGCGCTGGGACGCGATGCGGCATTGAATATGAAAGCCTGTGTGGAAGCTTGCAAGGACGGTTATTTTGACGCCATCTGCTTTGCACCGAATAATAAAGCGGCGATGAAGCTTGCCGGTTTTCACTTAAGCGGCGCGGTAGACCTGCTGGCGCATTTTTACGGCAGCAGCGGCTTCCATATGGAAATGAACGTGCTGGACAGAGTCTGGACGGCACGGGTGACCGGACATATCCCGCTGCGGGATGTGGGAGCGTCGCTGACTGTCGATGGGATCCTGCGCGCAGCGCGGATGCTCGATGAAACCATGCGTCAGGCCGGATATGAGAAGCCTCGTATTGCAGTCGCAGGACTCAATCCGCACAACGGCGAAGGCGGCACCTGCGGAAGAGAGGAAATCGAGACCATTGCACCGGCAGTGGAGCGGGGAAAGGAGGAAGGCCTGGATCTGTTTGGTCCTTTTTCCGCGGATACGCTGTTTTTCCGGGTTTTTGGCGGGGAGTTCGACGGTGCCGTGACCATGTATCACGACCAGGGACAGATCGCCATGAAGCTGCACGGCTTTGATGCAGCGGTCTCGGCGTACGGCGGTCTGCCGAAACCGGCAACCACGTGTGCGCACGGAACAGCATATGAGATTGCCGGGACAGGAAAAGTAAACAGCGGCGCCTGGGAACATGCCTTCAGCCTCGCACGGAAGATGGGTGAAGCCTGAACTCCGTTCAAAAAAACGCTAATTATATATTTAACAATTATCATAAGCTGAATATTATGATTGTATAAATTTTTAAGAATTGTATTATTGCTTTCCGCCTAATACGATGGTAATCGGAAGATGAGGAAAAGGAAAATACTATGGTTGTTGATCAGGAAAAATGCATCGGCTGCGGGATCTGTACCGTTTATTGCCCTGCTGACGCGATCCGTCTGGTAACAGTTGACGGAAAACGCAAGGCTGAGATCGATCAGGATGCCTGTCTGGAATGCGGGACCTGCATCCGCTCACGCGTGGTGAAATGCCCGCGCGGTGCGATCTATGAACTGCCGAAGGAAGAGCGGTCCATGGGCCGCCAGATGCGGCGCTTCTTCTCCGATCCCTCGACGGCACATCCGCGTACGGGTGTTCCGGGACGCGGAACGGAAGAGGTCAAGACGAACGACGTGACCGGCCGCGTGTGCCGCGGTGAGCTGGGGCTCTGTCTGGAAATGGGCCGCCCGGCTTTGGGAACTTCGGTCCGTGAAATCGAGAAGGCGACCATGCACCTCGCCAGGTGCGGCATCGTGCTGGAAGACTGCAATCCGCTGACGGACCTGATCGAGGACATCACGACCGGCAAGTTCAGGGAGGAATATCTGGATGAGCGTTTCGTGAGCGCCATCATCGAATTCCGTATCCCCTTCGAACGCGGCGAGGAGATTCTGAACGTCATCCGTGACATTGCGGCTGAGATCGACACGGTTTTCTCCCTGGATATGATCACCTGCTATGACGAAGACGGCACACTGCCCGGTCTGGAGCTCTGCAGGAGCCTGGGGATTTCGGTCCGCGACAACTGCAAGGTCAATCTCGGCGTCGGCCGCCCGTACAAGATCGAAAGGCAGGACTAAGACATGTCTCATTCACTGCACAGGAGAGGCACTGCCGAATCCTTAAGCCATGACTATATTTTACTCGTGACCGCTGCTGCGGGCATCAACGCCGCCGGCAGCAAGGACAAGCTCCGCAGGGTCCTGGACGTCGTCTGGGAAGTCGGCCCGGTCAATACCGGTTCGAACGAAGTCGGCACGATCCTTTCGGGCGTGAGTATCGAAGAGATCAAAGCCGGGTTCACCGAGATCCCCCGCGTGCGCTGCGTCTTTGACAGCGCTGACAAGATGCGGGAGGTGATCCGCCGCCTGCTGGAGATGGACCTGGGCATTTCCGTAACTGTGTCCGGTCCGCGTCTCGAGATCGAAAAGATCTGCGCGGAGTTCGGCATCAAGCCGCATTCGGTCAACCTGTCTCTGGACATCTGGGGCAAAAAGAACGAACTCCCCGAGGAAGAGATCCTGGAATTCATCACCATGTGCGGACACGGCATGATCTCCCGTTCTCTGGTAGTCGACTGCATCGAGAAGGTGAAAGCCGGAAGGCTCACGCCGGAACAGGCGGCCGTCCGTATGGGAAGCCCCTGCGTCTGCGGTTTCTACAATCCGACCCGGGCGATCCCCATGCTGCAGAAATACGTGCCCGCGGAAAAACACTAAAAGGCTAACAGTGCATAAACGAATAAGAAGGAAGGAAAAAGCTTATGAAACTGAAAGCAAAAACCGGTGACCTGATCCTGGCAGCTGTGTCAGTGATCGTCGGCATCGTCATCCTGGTCCTGGTCAAAGTTCAGGATCTGCCGATGATCAAGAGGAGCATGATGGGCCCCGGCTTCTTCCCGACCATCTGCGGGATCGCGATCATCTTCTTCGGGGCGCTGCTGTTTGTCGAAACTTTTGCGGCGAGCAAAAAAGCAAAAACCGATGAGACCGTCAAGGCGGAGCAGGAAACGAAGATCCTGAATCCGAGAGAACTGAAGAACCTGCTGTGTTTCCTGCTGCTCGGCGTGTTCGTCCTGATGGTGTCCAAGTATCTGGGCATGCTGATCTGCCTGTGCCTTTCCGTAATCGTTTACCTGATCTTCCAAGGGAAGGAAAAATGGTGGAAAGCAATCATCGTCGGCATCGCGATGACCGGTATCCTCTACCTGATCTTTGTCGTATTCCTGAAGGTTCCGATCCCCAAGGGACCGCTCGGGTTTTAAAGGAGGTACGCGATGAATCTGTTTCAGAATTTAGGCCTCGGATTCTCGATCCTGGCTGACCCCATGGTCATCGTCTACTCCCTCGTCGGTGTCGTTTCCGGCGTCATCATCGGTGCGCTGCCCGGCCTCGGCCCCTCCGTTGGCATTGCGGTGCTGCTGCCCCTGTGCTACGGCCTGTCTCCCGCCTGTGCGCTGTGCATGCTCTGCGGCATCTACTACGGCGCCATGTACGGCGGTTCCATTACCGCCATCCTGATCAATACGCCCGGTGACTCGGCTGCGATCATGACTACGCTGGACGGTTATCCTCTGGCCCGGAAAGGTAAAGCCGGCAAGGCGCTCGGCATGGCATGTCTCGCTTCCGTTATCGGCGGTACCATTTCTGTCGTGCTGTTCATGACCTTAGCTCCGGTCATCTCCAACTTTGCCACTTCCTTTGGCCCGTCCGAATATTTTGCCCTGATGATCCTGGGACTGACCTCCGTCGCCGGCATGACCGGCAAGTCTCCGGCCAAGGGCTTCCTGGCGGCTTTCCTGGGGCTGTTCGTTGCCGGCATCGGCATCGACCTGGTCTTCGGTACGCCGAAGTTCGTATTCGGCAACGTCAACCTGTATTCCGGCATCGACTTCGTGCCGGTGGCCATGGGCCTCTTCGGTATTGCGGAGATCATCTGCAACTTCGAAGATAACAACATCCAGGTCGACAAGGATTCGCTGAAGCTCAAGAAACTCCTGCCGAACAAGGAGGAATGGAAGCGGACGATTCCGCACATCGGCCGCGGTACGATCCTCGGTTTCATCGTCGGCATGCTGCCCGGCGCGGGCGCCACGATCGCCTCGTTCCTATCCTATGACATGGCGAAGCGGACCTCCAAAAACAAGGAAGAATTCGGTCAGGGTGCCGTGGAAGGCGTTGCCGCTCCCGAATGTGCGAACAACGCTGCTTCCATGGGGGCCATGGTGCCTATGCTGACGCTGGGTGTGCCCGGTTCCGGCGCGACGGCCATCATGATGGGCGCACTGATGATGCTCGGCATTTCCCCCGGTCCGTCCTTCTTCATCAAGAATGCCGAAGTGGCCTGGGGCCTTGTCGCTTCCATGTATCTGGGCAACGTCCTTCTGGTCCTGCTCGGCCTCGGTGCGCTGCGGATGTTCGTCAAGATCCTGAACGTCAAGACGACCACGATGAATGCCCTGATCTTTGCCTTCATCCTGATCGGCGCCTATGCCCTTGAGAACTCGATGTTCACCGTCGGTGTCACGCTGTTCTTCGGCATCCTCGGTTACTTCCTGAAGAAGCTGAAAGTACCTGCGGCTCCCATGGTCCTGGCTCTCGTTCTGGGTGCCATTACCGAGACTAACCTCCGTCAGGCACTCATCATTGACAACAACAACTTCTTCAAGGTCCTGACGCATCCGATCTCCGCAGTGATTCTCGTGATCGCAATCCTGCTGGCTTTCGGCACGCCTATCAAGAACCTCTTCGCAAAGCTGAAGAAGAACAAAGCAAAAGCAGAATAAAGACTCGGAAAAATGAATAAGTCCGGCAGCAAGCCGGCTGAGATAACAAAACAATGCAAAAAACAAAAAAGGAAGGAAAAGAACAATGAAGAAACTCATCGCATTACTGCTCACTGCGCTTATGGTGCTGTCCATGGCGGCCTGCGGCAGCGAACCGGCCAAAACCACTCCGGCGGCTACCGATGCTCCCAAGACCACTGAGGCTCAGGGTCAGACCCAGGCTCAGAGTGAAGCCCAGACCACGGAAGCTGCCGGCTGGGTCCCCACCAAGGACGTCGAATTCGTCATTCCTTTCGGTGCCGGCGGCGGCAACGACATCATGGTCCGTAAGATGGTCGAGATCATCGAGAAGTACAAACTCTGCCCTGTGAACGTGGTTCCGGTCAACAAGAAGGGCGGCTCCGGTGTGGTCGGCTATACCTACCTGAAGGATTACAAGGCCGGTTATGAGTACGCGCTGGCCTCCACCTCCGCTTCGTTCTTCACTCAGCCCATTACCGGCAACTCCCCGTTTAACCCCGACACCAGCGACTTCTCCTTCGTTGCTCACCTGGTGAAGGACCCCAGCGTTATCTGCTGCTCCAAGAAATGGGATTTCAAGAACCTGGATGACATCGTGAAATATGCGAAAGAACATCCCGGCGAACTGAAGTGGGGCGGCGTCGGCAATGCTTCCGACGATGCTATCCTGATGTACACCCTGAATACCCTTGCCGGCATCGACCTGACCTACGTCCCTTACGACGATCAGGGCCTGCTGACCGCTGCCGTGCTTGGCGGACACATCGACCTGTGCTCCTCCTCCCTTGCGGAGTCCATCGAACACATGAAGAACGGCACCATGAGCACCATCGCTGCCATCGCCGACAACCGCCTTGCCGATTTCCCGGATCTGCCTACCGCCGTGGAACAGGGCTACAAGCTTGACCACCAGCAGAACCGCGGTATCGTCATGAACCCCGGTGTGAAGGATGAAGTCCTTGCGTACTACTCCGGCCTGTTCCAGAAGGTCACCGAGACCGAAGACTGGAAGGTTTTCGTGAAGGAAAACGCTATGGCTGACGCTTTCATGGGCTACCAGGAATGGACTGCCTATGCCGCGGACGTGAAGGCTGACTACACGACCTACCTGGCCATGGTTCCGAAGGATTGATCATTCTTCTGAGATAATGACAGCCCGCATAACGGGCCCTGAAACCAAACGGGATCCGAGCGGATAACTCGGATCCCAACATTTTGCCTGAATCCATTTGGGAGAATGAAAGTATGAAAGTTAATCAGGAATTGTGCGTCGGCTGCGGAAAGTGCCTTCCGTTCTGCCCGCAGGGCGCCATTCATGTCGAAAACAGGAAAGCCTTCATCGATCAGGATGCCTGTGTCGAGTGCGGCATCTGTGTCCGTCAGATCGAATGCCCCCGCAAGGCGTTCTATGAACCGCCGGAAGTAAACGAATGGCCGCGCAGTGTGCGCAAGGTCTTCGGCGATCCTACCGAGAAGCATCAGAGCACCGGCGTACGCGGCAGAGGTACCGAGGAAGTCAAGACCAACGACGTGACCGGCCGCGTGAAACGCGGGGAGATCGGTTTCGCCCTCGAGTTCGGCCGTCCGTCCATCGGCACCAAGGTCAAGGAAGTTGAGGTCGTGACGATCCCGCTCGTGGAGAAGGGGGTCGTGCTTGAACCCTGCAACCCGCTGACTTCCCTGCTCGATGAGACCGGCCGTGTGCGCGATGACGTCCGCGAGGAGAAGATCCTCTCGGCGATCGTTGAATTTGCCGTGCCGTTCGAACGTTTCGAAGAAATTGCGGCGTTAGTCTATGATGCAGCGAAACACTGCAAAAACACAGTCTTTTCCTGGGGCCTCGTGGTCCGCTACGAAGAAGACGGCACCATTGCTGCCGTTCCGGTCCTGGAGAAGCTCGGCATCCACATCCCGAAGAACGCCAAGGTCAACGTGGGCCTGGGCAAGCCGTTCTGCAATGAATAGGAGGAACTGACATGTCGCATACACTGCACCGTTTCGGTCCGGAAGAGACCTTTCAGAATGATTTCCCCTTCATTTCACGTCCGGCCATGAAGATCAATTCCGACGGCGCCGCGCCGAAGATGCGCCGCGTCATCGAGATCGCACTGGATCACGAGCCCGTCAATTGGGGCTCGCTGACCACCAAGCAGAACCTGACCATCGGCTTTGACCGTGAAGATCTGCTGAACAAGACGGAAGACAATTCACCCGGCATGGGCTGCTTTGACGACCGTGAGAAAGTCGTTGCCGTGCTTAAGCAGCTGAAGGAAGAAGACCTCGGCATGTCCGTCGTCGTCACCGGCCTGCGCGATAAGGTGGAAGACATCTGCCGTGAAGCCGGCCTGACACCGCACTCAGCCGATCTGTCCCTCGGCATTTTCGGTGCGACCGAACTGCTGCCCGAAGATGAGACGCTCTGCTTCACCACCATGTGCGGCCATGCCATGCTGTCGGCCGGCCTGGTCCGGAACATCCGTAAAGCCGTTCGCGAGGGCAGGCTTACGCCGGAAGAAGGAGCAAAGATCCTGGCGAAGCCCTGCTACTGCGGGGTCTTCAACCAGACCCGCGCAGCCATGCTGCTCGAGCAGGAGAAGGAACAGCAGAACTGACGCTCCGTCAGAAAAACAGACCCGGGACACGAACCGTGCCTTGGGCCTGTTTCAGCGTGAACGGTGCTGCCGGGAAGAAGTTTAGATGAATTTTACTTTTCGACAGATATCGATAAATGCATTGTCGACGTCATTCAGCTGACGTGTTTTGTTATAAGCAAGCACGACCTTGCTGCGGACGACGTCGACAAGCTCGAAGAAAACGATTTCGTCAAGGAGTTCCCGGGCTGTATGCTTTTGCTGAAAACGGTAAGTCGTTCCCGGAATCACGGTGACTGTAACGCCGTCGAGTGCCATGCTGAAGCCGTTATTGAGCTGTGAACTTTCCATCAGGATGTTGGGACGGAAGCCGACGTTCGAGGCATACTGACTGAATGCAATGCGGAATCTGTTGTCAACGGAAGGAAGTACGAATGGCACATCGGGAAAGGCGGAAAGTGAGACGCCCGACTCTTCGGAGATGATGGGGTGGGTTGTTCCGGCAATGTACCGGCACAGTTCGTCTGTCAGCATTTTTTTTGGTACGACCAGGAAAAGCGGTTCGTCGTCCAGGTTGATGGTCTCGATCTTGGTACTGTGGATGGGACTGATGCCAAGGAAAAAGTCAATTTCGTCTGCCAGCACTTTCTGCTCCAGAAATTGTGTGGACGGTGCCTCGGAGATGTTCAGCTTTACCCAGGGCAGATGAGTTTCCAATTCCCGCAGAAGGACCGGTGCGTAGATATAGGATCGTCCGTAGCTGATACCCAGCGTGATGTCGACAATCGTTTCCACCGGATGGCTGGCCGTGTCGGAGTAGAAACTCTGTTGGAGTTTCAGGATGTTCAGCGCGATGTTGTAGAAATTTTTCCCTTCCTTGGTCAGCATGAGATAAGGTTTGCGCTGAAAAAGCTGGACGTTCAGTTCCTTTTCCAGATTTTTGATGTGGAGGCTGACAGCTTGCTGGGAAATGAACAGCCGCTCAGCGGCTTTCGTGAAATTCATTTCTTCAGCAACGATTACGAAGTAATACAGGTTGTTCAGGTTCATTGCGCTACCTCACCGGGTATTGTTTCTATAATCAATGATAACGCAAAAGAATATTGCTGACAAGCGTTTTTTTGACAAGAAAGACTTTGCCACAAGTAATAGTTTGTATACTACACCCGAAAAAATGTTGTACACGTTTCAGTACACTGAATAAGATTGAAGTACAAAACGATAACTAATTTGAATGGAGGCAGATCATGTTAGTTCATGAAGAACTGTGCGTCGGCTGCGGACTGTGCGTCAAGTATTGCCCGGTAGGCGCGATCAGCATTGTGGACCGCAAGGCCGTGATCGATCAGGACAAATGTCTGGAATGCGGCACCTGCGGCAGGAAACGCGTCGTTAAGTGCCCGCGCGGCGCATTATATGAGAACCCCGGAGTCTATACGTATCCGCGTTCGATCCGGAAATTCTTCAGTGATCCGATGGCTTATCATCCGGAAACAAAGGTTCCTGGCCGCGGCACTGAGGAAGTCAAGACCAATGACGTGACCGGCCGTGTGAAAAGAGGCGAATACGGCATTGCAATCGAGATGGGACGTCCGTCGGTCGGTGCGAGCTATGTTGACGTCGAAAAGATGACGATGGCTCTCGCTAAATTCAACATCGAATACGAAGCGAAGAACCCGGTCAAGTCTCTGTTCCTTGACGAAGCGAAAGGTACGCTGAAGGAAGAAGCCAAGCAGCAGAGAGTTATCTCCGGCATCATCGAATTCACGATTCCGGCAGAGGAACTTGACGACGTGCTGGCGACGGTCATGGAGACGGCAAAGACGATCGATACGGTTTTCTCGCTGGACCTGATCTGCCGTTTTGACGATGAGCACCCTTATGAAATGCCCAAGGTACCGGAACTGGCGAAGTTTGGACTTGAGCCCCGCCCCAATAGCAAGATCAATCTTGGCATGGGCAGACCGCTGGTGGAGGAATAAGCGATGTCACATTCACTGCACAGAAGAGGCTCATGCGAGAGCCTGAAAGACGATTTTGTTCTGCTTGTAACGCCTTCCGTCGGCATCAACAACAAAGGCTCGGCAGACGCGCTTTGGAAGATCCTGGACATCGTGCAGGAGGTTGGACCGGACAATCTCGGCTCTTATGAGACCGGAACGATCTTCACCGGAGCGACGGTGGAAGAAATCCGAACTGCGATGGGGGACACGCCCCGTGTGCGCTGCTGCTTTGACAGCCGCGAGAAGATGTTTGAAGTCATCAAACGCATTAAAGAACTTGACGCCGGCCTGTCGGTCGTCATCAGCGGCCTTAACGAGGACGTGTTGGAGATGGCGAAGGATCTGGATCTCAGGCCTCACTCCGTGAACTATTCTTTGGGTATTCACGGTCGCACGGAAAAGTTACCGCCGGAAGAAGTTCTGGAATTCATCACGATGTGCGGACACGGTATGATTTCCCGGAATCTGGTGAAGGAGAACATCGAAGCCGTCAGGGCCGGCCGCAAAAAAATCCACGATGCCGCGGTGGCGATCGCACAGCCCTGCGTATGCGGCATTTTCAATGTGGACCGTGCGGAGAAGCTTTTGAAGAAGTTCTGCCCGCAGCAGAATGAGGCCGATTAAAAACATTTATACCGCAATATCAGCGCCGGAGGACAGTTTCTCCGGCGCTGTTCTTATGTAAGCAAATTATTGTCAAGAAAAACGTTTTTATTTAGGGGAAACAATTATTTGCTTGTTGCGCACTATTCAAAACGTGTTTCACAAAAGGAGAGCTATCGCTTACCATAATATATAAAGATAAGACAGTGAGTTACCATAGGCAGAACCGTCTGCAGCTATCGTATAGGAGTGTATTGATATGAGCCAATCTGTTGAAAAGGTGGAAGAACTGCAGCAGATCGCAAAGGAGCTGCGTCGTGACGTCATTTACATGGTGAGCAGAGCAAAGTCGGGACACGTGGGCGGCTCACTTTCCGCCGCCGAGATCGTGACAGCGTTGTATTTCAGTGAGATGAAACTGGATCCTGCCCAGCCTAAATGGCCGGACCGTGACCGATTCATCCTGTCCAAAGGGCACTGCTGCCCGATCCTGTATGCTGCACTCTGCCGAAAAGGTTATTTCAGCCGCGAAGTGCTGGATACGCTCAGAAAAGTCCATTCGCCTCTGCAGGGACATCCGGATATGCGCAAGACGCCCGGTCTGGACATGTCCAGCGGTTCCCTCGGAAATGGCCTTTCAATCGGTCTTGGCATGGCGCTTGCCGCCCGGGCCAATGAGAAGAATTATCGGGTCTACGTGCTGATGGGCGATGGCGAACAGGAGGAAGGTGCCGTCTGGGAAGCCGCCATGGCAGCTTCCCATATGAAGGTCGACAATCTGGTCGGTTTCGTTGACTGCAACAAGCTGCAGCTGATCGGCCGCGTGGCGGAGATTATTGATATTGCTCCGCTTGCCGATAAATGGCGGGCTTTCGGTTGGAATGTCGTGCAGATCGACGGCAACGATATGGAAGCCGTGCTGGATGCATTGGACAAGGTCCGTAAGGTCAAGGGAAAACCGAGCGTCATTCTCGCGGATACGGTTAAGGGAAAGGGCGTTTCCTTTATGGAGGATCAGGTCCAATGGCACTCGAAAGCCCCCAATGAAGAAGAGGCTGCCCGCGCGATCAAAGAGATCATGGAAGGAGAAAAGGCATGAAAGCGGACCGATTTGAATTTGGTGACGAGCTGATCCTACAGTCAGCGACCCGAAAGGATTTTGTTGTCTGCAATCCCGACACGCAGTCTTGCGGCCTGGAATTTTTTGACCGGATCAACCCGAATCATGCTTTTATGTTTGGAATCGCCGAGCAGAATCTCGTGGATGCAGCGGCAGGTATTGCCAGCTGTGATACGAAAGTCTATGTTTCAACCTTCGCGGTATTTTTGACCATGCGTTCCTGCGAACAGATCAGGCAGTTCATCTGTTATCCCAATCTGGACGTCACGCTGCTTGGCTGTCATACCGGCCTGCAGATCGGCAAAGACGGCGGTACCCACACAGCGGTGGAAGATGTCGGCATTATGCGTTCTCTGCCGAATATGAGCATCATCCAGCCTTCCGACGGGATAGTGGCGCGTTCCATGGCCCGCTTTTCGCTGGATTTCCATACACCGCTTTATGTAAGGTTACACCGCAGCCCGCTGCCGGAGATCCACCGCAGCGATTATGAATTCCGCTTCAATCATGCGGATGTCCTAGCAGATCTTGGGAGCGACGTCGCGATCGTGACGACCGGCGCGATGACCTATAAGGCACTGGAGACTGCGGAACTGCTGAAAAAGAAGGGGATCGGGGCAAAGGTCGTGGACGTCACGACGCTCAAGCCGATCGATGCCGAAACGCTGATCCGTGTGGCTGCAGAGACCGGCAGGGTCGTCACACTGGAAGACCATAACATTTATGGCGGTCTGGGCTCCGCAGTGGCGGAGGTGCTGTCTCAGAACCTGCCGACCCGCATGCTGATTCTGGGTATCCGGGACAGGTTCGGAGAATCCGGAGACCCGGATGATTTGTATGCCATGCACCGGATGATGCCGGCACAGGTCGCAGAGGACATAGAAGCTTTCGTGCGAGTGAAATAAAAGGAGATCTGTATGAGCTTAGCTGGAAAATTGGGGGTTTCCCTGGAACCAAATGGGAAGGCGCAAAGACCGTTGTCCGGGATCCTGGACAAATTTGTATCGGTCGTAGCGATCGCAATGTCCTTGTATCACGTGTATACTGCGGTTTTCGGGACCCCTGAATGGCTCCGTCACCGTCCGCTTCACGTGTGCTTTGCCATGGTGATTGGTTTCCTTACTTACAAGAGCAGCAAAAAGGCGGACAACACATTTTCCGTGATACGAGACATCCTGTTCTCGCTGCTGGCCGCTTCGATCTACCTGTACATCGTACTGAATTTCGAACGCTTCTCCCTGTATATGTTCCCGATCACAAAGCTGAACAGCTTGGACTATGTCTTCATCATTCTGACGTTCATCTTTATCATCGAACTAACGCGGCGAACGACCGGCTGGGCATTGATCATCGTGGCAGCGTTGTTCGTGGGACAGACGCTGTTTGCCAAATATCTGCCGGGCTTTCTGAACGGCCCCGGTGTGAACTGGAAGAGCTACCTGAGCTATATGTTTCTGACCTCAGATGGTTTGTTCGGCTCGACAGTCAACGTATCGGCCAGCTACGTCTTTCTCTTTGTCATGTTCGGCGTCTTTATGGAAGCGACCGGTGTCGGGCATTTCTTTATCGAATTTGCGACGACGCTGACGAGCGGACTGCGTGGCGGCGCGGCAAAATGTTCGGTCCTGGCGTCCGGTCTGTTTGGCTCGATCTCAGGTTCTGCAGTCGCCAATGTCTACGCGACCGGTACCTTTACGATCCCGCTGATGAAGAAAGCCGGCTTTGAACCGAAATTTGCCGGTGCGACTGAAGCGGTTGCTTCGTCCGGCGGTGCGATCATGCCGCCGGTCATGGGGTCCACAGCCTTCCTGATCGCTGACTTTATCGGGGTGAGTTACCTTACGATCGCCAAATCCGCAATCATTCCGGCGATTCTGTATTATCTGTCTCTGTGGCTGTTTGTCGACATGGAAGCGCAGAAAATGGGGATGCAAAAGGCCGAAAAGGTCAAAGTGGACTGGAAGCATACCCTGAAGAATAGCTATATGATGCTGCCCATCGTGGTCATTATCGTGGTTATTCTGATGGGCTACAGCGTGTTCAGGGCAGCATTCCTGGCCATTCTAACCACGTTGATCGTGGGTTTTATCCATGACAGAAAGAGCATTGCTCCGAAGAATATCCTGAAAATGCTGGACCAGACGGGACGTATGTCGGTCAGTATCGCGGCGCCGCTTGCCTGTGCTTCTATCGTTGTCGGTTCCATTCAGCTGACCGGCCTCGGACTGAAACTGACCTCTCTTATCGTTCATATGGCAAACGGACAGCTCTGGATCGCCATGCTGCTGACGATGATCATTACGATCATTCTGGGAATGGGGCTGCCGACTCCGGCAGCATATCTGTTGGTCGCGATCTTTGCACCGTCTGCACTGTCGCAATTCGGCGTGCCGGCGCTGACCTCTCATATGTTCTGCTTCTACTATGTAGCGTTCTCAACCATTACACCGCCTGTCGCCATGGCAGCTTACGCCGGCGGCAACCTGGCCGGCGCCAATGTCAATAAGACAGGGTTCCAAGCGATGAAACTGGGCATAGCGGCGTACATAATCCCGTGGATCTTTACACTTTCCAATGCGCTTTTCCTGGAAGGGAGCGCAATTACGATCATTCAGGCGATCGCCACGGCACTAGTGGGTATCTATGCTCTGGCTGGCGGTGTTCAGGGACTCTTCATGTCCAAAAAACTGAACTGGCCGTTCCGGCTCCTGCTTCTGGCATCGGCTGTCTGTATGATCGTCAGCGGCACGACGACTGACCTTATCGGTATCGGTCTGTTTGCTGTTGTTGCGGTTTTTGCCCAACCCTGGAAGAAGGGTTCGGTTGAAGCGAAAGCATAAAAAATGTTCTGAAAAAAGGAGGAACGAATATGAAAAAGTTACTGGCTCTGCTGCTGTGCGTGTGCATGGTTCTGTCCCTTGCGGCTTGCGGCAGCAAAAATGAATCCACTCCTGCGGCGACTGAAAAGGCACAGCAGGAAACGACTGCCGGCGGCTACCGCAAACTGGCAAAGGATGAATACCTGTCCCTGATCACCGGTTCGTCCGGCGGCGGCTGGTATATCATGGGCGCACTGTTTAATGACAAGTTCGAAAGCAACATCCCTGGTTTGAAGATGACCCTTCTGCCCGGTGGCGGTGCATCCAATCCGACTGTCGTTAACGGCGGCACGGACGCGCAGATCGGCTTCACTTACATCACGAACGCAGTTGCTGCGAAGGCGGGCTCAGGTGATTATGAGAAGAGCGACAATATGTATGCTCTCTGCAATCTGAGCGTGAAACAGTTCCTGCATCTGTGCGTACCGGCGGATTACAAGTATCAGACCCTGGATGACATCATCAACAACAAAGAAGGTATCAAGATGGCAGTCGGTCCTCGTGCCGGCGGCAATGAAGTTGCTTTCAGTCGCGTTCTGGAACAGTACGGTGTCAGCTATGCCGACATTGAATCCTGGGGCGGCAGCATCCAGTACATTTCCGCACAGGAAGGCTGCGATGCCGTGAAGGACGGACAGGTCAACGGCAACGCCAACCTTGCGGCCATCCCGCTTGGTGTTATTACTGAAATGTCCTCTGCCAAGAAGATCACCTTCCTGAAGATCCCGGATGACAAGGCAAAAGCAGCGTGCGAAAAGTATGGCTATACCCAGGAGAGCATCCCGGCCGGTACCTACACCAATACGGAAGATATCCCGACCATCGCGGATACGGTCGTTCTGATCATCTCCGGTCAGGTCTCCAATGATTTGGCTTACAACCTGGCCAAGTGCCTTGCGGAGAACAAACAGGCCTGGGGAGAGGGCTATGCCGCACTTGGCGCCTTTGATCCGGCGAATGCTGCCAACTGTGGCATCCCGCTTCATCCCGGTGCTGAAGAATACTACAAGGAAGCCGGCATCCTGAAATAAGCCGACAGACAGGACGGGCTGCTGCAAACACGTATGTGAATCCGAAACGGGGAGATGACTGCCGTGAGGGACTGTTTTGCAGCAGCCCCATTTATATGGTCATGATCAGAGAATATATACAAGAAAACAAACAGGAATATCTGGCAAAGCTGCTTGAACTGTGCCGTCTCCCGGTTTATGTGGGCGGTCCGGAAGAAAACGTGGCAAAATGTGTAGACTGGATCGTGCACGAACTGCAGGAGACCGGGTTTTCCGTGAAGGTGCATCCGACCGGGCACCGGCCGGTCATCTATGCGGAAAAGAAGGGCTCCGGAGACAAGACTATCCTTTTCTATAATCATTATGACGTCGTACCGGTAAACCGTGCAGATTGGGAATCGGATCCCTTTGAACCGTGCCTGCGTGAAGGACGTCTGTACGGCAGAGGAACGTCGGACCATAAAAGCAGCTTTCTGGCGCGCTTATTTGCCGTAAAATGCCTGGATAAGCTCGGAGAACACCCGGTTACGGTCAAATTTCTGCTGGAAGGCGACGAGGAGGCAAACAGTCCCGACCTGTACGGCTTTGTAAATGCGCACAGAGAGCTTCTCCGTGCCAACGGGTGTCTCTATCCCGGATGGCGGCGGAATGAAAAGGGTATGCCCCGGATCAATTGCGGATCGAGGGGCAACTTTATCGTACATCTTATTTGCCGTACAGCAGATAAGGATCTGCATGAATTGAATGCGGCACTGGTGCCCAATGCGTTGACGAGAGTTATGCAGGCGGTGGCCAGCCTGTTTGATGCTGATCAGAATGTAATGATCAAAGGCTTTTATGATGCGGTCAGAAGATCGCCGGCATTGGAGAAAGCAGCTGCGGGGATCCCTTTTGATGCGGAAAGCTTCCGTGCCATGACGGGATGCCGGCGCCTTGCCGGCGGAATCGGCCCGGATCAGGCTATGCTGCGCAGCACGCTGACGCCGGTGGTCTCGTGCTACGCTGTTGAAAGCTCGTCCGTAGCGAGGGACGTCCTGCCCTGCGAAGCGACGGCGCACCTGCGTTTCTACATCGTACCGGATCAGGATGCGGAGACCCTGCTGCAGGCGCTACGAGACCACCTCCGGGAGAACGGCTTCAGCGACTGTGAAGTCATCGCGGACCAGGACCGGATCCGGCCGTCCTATACCGATATCGAGGACCCTTTTGTGAAAGCAGTGGAAGAGTCTGCACGGGAGACATACGGGGTACAACCGCTTGTGGTTCCGATCTCTTCGGGAACCGGCCCGAAATATGTTTTTACCGAGCTTCTCGGCGTGCCGACTGTATCTGATGCGGGCGTCGGGGACAGTCTGTCAAACGATCATGCCGCAAATGAGAGCATTGTCGTGGAAAATTATTATCAAAATATCGAACATATCGCCCGGATCATGCGGATCATGGCGAAGCAATAAAGGAGATGACCATGGAAAACGAACTGAAAGGAAAAGTGATCCTGATCACCGGTGCGGCACAAGGTATCGCCAATGCCGTGTGCCGGGGCTGCGCAGAAGAAGGCGCGACGCTGATTATGGCGGATATCAATGCGCCCAAGCTGGAAGAAGCGGTGGCGGAGCTCAGGACCCTTGGCTATCCCTGCGAAGCCTGCGTGATGGATATCACGAAGCAGGAGATGGTAAATGCCGGTGTGCAGATGGCGGTGGACAAATACGGCCATCTGGACGGTCTTGTTCACTGTGCGGGCATATCCGACAAAACACTGTTTCTGGACTCCACAGCCGAATGGTTTGACAAACTGATGCACATCGACTTATACTCGACATACTATCTGGGGTTTGCTGCAGCAAAGGCAATGAAGGAACAGGGGTATGGCTCCATCGTGAACTTTGCATCGATTGCGGCATTCAGCGGCGGTGGTCTTATGGGCACTTCTTTATATGCGGCAGCCAAGGGCGGTGTCGTCTCCTTAAGCCGCGGCATGGCCAGAGAAATGGCGCCTTTCGGTGTCCGCGTGAACGTGATCGCGCCGGCCAGCATCGACACCCCGATGACACTGGTGGGACGTGATCCAGAGAGCTATGCGGCCAGTATCAAAAAGATCCCACTGGGACGCCGTGGCACACCGCAGGATCTGATCCGCCCGGTCATCATGCTCCTTTCCGACGGAGCAGGTTTTGTCACAGGCCAGGTGGTGCACGTCAACGGCGGAGCATATTTCTGCTGAGTGAACATTCGAGGGGAAGCGGAAGGAAAGAAGACCCATGCTGAATGTCTGGATAAAAACAGCCGGGATCATATTGGCGATCGTTATCGGTTACGGCCTGAAAAAGACAGGGAGTTTTCCGCAGTCGGCAGCAAAGACGCTGTCCAGGCTTTCCATCAACGTTCTGCTTCCCTTCGTCGTCATCTGCAACCTGAATGGTCTCAGCATTTCGCGGGACCTCTGGATCGCTCTGCTCTGGGGCTTTGCAGTCGATCTGGTACTCGTAGCTGCTGCTGTCTTTCTGTGCCGGAAAAAAGGGCTGGAGACCAGGTATATCATGATGTACTGTATTCCCAGCTTCAACATCTCCGGCTTTGCACTGCCGGTCATCCAAAGCTTCGCTTCAGAATATGAAGTGGCGGCCGTGATCATGTTCAATATCTCGATCACTTTCTTCTTCTACATCGTGACTCCGGTCCTGGTGCAGATCCTGACGGCCGGAGAGAAAAAAACCGAATTGAAGACTGTGGTCAGGGGACTGCTTCATAACATTCCTGCTCTCGCGAGTTTCGGGATGCTGGCGCTCTGCCTGCTGCACATCACTTTGCCGGAAGCCGTGATCATGGCGGTGAAGCCTCTGGCAAATGCCAATACGGCTGTTGCTCTTCTGGCATTGGGGCTGCTCTTTGAATTCCCTGAGAAGCTGCCGAAGGACAATATCACCGCCCTGCTGGTCAGGTTGGCCATAACGGGAAGCGCTCTGCTGCTTGCCTGGTTCAATGTTCTTCCCTTTGGAACGATCAGGAGCGCCATGATCATTGCCCTGCTTGCTCCGATCCCCGGGGGATCCCCGGCTATGGCTATGAATATGGGCTATGAAGGGAGCCGTGTGGCTTTCGGTGTTTCCGCGAACCTGATCATCAGCGTGATTGCCATGTCGTTTATGTGCGCGGTCCTTTTCTGAAGGGAGATAAGGCACCGGACGGAAAAAACAGACTGAAAAAGGCCGCCCGCAGCAAGCTGCGGGCGGTTATATTGTAAGGAGAGACAGATGGTTCAACCTTTGTGCACGGATCTGCGGAAACAGTCGAGCGCGGCTTCGCGTATGGCTTCGCTGAGCGAAGGGTGAGCGACGATCATGGCTTCCCACTGCTTCGCTGTCAGGCCCTCGGCAACGGCTAGCGAGGCGAAGGCAATCAGTTCAGAAGCATTTTCGCCAACGATCGTCACCCCGAGGGTCCGTGTGGTGGCCTTATCGGCAACAACGAATACGCAGCCAGTGGCACCTTCGGCAAGAGCCATGCCGTTGGCCCCATAATCGAAGGTGCCCAAAGCCGGCACATAACCGGCTTCGCGAGCTTCTTTAGAGGTCAGGCCAACGCGGGCAAAGCAGGGGATCGTATAGGTACAGACAGGAACCGGTACTTTGTCTGTGTGCTCTTCATCAAGGATGTCGGCGAGTGCCTTTTCTCCCTCGGCATAGGCTGCGTGGGCAAGCTGCAGGCCGCCGGCAGCGTCGCCGATGGCATAGACGCCTTCAAGGTTCGTGCGCTGCCTGCTGTCGACTCTGACGCATTTTTTTGCATCCAGCTCCAGACCGAGCGCCTGTGCGTCGATACCGGGCAGATGGGCTTTGCGGCCGACTGCCATGAGGACCTGCTCACAGACAGAGGACTCCTCGCCGCTTTCCGTTTTGTAAACGGCCTTAAGAAGTACTCCGTCCTTTTCTACGCGAAGCATTTTCGCACTGGTCTTCACTGTGATTCCGAGCGCTTCCATGCTCCGGAGAACGATACGGACGGCAGCTTTTTCTTCGCGTCCCATGATTTCCGGCAGCATTTCTACGATTGTGACCTCTGTACCGTAAGCAGCAAAGGCACAGGCCAGTTCCAGACCGATCACACCGCCGCCCATGACGACCATACTGCGGGGAAGAGAAGTGAGCTTAAGTGCTTGTGTGGAATCGATGCAGAGTTCGTGGCCGGGAATCGGGATGATCATAGTCTCAGCACCTGTCGCGATCACGATATTTTTTCCCTGAAATGTTCTGCCGGCGCATTCCACGACGCGGTCCGGCTTAAGGACAGCTTCGCCGCTTACGACCTCACAGCCGGTCTTTTTCAGCAGGAAGCTGATGCCGCCGGTCAGTTTGCCAACGACTTCATCCTTGCCGGCGATGATCTTCTTGAAACTGAAACTGCCGGCATCCCGAAAGATCTCCTTCGAACATAGGGCACGGACCTTCTCCATGGTAGCAGCTTTGTCAACGAGGTATTTGGTCGGAATGCAGCCGACATTCAGGCAGGTGCCGCCGATATGTTCTTTTTCAAAAACGGCGACCTTCAGCCCCTTCTTCGCTGCGGCGATGGCCAGAGAGTACCCTCCGGGACCGGCGCCGATCACCAGAATATCAAACTGTTCCATGAGCCACCTCCGTGTTGACCCAGAATAAGACGGGATTCTCCATAAGCGCTTTCAGTTCTTTGAGGAACTGCGCACCGTAGGCACCGTCGATCATGCGGTGATCGAAGGAACCGGTGACCGTCATGACATCCTTCGGTATGAAGGTTTCGCCGTTCCAGACGGGCTGCTTCCGGATGCGGCCAACAGCCAGGATGCTGCTTTCCGGCGGATTGACTATGGCGACGAACTGATCCACGTCAAACATGCCGAGATTGGAGATCGTAATGCTCCCGCAGCCCATTTCATCCGGCACCAGCTTGCCGATGCGGGCTTTTTTGATGAGTTCCCGGTATTCGGCGGCGATGGAGGACAGATTTTTGGTGTCGATTGACCGGGCAACCGGGACGACCAGGTTGCCGTCATCCGTCACAACAGCCAGACCGACATTCGTGTGACTGTAAATGCGGATCTCGCCGTCTTCCCAGCGGGCGTTGACGAGCGGGAACCTGCGCGATGCCACGGCGACTGCTTTGATCAGAATATCATTGAACGAAAGCCTGACGTCCTGTGCCTTGTAAGCATCGCGGAGTGCTATGGCATTTGTCATATCGACGGAAACGGTACACTGCCAGGAAGGTATGGTTTGAGAAGACTCCAGCATGCGCTGCCCGATGATTTTCCTCATCCGGCTCATGGGCATGATCCGGTACGGTGCTTCATCATCGTCAGCTTCAACAGCTTTTTCCGTACGGACAGGTGCACTGCCCCTGACAATCGGAAGATATTCCTCCTGCTCGGGCAGACTGCGGATCTTTTCGGCTGTGGCGGCTTCGGCGAAAGCTGTGACATCTGACTGCTTTATATATATACCGTTGGCAGCCGGAATATCCGCCAGAGAGAGTCCGCGCTCCCGGGCTTCCTTTTTTGCGTTCGGCATGGCCGGCAGTGTATTTTGAGGGACAGCGCCCGCTTTAGCCTTTGGCTGTTCGGAAGTTGTTGCTGCCACCGGTGTTTTTTTTGCGGAGATTTCCGTTATGGCGGCAGGCACAAAGGTTTCGCCTTCCTTACCCAAAACCACCAGAACAGTGCCTTTGGTCACGGGAGAATCCTCCTGTACAAGAACAGCCAGGACTGTTCCGGAAGCAAAACTTTCGACTGGAAGAACAGCCTTATCTGTTTCGGCTTCCACGAGTACGTCGCCACGCTTTACGGTGTCGCCGACCTTGACATTAACGCTTACGATCCTCGCCTCGTCAGTGGTCTGACCGGCAGACGGCATCTTGATTTCAGTCATATGCGCCTCCGTTTCTCACATTTTTGCGAGCTTGCGCGCAGCTTCGAGAATGCCGGCCGTGGACGGAACGACATAGTTTTCCAGCTTCGGAGAGAAGGGAATCGGCGTATCCAACGCTGCCAGACGAACGATTGGAGCATCCAGATCCATGATGGCGTTCTCAGCGACATAACTGCCAAGTGTTGCACCCCAGCCTCCGGTGTAATGGTCTTCGTGAACGATCATCAGTTTGTGGGTCTTGCAGATGGAGGCGAGGATGGTCTCATAGTCGAACGGGACAAGGCTGCGTGGATCGATGACTTCGACGCTGATGCCTTCCTTTTCCAACTCCTCAGCGGCTTCCATTGCCCGATACCACATCAGCATATTGGCAACGATCGTCAGATCCTTGCCTTCGCGGCGGATGGCTGCCTTGCCGAAGGGAACGGTATAATCCTCTTCAGGGACTTCACCGACGGCATTTGCCATGGTCTTGCCGCTGTACAGAAGCTTGTGCTCGAACACCATGACCGGGTCAGGATCCCGGATCGCTTCGGTCATCATCCCTTTGGCGTCATAAGGGGTGGAGGGGCAGATGACTTTAAGTCCCGGTACATGGCAGAAAAAGCTTTCCAGCGATTGTGCGTGCTGTGCGCCGCGGCTCGTTGCACCGACAGGGGCACGCATAACCATCGGCACGTGTACCTGACCGTTGGACATATAGCACATCTTTGCAGCCTGGTTGACTAACTGGTCCATCATACAGAAGAGAAAATCGCCGTAATGCACATCTGCAACCGGCTTCATGCCGTGCATGGCAGCGCCGACGCACAGACCTGCGGTCACAATCTCGGAGATCGGCGTATTGAACACGCGGTTATAGCCGACATCGTCACAGCCCTTCAAATGGAGTTTTCCGTCCTCCCCTTCAATGGCAACGTTCGCGCCGAATTCTTCTCCGAGACCTTTGGTCACGGTAAAGGAACCGCCCATACCACCGGGAATATCTTCATCTTCACCGATGCAGAAAACGGTATCGTCTTTCAGCATCTCGTTGCGGATGGCTTGCTTATAGGCTTCAGCAATCGTCATTTTCGCCATGATCATTTGCCCTCCCAGAAAATGTTTTTCGTCGCAGAATCGTAGTCCGGCTGCTTCGCGGTTTTGGCGTATTCGGCGGCTTCGTCGATCTCTTTCTCAATCTCAGCCTCAATGGCTTCCAACTCGGTTTCGCTGATCACACCGTGCTCCAGGATAACTTTACGGAACGACTTGACTGGATCGTGCTGATTGATCCAGAAATCCTCCTCGGCGTCGGGACGGTATCCGCAGGCATCATTACGGCTGTGGCCGCCGTGGCGGTAGGTCTTGAGTTCCAGGATCGTGGCACCTTCACCGGCACGTGCACGGGCAATGGCACGGGTCGCAGCTTCGTTGACAGCCAGAACATCGTTGCCATCGACCACTTCACTGGGAATCCCATAGCATTCTGCACGGTCGGCTGCAGGATTTTCCGCATAATAGGAGAGCAGAACGGAGGTATTGGCACCGTAAAGATTGTTCTCGCAGGCGAAAATGACAGGCAGCTTCCACAGCCCGACAACATTCATGGTTTCGTGGTAGGAGCCTTCATTCGTAGCACCGTCGCCGAGGAAGCAGACCACGACATTGTCGTTATGTTTCATTTTGTTGCTCAGGGCAACACCGGCTGCGATGGGGAGGTCACCGCCTACGATCGCATTGGCAGGCATGGCTCCAACACGGATGTCACCAGTATGCATAGCGCCGCCGTGGCCGCCGCAGCAGCCCTCCTCCGAGCCGAACATTTCACACATCATTGCTTTGATGTCGACGCCTTTGGCAATATCGTGTCCTGCAGGCCGGTGCGTCGTCGCCATCCAGTCTTCCGTACGGAGATCATACAGCATCCCGACGGCACAAGCTTCTTCACCGGTGCTCTGGTGCAGAGAACCGGGCATCATGCCTTCCAGGAATAAATAGTAAAGGCACTCTTCGTATTTTCGGATCGTATACATCTTGCGATACATCCCGAGCGCCTTCTCGTTGGAGGGAAAATTGCTCATATACCTACCTCTTTTCTTCACGTGTTTCCAAAAACGGCGTATTCTGCCTAATACATCATTTTCATTATAAAAATGTGATCTGTAAAAGTAAAACAGAAAAACACTATTGACTCACAAGGAAAAAGCTGTGCAAAAAAGAGACGAAAAAGAAAAAGCTTGTAGCTTCCGTCGAATTTCAGCTATGCAGGAGAAGGGAAAACAAACGCTGTTTGCTGGAAATGAACTGCGTGCAATCTGAAAATGCTTATGTTATATTAATATTAACAGAAAAAATATATAACGCTGATTTCCGTGTTATCAGCCTGGCAGCAAGGAGTGTTATGAAACAGATCGAAACAGACGTTATTATTATCGGAGGCGGCTTGGCCGGTATGGCGGCTGCGCTTTCAGCAAAGGCAAAGGGCAGCAGTGTCACACTGATCTGCAAAAGCCTGGCGGGGCATTCGGGCAATTCGATCGTAGCAGGAGCCGGCGTATCAGTCTATTATCCCGAAAATGCGCAGAATGATACGTTGGAACTGTTCAGGGACGATCTCTTCCGCTCAGGAAACGGGATCAACGATCCCCGAATGGTTGACCGGGTGCTGAATTCATCGAATGAAGTCCTGTCTTTCCTGAAGGAAAACGGTGTCAGGCTTCGTCATTTCGGTGATGATCTGATGGTAAGACGGGTCGGCGGCCATTCGACGGCGCGTTTCTATTATACGGATTACAGCGATAAGTGCTTTCAGACAAGAGGGCTTTCCATAACGGAACCGGTGAGCACCGTCGTGGAAAGAGAACAGATCAGCATCCTGAACCGGGCTTCGGTGATCAGGCTGCTCAGGACGAACGGCAGGATCTGCGGATGCATCTGCATCGATCATTACAGCGGAGAGCGTTTTTCTGTGCTCGCAAAAAGCGTGGTGTTGGCTGCGGGTGGCGGTGCGTCCTTATTTGAGTGGACGAATAATACGACGGATGTGACCTGCGATTCGTATCGCCTTGCCCTGGAAGCAGGAGCCCGTCTGAGGGATATGGAGTATGTTCAGTTTTATCCCTGCGTTTTGCGGGTTCCAATTCGTATGCAGATCGAAGGCTCGCTGTTTGCAGACGGAGCGGTGCTGAGGAACTCGAGTGGAGAAGCCTTTATGCAGCGTTACAGTGCTAAGGGAGATCTGGCGACAAGAGATGAGATGGCCATTGCGGTCCAGTCCGAGATCAATGCTGGCAGAGGCGCAAATAATTGCATCTTCGTTGACTGTTCTGGTATCAATGAAGAGGTGTGGAAAATTAAATACAGAGAATTTACGACAACGCTGCGAAATCATCACATTGATGTGCGGAAGGACCTGCTGATGGCTGCTCCGGCAGCGCATTTCTATATGGGAGGAATCTGCGTGAACGAGGATTATTCATCCGATGTTTCCGGACTCTTTGCCTGCGGTGAAGCAGTCGGCGGCTTGCATGGAGCAAACCGACTGCCCGGCGTTGCGCTGACAGAGGCAGTTGTATCCGGACGAATCGCCGGCAGAAAGGCAGCTGAGTATGCAAAGGAAACGCATCAGGAAAACAGGCTTGTGATCCCGGATACAAAGACTGTGGCCTCGGGGATCGACTGGAAACAGGAGATCCGCATGCTGCGATCCATGGCATGGAAAGAGGTTTCCATCATCAGAGACGAAACATCGATAGACAGGTTTGAGCATTTTTTGGACGAACGGCAAGAGATCATCGAAGGCGCAAAGGCCGGAAAAGAGGAGGACAGGCGGGCGTACGAATATCTGTCATACCATATGACGGCACGGATGCTGGCCCTGTCGGCAAAAGCAAGAAAAGAAAGCCGCGGTGCCCATTACCGGAAAGACTTTCCGGAAAAGGATGAAGCGTTCACCGGAAGCTTTATCTGTTCATTGGATCAGGCAGGGGAGATCGGCTTAGGGTTTGCCCATGCCTGACAGCCTGTGAAATGAAGCAGCCGCCGGCCGTGAAAACGGCCGGCGGCTGCACCTCGTTCTTTTCTCTCCTTATCGTCCGCGAGGCGAATCTATATTATATCCAAGACGATCTTTTTGTAAATGACCATACCGGCAATCGCGTGCCGGCCCGCCGCTTTATTCGGAAGAGGTCTTCCCGGAAACGGGATCAGCTTCTTCCTTTTTCATTTCCTCCACCTTGATCCCGGTCTTGGAGAAAGCGAATCGCTGGCTGCCGTACAGGCTGTAGTAGCCGGAAAGGACGAAGGACAGGGTCACTGTGATGGCAAAGAAGGGAAGGGCTGCGCCCTGGAACATTTCCATGGCGATCATGAGCGAGGCGATGGGGCAGTTCGTGGCGCCGGCGAAGACCGCGATCATGCCGAGCGCGGCAGCAAAGGGAACAGGCAGGCCGACAACTGTGCCAAACAGTGCGCCGAAGCAGGCGCCGATGCTTAAGGTCGGAACGATCTCTCCGCCCTTGAAACCGCCGGCAATGGCGAGAGCGGTAAAGAGAAGCTTCAGAAGGAAGGCAAAGATGTTCGTATTTCCGGCCATAGCGAGGCTGATCAGCTCCGTCCCGGCGCCGCTGTAGACGGTCGTGCCGAGCAGGAGCGTCAGGCCGGCAATCAGCGCGCCGCAGGCGGCTGCGCGCAGGACTGCGTTCGGGATGAGTTTCCGGGCGAGTTCTGCAGCCCGATGAAAGCTGATGACGAGCAGGATCGATAAAAGCGCGCAGCAAAGGCCGAGCCCGGCAGCCTTGAGCAGATTGACCGCGCCGGTCCACGGAACAGTACCGATCGGCCAGAGCTCCGGCTGAACGCCCAGACGCTTCGCAATTTCCGAGCCGATGAAGGCGGAGAAAACACAGGGGATGAGCGCGACGTAGTGGAAAACGCCGATACGGACCACTTCAATGCAGAAAATGGCTGCGGCGACGGGGGTGCCGAAGAGGGCGGCGAAGACGGCACTCATGCCGCTCATGACGGCGATGCGCCGATCGTCATCGGAAAAATGCAGCAGTTCGCCGAAACGTCGTCCCATCCAGCCGCCAAGCTGCAGGGCAGCGCCTTCGCGGCCGACGGACGCGCCGCCGAGGTGGGAGAGGATGGTCGAGACGAAGATCAGCGGCCCGGTCGGAACGGTGACATCATTGCCTTCCGAGATCGCGGTCAGGACCATGTTGGTGCCGCGGTTTTTTTCTTCGTGGGTGAGTTTATAGAGCAGCGCGATCGCAGCGCCGATGACAGGCAGCAGATAAATGATCCAGGGATGATCCGTCCGCAGTCCGGTGACTGCCCGGATCGCCTTGGCAAAGAGGGCGCCGGTGAGCCCGCCGGCGGCGCCGGCCGCCAGCGAAAAAAGCGTCCATTTGAAGAGATAACGGATACTGTGGACAATTGGCTTGGTTTTCATTGAATATTTCATAATATAAATATATAATGAATTGGCGGGCGGTGTCAATGCTTCGGCCGCAAGGGGAAGAGAATGTCTTATTGGGTTCCGTTGATACTGATCACTTTTGCCGGCGGCGTCACGCAGACGATGGCCGGCTTCGGCAGCGCGCTCGTGATGATGCTGGTGCTGCCGCATCTGATGCCGATCGTACAGGCGGCCGCGGTGAATTCCATTGCGGGCGGCTTTCTTTCGGCAACGCTGATCTGGAAGTTTCGGGACAAACTGAAGCCCCGCTTCGTGTTCCTGGTCATGATCCCGTACATGATCGCCAGCGTGGTGACGCTGCAGTTCGTGCAGAAGATCGAGACGCGCGTTCTGGCAATCATCTTCGGCGCGTTTCTGACCGTCCTGTCACTGTATTATCTGGTCTGGTCCGACCGCGCGCACATGCGCATCAACGGTGTGACCATGGTTGCCTGCCCTGTGGTCTCCGGGATCTCTTCGGCGATGTTCGGGATCGGCGGCCCGCTCATGTCCCTGATGTTTCTGGAAAAATATGAAACACGGGAAGAATACAATACGAATCTGCAGCTGCTGTTTTTTATCGCTGCGGTGATCAATAACGTCATCCGGGCGTCCAAGGGAATCATTACACTTCCGCTGCTGCCGTCGATCGCGGCAGCGGTCGCAGCCATTTTGGCCGGTGAGAGGGTCGGCCTGATCCTGGCCGGGAAAATGAAGCCTGACCTGCTGCGCAAAATGGTCTATCTCATGGTCCTGGTTTCGGGCGTGATCACGATACTTAATAATATCTGAACCGTTCCGGCGCACCGTCTGCGGTCCAGTTCCGCCCGGCAGCAGTCCTTCCCATCCACGGCGGACGTCCGCCCGGGACGGCACGGATATGCGGCGGCTTTGCGCAGGCTTTCCGGAAACCTCGTGAACCGCGAAAATGCCGGATGCATTTTCGCTGAACCTCGGTAAAAACCGCGCAGAGGAATGCGCGGTTTTTATCCGGAGCCTGCGTTTGCCGGCGCATGTGCCGTCATGCCGGGCGTCCGAATGCCGTGTCTGTGCAGGCTGCTGCCTGGCAGAGCGGGATGAAGACTGACGGTTCGGGATATTATCCGCAAATAAAAAGGTAGGGCGGCATGTCCCAGCAGCATGCCGCCCTTAAAGTATTAATGAAGAAGGAGGGAGCTGATTCTCAGCTCAGATTATGAAAAAACTCTTATCTGCTTCATAGGATACAGGAACCTTGTGTTGTTTATGTGTGGAGAATGTAATTGTTTTTTGCGAAATATATGAACAAAATATGAATGGACATAAAAACGGCGCCGCATTCCGCAGCGGCGTCCTTATTTATGCCTCAAAAAGTTCTGATCACGCCATCATCCACAGCCAGTAAGGCGGGAGGAAGCGGCGGATCACGGCGACGGCCGGGAAGACCAATGAAAGATCGCTGTAGATCGGGCAGAGAGCCAGTGACAGAAGCAGAATGAACAGGCAGAGCATCCCCTGCCAGGCTTTTCCGGGGATCGATTTCAGCACGAGGCCGAACACGGCCAGGAGCAGCACGAACAGGGCAAGCGCAGGCACCATACCCGGCCGTCCGCAGAGCAGCGCCGCGCCGGCTCCCGCAAGCCACAGCAAAAGGTAACGTACCGCGGCACCGGGCAGGAAGAAGTGCGAAAACGCTGCTTTTTTTCCGCTGCGGGCGGCAAGGGCGCGGGTCTCGTCGGTAAGCGGCTCGGCAGCCGCATAGAAGGCGGCGGCAAAGAGAAGCAGCGAGAGCGCGCCGAGGAAGAAACGGTCCTGCCGTTCGGTCAGCGGTTCCACATGGCCTTTTGCGCTGCCAATCTCGAAACTGAACAGCTTGCCGGCGTCGAAGCGCTCGTAGAAGGCGGCGAAGATCTCCTCTTCGGAAAGACCCGAACCGTCCAGCGCATCCGCCATGACGTAAGGTGAGTACACACCGAAGAGCGCCGCGGATGCATGCTCCTGCCACAGGTCGGGCAGGAAAGAGTTGGGGGATTTTATCAGGATCAGGCAACTCTCTATGGCGCCTTTCTGCACTATTGAGGAAATATTTCCCGGAATCACCACGCCGGCGTCGGCTTTGCCTTCATCGACGGCCTGCCGGAGATCTTCCTGCGAGCCATAACGCACAAAGCCGGCTTCTTCCAGATAGGCCGCCATCCGCGCAGCGTCTTCATCCGCCTGCCCCTCGACCGCATAGCCCGGCGCGGGCACGGCCACTTCGGCTGCGGCGCGCTGCGCCATGACGGGAACGAGCAGGATCAGGATCCAGAAAAGCGCGAACCAGGGCGTGACGAAAAGCCGTTTGACGGCAAAGCGGAAGGAAGTCATTCTTCGTCACCTCCTTCCCGGACCGGCCGCATCGCGAGCACACGGAGAGTCCAGAAGTGCAGCGCGGCAGCCAGCAGCAGCGCAAGCCCCACGCAGAGCCAGTCGGCTTTTCCGCCGAAGAGCGGCGCGAAGAACGAGGCCGCAAGGCCGGAAGGCGTAAAGCGCCCGATCCCGACGAGCGTCCGGCTCAGCATGCTGCGCGGCACGAGCCCGCCCGCCAGGAAGAGCCCCGCGGCGGCCAGCGCCGTAACGATCCCGAAGCCTGCGCTCCGGTCAGCCGTAAGGACGCAGACCACGGAAACGAAATGGCTGATGAAGCCAAGGCCCAGCAGGAACATCAGCAGCGAATACACGCTGAGCGTCAGTTGCAGGAAGCGCGACAGCCCGAACAGGATCCCTGCACTGAGTACCGCGCGGAAAGCAAGCGGCCACAGCCATTTGCCCCGGAAAAAGCCGGAAGGCCTGACACCGAGTGCGTAGAGCCTCGTCAGCATCGCCGGCTTGTTGTCGGTCAGATACAGGCCCGTGAAGAAGAGGCCGCAGAGCAGGAAGAAGAGCACCAGCCAGGCGGCGGCATAATATCCCGCAAGCGGGAGAGACGTGCCGTCGTAGGGCGTGACCTCCACGGTGAAAGCCTCATCGTAGAGTGAGAGCGCCGCGTCGATCAGCCCCGAGTTGCTCTTCAGAAGGTAATTCTTTTCAAATTCGGCATCCAGGCCGCGGCTCCAGATCAGTTCCTGCCCCACAAAGACACCGTATTGGCCGGCGGCCAGGAGCCGCTCGCCGAAGAGGGCGACCGAGGCAACGATGTCGGCAGAGGCCGCCGCGGCTTCGGACAGGATGATCCGCCCCTTGCCCTCGCGCCCCACCGAGATATCGTTCACATAGCCCTCGGGCAGGATGATGACCGCGGCGCAGTCCCCCGCCTCCAGCCTGGCCAGCGCCTTTTCCTCGCTCCGTTCGGTGTCCACGGTGAGGACGCTCTGAATGTAGGGCTGCGCCTCCACGGTGCTGATCGCGACCCGGCTGAAGAGAGAATTTTCTTCATCGACCACCACGATCGCCGCCCGCGCAGCGCCTTCGCCGGCGCTTTTAAGCACGGAAAAGCCGGCCCCCGCCGCAGCGGCAGCCAGCAGTACGGATAAAACAAGCGCGGGGATCACCCCGCGCCTGAATAGTATTCCGTCTCTACGGAGCATAGTGATGATCCTTCCGAAAGCGGTAAATTACAGATCAGTCCATTTCGTCCTGAACTTTTTCCATCAGTTCCTGGACAGCATCCTTAACGTCCTCGAACAGAGCCTCGATATCGTCTTCGCTCAGCTTCACGACCTCGGTGGTCTTGGAGATGCTCGGCAGCTTCGCGCTTTCATTCAGCGTGATCGTGGTGCCCAGATCCTTGATGGTGATATAACGGCCGTATTCAAACTTCTTCAGCTCGATCGTGGTGACCTTGCCCTTCTGGGTCATGGTTCCGGTCAGCTTGAAATCGGCTTCGTTGCTGCTGATGCGCAGATCGCCGGTCGACTTGTCCCAGCTGTAGGTCGCGCTCATGGTGGTGTTGCCGTCTTCCTTGACCTTGATCTTTGCAGTGAACTGGCTCTTGGTATTCTCTTCGACATTGTAGGTCACGGAGGACTTGCCGTACGGCTCATTCACGCTTAAGGAATAGTAGGCAAGATCCTTCCAGTCGGGGCCGCCCTCCAGGGTGTAAACGGTCTTGCCGTACTCATCCTTGGTGGTGATCTCAGCCTTGACCAGCTGGCCGTTGGACTTGTTGGTATAGAACACGGCGGTCAGGTTGACGTCATCCTTCTCAACGTCTTCCATTTCCTCCAGCGCTTCGTCGATGCCGTCATAGAAATCATCCAGGAAATCATCGACATCGAATTCCTCGTCCAGGACCGGGCCGTAGGTGGTGGTGACCTTGGTCAGCAGGTCCTTCAGATCCTTATCAGACTTGGCCCATTTGAGAAGGTCGGTCGCGATCGCGGCGGCCTGCTTGCCGTTCAGTTTCACGGTGACCGTGTTCGTCTTGACGTCGGCCTCACCGATGGAAATGGTCTCGCTGCCCTTGCTGATCTCACCGTTCTTCTCAGTGCTTTCCTTCAGGACCTTGGCGGCTTCTTCGAGGACCGGCTTCGCATCCTTGACGATCTCCTTCATCGGGGCGATCGGGCCGTTCTTCAGACCGACCAGCCAATTGTAGATTTCTTCGGGAAGGGCATAATCGGTGTCGGAATCCGGATCGAAGACCGACTTCGGCAGGTTCTTCGCCAGATCCTTGAAGCTCAGGCTGTAATTCTTCTTGCCGAGGATCTGCTCGCAGGCGACGGCCAGTTCTTCATCGGAAGCGGTAAGCGTACCGTGCAGGATGGATTTGTTCTTCAGCTGGGCATCGATTTCAAGCGCGGCCTTGTAATTCTTCAGGCTGGCGTAGGTGGTCAGTTCGACCTTGGCCGGGACTTCGGTACCGATCATGTCGGAAAGCTTGGACAGATCAACGCTGATGTTCATGCTGCCGGCTTCGCTGACATTCTTCATCGTGGCCGCATATTCGTTCTTCTCCAGCGCTTCGAAAGACTTTTTCACACCGGTCATGGCTCTGGCGAGCGGGGTACCGCCGAGAAGAGCCTTGACGCCGAAGAAGCCGGCCGCAACGACGGCAACGGCAAGGACTGCGATAAGGATCAGCTTCGGGAAGCCTTTTTTGGAGGCCGGTTCAATGGCCGGCTGAACGTAGGGGGCGTCCTGCGGCACGGGATCGGGAGTGACAGGATCCACGTTCACGTTAGGGGTTTCGTTCTCGTTCATTTTTCTCTCCTTTTTCATAACTTCGGACAGGCGGCGCACAGAGCGCGGTAGGCGCTGTCCAGATTCATGGTTTCTTCTATGATATTTCCGGACGTACCGGAAAGATCGGCTTTTTCAAAGACCTGCGGCTTCCCGTTCCCGAGAAAGACCATGCGGTCGTAAAATGAGGCAAATTCGGAGACCTCGTGGCCGACGTAGCAGATCGAACGGCCTTCCTGCTTCAGGCGCAGGATCAGGGCGGTCAGTTCGTCGCGGTACTGGACGTCAAGGCCGGCGCAGGGCTCATCGAAGAGGAGATTCGCCGGATCGCCGAGCAGCGCGCAGACGATGCTGACGCGCTTTTTCGTGCCGCCGGAAAGAGACGCGACCTTCTTCTTCAGGAAGCGGCCGACGCCGAAAGCAGGTTCCTTCGGCACTTTCACGCCGACGAGGTCCGCAAAGAAGGCGAGATTGTCGGCGACGCTCATATCCTCGAAAAGGGCAGTTCCCTGGGGGACGTAGCCGATGCGGCCTTCGGCGCGCACATTTCCCGCATCCGGCTTCAGCACGCCGGCAAGAAGGCTTAAGGCGGTCGATTTGCCGCTGCCGTTCGGGCCTGCCAGTACTACGCATTCTCCAGGCGCCGCCTGAAAACTCAGGGCCTCCAGGAGCGGTTTGCGGTTGTAGGAAAAAGTCAGGCCGTCGGCGGTTAGCATGGTGCCTCCTGAGTATAGTTTTCCTAATTATAAACGAAACGATTTAAAAATGCAAGTTTTCGCTTGGCTCAGGGGATATCCTTCGCTTCAGGCGCCGAATACTGCGATTTGTTCTTGAAGAAGAGCGGTCGGATATGGTATAACATTCATGATCCGATCCGGCAGGGTTCGGACTGACCGGCCCTGCTGCCCGGACATACGATGAGGGAGAAAAACGATGAAAAAACTGTTTTGCCTGTTGATGTGCGCGGTAATGATCCTGTCGACGGCCGCCTGCGGCAAGGAGCAGGAAGAAACGACGCTTCCGCCTGAAACGGCTGCCGCGACCGAAAGTGCCGTCGCGGCGGACACTGAACCCGCGCCCCCGGAAACGACTGTTCCGGAGACAACTGTGCCGGAAACGACCGAACCGGAGACGACTGAGCCGGAGACAACGACTGCTGCGGCCACGACCGATCGGAACGCGAAGCCTGAGGATGTGCTGAAGGCAGCAGCGGAAGCTCTGATGGCGGAAGATGCCCTCTTTGCCTTTTCCGCCGATCCCGTCCTGGATCTGTCGCTGTTCTATGAAGCGCCGGAGCAGGAAACGGGCGAGGGCGAAACTGAAGCCGGGACCAATATGATGCAGATGATCATTGAGTCGGTCGCGGCCATGCTGTTTGATGACAGCGGAAAACTGAACATCAGACTGGAACTGAAATCGTACGGCTTATATGAAGCCGGGAAAGGCGTCGCAGCCGAGATCGAGTTCAGAAACAACCTGGCGGACAAGATCAGGGCTCTGATGACCTTGATGGCGGGCGCCGAATCAGCCAATGATCCTTCCGTTGCCTGGATCAAGGATGTAATTAAAACTTCCCTGTATGCGGATCTCACGAAAAAGATCGTCTATTTCCTGAATCCGGTCTCCGGGGCGTGGAACTATACGAAACTGAATGATGATCCGGAAACGGAAACGGAAACGGAAACGGCAGAGCCGGCAGAGCCTGCGGTCCCCGAAGAGATCGATCTGGATCAGCTGTTTGAGGAGTATGAGTGGACGGTCACGGATGATCAATATATCCTGAGCGGCAAAGTGAATGCAGAGGGGATGTCCGGCAATTCGGGAGCAGCGGATCAGCTGCCTGAAGAGGCCGAGATGCGGCTGACCATGGTCTTCAATGACGAACAGAAACTGGTGGGCGTCGAGCTTGTGACAGAGCCGTTCGGGATGGATCTGTCTGAAATGATCCAGGGTTTCAGCTTCAAACTGGATCAATTCTCGTTAAAAGCTGCGATCGAATATGACACACCGGAATCCTTCGCCGTTCCTGCTGAGATCGTCAAAAATGCCGTGGAATTCGAGGGGGATATCCCGTTCATTTCCGGCGAAGAGGACGAGACGGAAGAAGGCATCTCCATTCAGTATTGATGCCGCAGACCGGAAGCAGGGCTGACCCGGCTTCCGTAAAGAACAAGAGGTGCTGTTATGAATAAAAAAAGTTTGGCCGTCTTTTTCGGCGGCATGTCTTCCGAACATGATATTTCCTGCCTGTCCGCGGCGACCGTCGTGGACGGCCTGGACCGCAGCAAATACGATATCGTGCTGGTGGGCATCACCAGGACCGGCTGCTGGCTGCCGGTCCGCGACGTGTCCTCCATAAGGGACGGCAGCTGGCGGCAGAGCCTGGCATCGGCGGTGCTGCTTCCCGACGCAGGGGAAAGGAGCCTTCTGGTTACGGAAGAAAACGGAACTACGCGGAAGATCCGCGTGGACGTGGCTTTCCCCGTCCTGCACGGCCGTTTCGGCGAAGACGGGACCATCCAGGGCCTGTTCGAACTGGCGAAGATCCCGTATGTGGGCTGCGGCGTCGCAGCATCGGCCGTCTGCATGGACAAACTGTATGCGAAAGCGCTGGTCAATGAACTCGGCATCGCGCAGGCGCGCCACGTGGCTTTCACCCTGAAGGAACTGAGAAACGGCGAAGCGTATGCGCAGGCAAAGGTCGAAGCGGCGTTCGGCTATCCGGTCTTCGTCAAGCCGACCGACGGCGGCTCCAGCTACGGTGTTTCCCGTGTCGACAGGCGCGAAGACCTCTTTGCCGCACTGCTGGAAGCGGCCTCGGAGGGCACCCGCGTGATGGTCGAGGAAGCCATCGTCGGCCGCGAACTCGAATGCGCGGTCCTGTCCACCCCCGAGGGGACAAAGGCTTCCGGCGTCGGCGAGATCAGGGCGGCAGCGGAATTCTATGATTTCGAAGCCAAGTACGAGAACCCGGCGTCCGAGACCGACACGCAGCCTGTTCTCCCGGAGGGCAAGGAAGAGGAGATCCGCCGCGATGCGCTGAAGATCTTCAATGCGGTCGGCGGCTACGGGATGGCCCGCGTCGATTTCTTCCTGGAGAAAGACACGGAACGTGTGGTGTTCAATGAAGTGAATACCATTCCCGGCTTCACTTCCATCAGCATGTATCCGATGCTCTGGCGCGCCGCCGGCATGCCGCTCGGCGAACTGCTCGACAGACTGGTCGACTCCGCCTTCTACCGCTGACGGTAGGGCAAAGCATGAAAAAACAGGCAGCCGCGGCTGCCTGTTTTTTCATGTGCGGGATCTTTACTTTTTTCCCTTCTTCGGTTCGTCTTTTTTGATCTTTGCCATCAGGTTGTTCCGGATGCGCTTGACGAAACCGACCTTGGCAGGCTTTTCCGGGATCTTGCCGCCGCGGACGGCCTTCAGTTCGGCGATGTAGATGCCGCTCAGGGCGACCTTGCATTCCTTCTTGACCGGAAGGATCTCGAAGACTTCCGCGTCGCACATCAGGGACATGATCTGCGGGCCGATCTTGGCTTTGACGATGGGCAGCTTCTGGGCCTTGGCATACCAGGGCAGCTGGCTGAGCGCCACTTCGGGCAGGCCGGATTCCTTGGGTTTCAGTTTCTTCTTGTCAATGACAAGGATCGAAGCGACCTGCTTGCTGGCGTCGATCTGGTCCTGCGCCTCGGCCTGCTTCTTCTGCATTTTCTTGCCCATGAAATAGAGGACGGCAAGAATGACGGCGACGACGCCCATGACGATGGCGAAAACGGTCCATGTATTTGCTGCGATCAAAAATACTGCTGTCATGAATGATACTCCTTCTCGGGGGAAAGCCGGGACGCAGCCCGCTTTCCGGATGCAAGGTGGATTATAGCATTAAAACGCCGGATGCGCAAGACAAAATCGGGGTTTCCCGCGAATCGACCGTATTGAACAAATATTTCGCGATCGGAGAAAAAACCCGCAAAATATTGATAAAATGCCTCTTGCAATGGCGTATCCTGTGCGCTATAATGGCGAAAAATCAATAAAGACCGTATGAAACTGCCGGGATCTTGAGAAACCGGCAGCGGACGGATTTCTGGAGAACTCCTTAAGTGGAGTGCCGAAGGTGCAAGTCGGAAGACGAATCTCTCAGGCAAACGGACAGAAAGACGGTTTGGACTACAGACCGGTATGAAGTCATATGTCAGAGAAGACGGATGAAGCCTTGCGGCCTCATCCGTCTTCTCTTATGCAGGGCACCGGAACGGCGCCCTGCCTTGAGCGGTCGAAAGGAGCGGACATGGCAGTACTGAATTTCATTGCGGGCGATCTGAACGACTTCATATGGGGCTGGTTCGGCATTGCGATCCTTCTGGGCACGGGCGTTCTGATGACCGTCCTGACGAAGTTCTTCCAGATCGGGCACTTCGGACACTGGATGAAGGAGACGATCGGACGGATCTTCGACAAGAACGTCACGACGCACACGAAGGACAAGGGAACGATCTCCCAGTTCCAGGCGCTGTGCACGGCGCTGGCCGCAACGGTCGGCACGGGAAACATCGCCGGTGTCGCGGGCGCGATCGCGGTCGGCGGTCCCGGCGCGGTCTTCTGGATGTGGCTGTCCGCGTTCTTCGGCATGATGACGAACTATTCCGAGAACGTGCTCGGCATCTTCTACCGCCGCCGCGACAAGAACGGCGAATGGGCCGGCGGCGCGATGTACTACCTGCATGACGGCCTCGGCTCGAAGAAGGGCATGAAAACGGTCGGCCGCGTGCTGGCCGTCCTGTTCTCGTGCTTCGCGGTGCTCGCCTCCTTCGGCATCGGCAACCTCGCGCAGGCGAACACGATCGCCGGCAACATGCAGGCGGCTTTCAGCGTCCCGCGCTGGGTGACCGGAGCGGTCCTGCTCATCCTGGCATCTCTCGTCATCATCGGCGGCATCAAACGCATCGCGCGCGTCACTGAAAAACTCGTGCCGTTCATGTCCGTCATCT
>JAFRRD010000001.1 GCA_017428265.1 Lachnospiraceae bacterium | reverse complement strand
TTTCCCGGTTTGATTCCTTCCGGCGTTTCCGGCCACTTGCCTTGCCGATATAAATCGACAGCGTCTCGTTTGAACTTGTAACTGTATCGCATAAATATACCCCCTTTGCTGGTGTTGTCCAGTAAAGGGGGTACATATCAGCGCGGCAGCCTCTTTTTGTGTGCTGTTGATCTTATTCCGGGAGGTCCTCCCGGCTGACTTCGACCGTGATCTTCGGCGTACCGTAGGCGGGATCGAAGAGTCCTGCAATGTGTGTCAGGTACCATTCCTTCAGGGCGGCTTCGTCCAGTTCGCAGCGCTCGCCCTGCGTCACGATGGTCACTGTCGCGGTGATCCTTTCTTCCATAACGAACTCCTTTCTGAGAGGCTGCGGCGGCCGCAGGGCCGCCGTTTCCTTTACCGGGTCATGCTCAGGCGTTTTCCTTCCGCTTGCTGTCGACGGCGATGCGGCCCTCGTGGAAGCTTTCCTTAAAGAAATCCTTCACGGAGCAACCGGCGCGGCCGGAGGAGGCGCAGGCACAGGCGCAGGCGCAGGACGAGGCGCAGGCGCAGTGCGAGGCGCAGGCACAGGACGACGCGCAGGACGAATGGTGCGAGCCGCCGCCGGAACGGGATCCGCTTGAACGGCTGCCGCTCGAACGCGGTACGTGGACCGGGATGTTGACGACGTTGACGCGGATGTAGGTGTTCGGGGAGTCGCCGTAGCGGTAAGTACCGGTGTTCGTGTAGCGCTCGGGCTTTTCGATCTGGCTTTCCTCGACGACTTCCTTGCTCTTGATCATGCTGCGGCCGCAGTAGGCGCAGTTGTCCTTGCCTTCCTCACGCGGCGAACCGCAGCTCGGGCAGAACTCGTAATATTCGATCTTCGTGCGGGTGATCTTCTTTTCGGTCTTCGTTTCGGTGCCGAAGCCGGAACCGCTGAAGATGTATTTGAAGAACTTGACGACCAGGACGATCGGAACGATGATGAAGGCCATCGCGACGAGGAAGCCGATGATGCCGCCAATGAGATCAAAGGCATCAAAACTGCTGCCGCCGTTGTAGCCGCCGTTATTGCCGCCCGGATCGTAGCCGCTGCCGCCGTCCGCCTGCCGGTCGGGCGAGAAACCGAAGGCGTCATTCGGATAGACTACGCTGATGGTATATTGGCCGCCCGGGGAAAGGGAAGTCGAGAAGACCAGATAGCCGTCCGTCTGCAGGCAGTCGGGCTGCCAGGCGCCGGCATTTTCCGCGTTCCAGCCGATCACGAGCTGATCGACGGAGAAATCGTCGAACCAGGCCGGCGTAAAGGTGTAGACGGTCTCTCCCTCGACCCATTTGTCGATCTGGTACATATGGTCCTGCGTCATGGAGAACTCGAAAGTGACCGTCTCGTTCTTGCTGTAGCCGCGGTCCAGGTAGATCGCGAGCTTGCTGCCGTTGTCCTTGATCTTGCTGATCGTGTCGGTGAGCGGCTTGATATTGGTGTGATATTTGTTCGGGACACCCAGGTCCACCCATTCCAGCTTTTCCTTGCCGCCGCCGTCGTAGAGGACCTTCCACTCGATGTGGTAGATCATCTCCAGAGAGGCATCTTCGTTGACGTCGACCTGGATGGTGAAATTCACGATCTCGTCGGTCGGAGAGGCCTGCGCCTTCGTGGCGGGAAGCAGGAGGCCGAGCAGCAGCACGGCCGCCATCAGCAGGACTTTAACGGTATTTCTGACGTTTTTCATCAGCAGTACCTCCTTAACGGGCACTCGCCGGTCATGCCGGACGAGAAGCTTCTGCGCTCGCGGCAGATCTCGTTATTCCAGATGTCGGCCCAGTCGTCGGTGAGCATGTTGCCGAGCGGGGCGTCGGACAGCCAGCTCTGGCAGGGCACGACGTTGCCGCCGGGCGTGATCGCCATGTTGGACAGGCACGCGCCGCAGGACGGCGACGGGATGTTCAGCTCTTCGAAAACGGCCTGCGGGATCCAGCCGGGCGAAGTGAAGGCGATCTCCATGCCGTTTTCGTGGCAGTAGGCGACGGCTTCGCGCAGGATCTTTTCCAGTTCCTCGCTCGTCAGCTGCAGGCTCTCGGATTCCGCCTCCGCGGCGTTCCCGGTCGTGATGAGGCCGGAGCAGGTGACGTAGATGACGCCTTTTTCATGCAGGTATTCGAGCGTCTTCACATAGTCGCGGTTCAGGGTGCAAAGCGGCGTGTTGATGCTGACGGACAGGCCTTCGGCCAGGGCGTTGTCGATGCCCGCCGCGGTGTTCGCAAACTGCGGCGCGCCGACGAGTTTGTTGTGCACCTCGGGATCGCAGGAATAGAAGGTGACCTGGACGCTGTCCAGTTCCGATTCGTGGAGCTTTCTGCAGTATTCCGGGGTCAGTTTGATGCCGTTGGTGTTCAGGCGGGAAATGAACCAGCGCGCGTAGTGGATGAGTTCGAAGAGGTCCTCGCGCATGGTCGGCTCGCCGCCCGTGAAGGTCACCTGCGGGATGCCGGCGGCGCGGCATTTGTCGAGGATCGCCTTCCACTCATCGGTCGACAGCTCCGCCTCGTCGGAATGGATCTGGCCGGCCGCGTAGCAGTGCACGCATTTCTGGTTGCAGTGCCATTTTCCGTCCTTCGTCATCGCGCTCACCATCACGTCCATGCGGTGCGGGGCGTTCATCTCGTCCGCATACTCGCCGAGGCTCATGTAATGGATCTCGGTCGTGACGGGCTCGCGGTAGGCGATCTGCTTCATCGTGGTGTAGATCTCGTAAATGTCGTTCTTGATGCGCTTTTCCGAGAGGACCGGGATGATCTTTTTGACGTTCGCGGCGCTCTTTTCCAGGATGGACTGCACGTCCGCCTCGCCGATCTCCTTACCGTCGTAGTGATTTGTCTCGCGGATCATTTCCGCCAGGATCACGGCGTACACGAAGCCGACCGGGACGACGTCGGTGCCGTTCACGATCGCGATGCTCGGATTGAGGACATTTTCTTCCTTTTTCGGCGGGATCAGGTGGATGCGGATCGCGCCGGGGCCGTTCGGATTCAGCGTGGTGTGCAGGACTTCGTTGAAGGTCGAGTCCATGTACGCCTGGATCTGCCGGACCGTTTTTGTTTTACGGAACAGTTTCGGTATGGTAATCATGATCACCTCCTGAAGAGTTGTTGTGGTCTGGTAATCTATTATAAAGGGTGGACGCCGCCGTGTCCACCCTTTGCTGATATTTGTCCGCTCTTTGCGTCAAATGCTTTCTTTTTTCTTCTTTCCCCCGAGCAGGATCAGGAGGATCCCGACGGCGATGCAGCTAAGGTCGCGGACCCGGAAGATCAGGCCGCCCATGACGGCGGTCTCCATGTCAAAGCCGAGGCAGTTCAGGGCCAGCACGATGCCGCCTTCGCGCGTTCCGGCCTGCATCGGGATGATGAAGAGGAGGTTCCCGATCAGGGAGGCAAAGGTCAGCACGAGGATCCCGCCGACAAAGCGGATATCGATCCCCAGGTAGAGGTAGATCAGATAATATTCCACGGCTTCCAGGAGGCGCGTGGCATACTCCATCAGCACGGCTTTGTACAGCCGGCTCCGGTCCGCGCAGAAGTCGGAATAGCAGCTGTCGACTTCGGCGATCGTCTCGCTGTTTTTCTCCGCGAAGCCCGCGATCTTTTTGCCGATGAGCGGGAGCTTCGCAAAGAAGCTGACGACCGGCACCACGAAGCCCTTTTTCTTCTTCCGGAAAAAGTAAATGACGAAAGCAAGCAGGAGCGCTGCGGCGATCATGAGAAGCACGGTGGTCACGGTGTTGCCGGGGCAGCCGAGGGCCAGATAGACGAAGGCGCCCGTGATCCAGAGGAGCATATGCCCGATCATGTGGATCAGGTTGAAGGTCATGGCCGACGAAGTGGCTTTCGCGGTCGGCATGTATTCCTTCAGCTCAAGGATGCGGTACGGCTCGCCGCCGACGATCCCGGCCGGTGTCACGTTGTTGATCGCGAAGCCGGAAATGCAGATCCGGTACATCCGCAGGAAACCGACTTTCGACGCGGCTTCCCGCCCCATGATGAGCAGGTAGACCGCGGTATGAATCGCGTAGATGACCGCCCACAGAAGGAAAAGGCCCGCGAGCAGCAGCGGCAGCCGGGGCGTGAAGAGCTCGCCCCAGTCCGATTTGTCGGGAACCGCCTTGACGGCAAGCAGCACGATGCCGGCGATCCCGATCAGGAAGAAGAGGATACGGTATTTGGTCTTCATCAGTTGTTTCCGCCCCCGTTCTCATCAGCAGCATTCCCGGAGCCTTCGGGGAAGAATTCGGCCAGGATGCGGCCGGCCGTGGTCTCGTAGCGGAGCATCATGGCATATTTCAGGCCTTCCAGTACGATGCAGACGAAGAGGAACCAGAAGATCTCCTTCCCGAAGAGCAGTAGAAGAAAGAGGATATAGGTCCTGAGGTTAAAGCCCAGAGTGTTCGTGACCTGGATCACTTTCCGGCTCTGGTCGATATAGCATTCGGCGAGCCATTCCGAGATGACACCGCCGTTTTCATCGATTTTGTCCAGCAGACGCTGGGTCTGCCGGGCGCCTCTTTCCTGCGTGCCCGAATACAGCAGATAGATCACGAGGTAGAGACGCCTGAACGGGGAACTGCCTTCCGGAAGCTCCGCAAGCTGCCGGCGAAGGTCCTTCGAACGCGCGAAATAATTGTTGTTGCTGCCGTTCAGGAAATACAGGTGCAGGCCGCGGTAATAGTCCGCCTTCCGGGCCTGGCTGGAATGGCAGAGCAGAGCCAGGACGACCACGATCCAGATGTACCAGGACAGTTCAAATGTTAAGGTCTCTGAGAGCGAAACGGTCTCACCGGCCAGCCGGCAGCCGAGCGCGAAATAAATGGCGAGGTAATTGGCCATGTCCACGGCGCCGTCCAGAAAGCGTCCGAACGGGGTGCCGGTATGGGAAAGCCTGGCGACCTGGCCGTCCGAGCAGTCGAGGATCGCCGCAAAAATGATCAGGGCAACGCCCAGGAGGTTGACCGGGACCTTCTTCGGGTACAGGCAGACGGCGCCGGCTACGCCGAACACGAGGGACAAAAGCGTGACGGCGTTGGGTGTCCATTTCATTTTGATGAACAGGGTAGTCAGGCGGATGGCAATCGGGTCATAGACGAAGACGTCGAAGGGGTCGTCCGTCTCGCTGGATTTCCGGGAAGCCTGGATGTCTTCCTTGAACTTCTGCGCGCGGGCTGCGGCGGCCTCCCTGACTTCCTGTAAATTGATCAGCTTTTCTTTATTCTGCGGATTGTTCATGTTCTCTCCGTGAAGTGCTATGATAAAAAGAATTCCTTTCCATAATAGCGAAAATTATGAAAATGTAAAGCAAAACCGTGCGTCCGACCGCAGAAAAACGCGGTTTTCCGCACGAAAAAGGCACGCGCCCGCATAAGGCGCGTGCCTTCGGTAACGGTCCGGGAGCGGCAGGCAGCCGTCAGGCCCACTTGTCCTCAGACACCGGGATGCGGATGTCCATGAGCAGGCCCTCGAACACCCAGACGAACCATTCGCCGGTGGACGGCTTCCTTCTCAGCTGGATCTGGCGCGGGTTGTCCGCCCCGCCGCTCACTATGTACAGATACAGGTAGTTGTCGATGTCGCGGCTGTTCGAATATTCCTCCATCTCGACCGTCCAGGGATCCTTCGGCTGGTAGTTGTTCTCCGGTTCGGCGCCCTTGAAGTAGGAACGGATCAGATACTCATTGTCCGTGAGCCGTTCATACATCATCTGCACTTCCAGGTTCGAAACGTCCTCCGGCCCCTTCAGCACATTGAGCATGGCCTTGCCGTCTTCCGGGCTGCTGACGAAGCGAAGCAGCGCCGCAACAGTGAACGCCGCGACCGCGTATTCATCCTTCTGATCGAAGGTCCGCATCGCCTTCATCTCTTCGACGTTCTGCGGCAGCTTCTCAAACTTCACGCTCTTATGTTTGACGGAAGCTCTCTTCTTTGCATTCTTCACGGCATTGTCGATGCCGTTCTCGATCCCGTTCTTGACCTTGACGGCACCGCTGTGGACGGCATTCTGCGCCGAAGTGCCGAGTTTCCTTAATAAATCGTCCAAAAGACCCATGGTGATGACCTCCTTGTTATTTCGAAAAAACTTCCCGCAGGATGGCTTCGGTATCTTCCTTGAAGAGCGGGCCGTTGTTCAGCTGGTGGAAATCGATCTCGCCGTCATAGAAGTTGGCTTCGATCAGAACAGGCTCCCCGTCATCCCTGAGCGCAATGTCCCAGGAGACCAGGCGGAAATGAGGGATCCGCACCGCCGCCTTTTCGACAAAAGCGATGATCTTGTCCATATTGGGGATGAAGATGTCCTTGAACGGCATGCCGCTTGTCGGATGGTTCAGCAGCCGTTTTCCGCCGTTGACATAGGAGTAATAGCCCGCTTCCTTGCAGTGACCGTCCAGGTTCACTCCGCAGGTGATGCCGCCGCTGGAGGCGTTGTCGACCTTCTTGCCGGCCATGCCCATGCGCAGGACGACGGAGTAAATTTTGATGCTCCCGTCGGGCCTCAGCATGGAAAGCACGCGGATCGTGTTCACGCTGGATTCATTGACCCGCGACAGCGCCGCATGCTGCTTCAGCGGTTCCTGTATGACGACGTCCTCATCTATCCGGCCGATGATCTCCCAGAAGCGGCTGACGATATCGTCCGATTCGTTGGAAAGATAAAACACACCTTTTCCGCCGCCGGTATTGAAGGCCTTCTTGATGAATACGGCAGGATGGCTCAGCAGTACGGCGTTGACGGCTTCCTTATCAATGGCATGCTCTTCCCCGTCGAACCAGATGCCGTTCAGCCGCTTCAGATACGACTTCGGCATGGCAAAGCCGGCAAACAGCAGATCGTAATAGCATTTGTTGTCCAGAGAACGTTCCTTGATCCGGTTGAAATAGGGGTCGATGTAATTGTAAAAAAGATCGTCGGGAATGTACTCTTTATAGAATTTACCGGTTTTTTCCTTTTGATAGTTGTGATAGATCGGATCGATCTTCATGCCGGTGGTTTCTCTGTAAAAGCGGATCGCCTCGTCTCTTTCTTCCGGCGTCAGGACGTTGCCGTTCGTATTATCCTTTACCTGGTTGTTGAGACGCTTCGCCAGTTTGGCCATGCGGCGTTTTTTGAAGAGTTTTCTTATCGGAGCAAGACTGAATCCGGACATTGGTTCTTCTTCCTTTCCCGTTCATGTCCCTGGTGTTCCCGGAACAGAATAATTTTGCCATAATTCGGGGACCCTGTCAATCATCTCGTTTTCCCTGCCGGCGGGATGTGTTTCAGGCCGTTTCCCCTGCTTTGCCGTTTCATTATATCATAAATTGCAAAAGCAGGCAAAACAAGGTATAATGCAGAAAATAAAGCTTATGGGATATGCGCCGCGGCAGGGAGAGCATTATGGATCACATCGAGACCCCCGAATATCTGGTAAGATTCCTGGATTTCAATAATAAGGCTGAACTGAGGGAAGTGCAGCGGCTTCGCTATGAATATCTGCTGCAGGACTTTGACGAGAAGAAAAATGACAGCGAAGGACTGGATGACGACGGCTACGATGCGTTTTCCGAGTCCCTGGTCGCCGTTGAGAAAAAGACCGGCCGGATCGTCGGCACCTACCGGCTGGCGACGGATGCCACGCTGAAGGGCGGCGTCTTCAAATGCGAGGAAGAGTTTGACATTTCTGCGCTGCGGAAGGATCCGGGCGGGATCGTGGAAGCGGGCCGGGCCGTGATCCATAAGGATTACCGGGGCGGCATCGTGTTCAGCCTGCTCTGGAAGGGAGTGATCACCTATGCCAGAGACCTGGGGCTGCGCTTTGTCATCGGCACCTGCTCCCTGCACGGGACGGACCCTTCCGTATACGAAAACTGCACGTCCTATCTGAACGAAAAGCATCTCTGCAGCCGCTTCGAGGTACGGGCCGCGCATGATTCCTTCGAATACGGGACGCTGAAAGGCCTGTCCGCCGCCGAAGCCGGTCTGCCGGGGCTGCTCAAGGCCTATCTGAAGATCGGCGCCACGGTCTCGCAGAACGGCTTCATCGACTGGGATTTCAACTGCTGCGACGTGATGATCATCCTGGACCGGGAAAACATGAACGAGCGGTTCCTGCGGCGCTTCGCGGGCTGAAATAACGATCATGCAAAGAGGGTGCGCCCGCGGGCGCACCCTCTTTGTTTTATGCCGAAAACAGACCGCCCTGACGGACGGTCTGCGAAGGTGTTTCGTTATTCTGCTTTCAGCGCGTATTTCCCGATCAGCTTGTCGATGACCGGCAGCTTGATCGTCTTCACGCCGCAGGCGAGGCAGGCCAGCAGGATCAGCAGAATGGCCTTGCAGGTGCTGACGAGCCAGGTCAGGAAGCTGAAGAACTGCTCGAGCTTATTGATCGCCTTCAGGCTCCCGAACGACGTACTTGCGCCGTAAAGGCGGGTCAGCCTGTCGAGGAACTCGAACAGGATGTCCGGGATCACGCCGATGAGGAAGTTCAGGACGCTTGCTGTCAGGACGATCGCGAGCGCTTTCAGGACGGACATCCGCAGGAAGTCGTTTTCTTCCTTAAGAAGGACGTAGCCGGCGATAAGCACCAGCGGGACCAGACCGCCGAACTGGGCGACCAGGAAGCCGATGGCGGCAAAAATGCCGATGTGGATACCGATGTTTGCTTTCATTTTTTTACCCTTTCTTTTTGTTGTCAGTCGACAGAGTAATGGTGCAAAACTGTCTTTTTGTCTTTCTGGCTGAAATCGAAAACATTATACCATAAAATGCCGCAATTGTGGTAAAATATTAAAAAAGGAGGCATTTGCCATGACGAGGATCGAACGGATAACGGAAATGGAGCGCTGTCTGGATGCGTCGCGCGCGGCAGTGGACAGGCTGGCAGAAGCGTTTGAGGCTTATGAGGCGGTACAGAAGGAGTATATCAAACTGAGCGATTACTACGGAAGCGCGGCGTGGGTCAGGGATTATGAGGCCGACGAGGCCGGAAAGCTTCCGGCAGGCTTAAAGCGCGGCGTACTGTCGGAGGATGCAGTCTACGATCTCATCACCGACAATCATGAACTCGCGGTCCGCATGATGAAGGTCATCACGAAGGCCCTCGAGAGTCAGTCGCTGTAAAGGGGCCGGAGCAGACGGCGGTATACATCTGCCGGATCAATTGCAAATGACGAGAGGAAACAGATGGAAATATTTCGAACGGATGACGAAGTATTGAAGCGGCGGGCGGTCCGGGCGGTCGATCCGTACTTTCCCGTGCGGCTGAGCGAGCGTCCGGATCCTGAAGCCCTGCTTCTTAAGATGCTGCGATTTGCGGATTTCATCGTGGCGGCAGACGGCGATGAGCCTGTCGGCCTTGCCGTGATCTATGCCAATGACCTGGAGAGCCGTATGGCTTACGTCACGATGTTCGGCGTGAAGGACGAATACGGCCGCCGCGGCATCGGCAGGCAACTTATGGACGCCTGCAGGGAACTCGCGCTTTCGCGCGGCATGGACCGGATCCGCCTGGAGGTCCTGAACAGCAACGAACGCGCCATCCGTTTTTACACGAAGAACGGTTTCGTCCGCACCGGCGCCTGCAGGGAAGACAGCTCCTATATGGAGAAAGTGCTGTAGATCACGGCAGACCCTGGCGGAAGAGATAAACAAAAGAGCGCTGCATGAAGGCGGATGCTCATAAGAAAGTTTTGAATTAAAAACTGATTTGGGCATTTGTCTGACAAGGTTGGTAACTAATAATACCGGACTGCTGTTCTTCAGCAGCCCGGTATTATTTATCTCAAGGCTTATAATAGACAATAGAAGGAAACATGGTTAGAAGAACTGCTGGCGGGAAGGACAAAACTCGAAATCTACGGATTTGACAAACTGCTTGAACGACTTGCATAAAGTTCTATAGTAAATAAATTGCGGTGCCGGAGTGATCAATTCCGACACCGTTTTTTTAATTCGGAATCCGTTCGAGGGAGAAACGTAAAAAGCTCCCGGCAGCAGGTGAGCGAACCACTTTTCTCGGGGCTGCGATCCCGATCTCCACCTCACACCTTGGCTGCGTCTCAAGTTCCACAATGTCCTTCATATCAAGCCCGTGCGCCAAGATCGAATTGCACAGGCTGACTCCCAGCCCTGCCGCAACCATGGCTCGCGTTGCCTGTATATCTACTGAAAGAAACTGTCCGCGTGGAGAGAGTCCGTTTTCACGGAAGGCACGCTCGTTGTCTGTTTCCTGTCCGGGATATGTGTCAATATATGGCTCTGATTCAAAGTCTACAAGCGGATAGAAACCATCCTTCACGCGGGGATGGTTCTTTGGCACCCACGCCACAAGAGGATCACAGCGCAGAGGAAAGAAATCATAATCTCCCTCGCGCCGACTCACAATGCAGAAATCTACCTTATGTTCGGTGAGAGCACAATAGAAATCACTGCTGCTTCCCTGGAGGAAGCGGATCTCAACACCGGGATGCAGCGACGAAAAACTTGCAATTGTTTTTGCCAACCAGTCATAGTAGGTGCTGTAAACGCTTCCTACGCGGATCACGCCAGTTTCCAAACCGTGTACCGCGGATGTGCGCTCTTCATAGAGTCCTCCGAGACGGGCAAGTTCCTTAACCGTGGGCAGAATCCTCTTACAGTCTTCCGTTGGGACGACACCGCTTTTGCTCCGCACAAGCAAAGGAAACCCGCTCTCCGTTTCCATCGCAGCCATCATCCGGCTTACGCCGGAAACAGTATAGCCCAGCTTTTCCGCTGCGGCTGTAATGCTTCCGCTTTCGATCACGCAGAGCAGAGCAGTACATTTCTCAGTATCCATCGTCAGAGCACTTCCTTGATATATTGGCAAAGATATGTTGAAACAATCTCGCTTTACGCAAGGATAACATGAGAGCATACTCTGTGTCAAGAAAGCATTATGAAGGAATTGACATGAAGACTAAGAACCTCTCCCGCAACCGTGCGGAACTGCTCCTTGCCGGCGTAATCATCGCGCGGGCAACCAGCTACCTGTTTTCCAAGCTCATATTAAAAGGTATGGGTGTGTTCAACCTGTTGGGAGTCCGCTTCATTTTGGGGTTTGTTCTGCTCTCGGCACTGTTTCTCCCACGTCTGAAAAACCTGAACAGAAAAACGTTTATGGCTGGTATAATCATG
>JAFRRD010000002.1 GCA_017428265.1 Lachnospiraceae bacterium | reverse complement strand
GAGCGACCCGAATGGGACTCGAACCCACGACTTCCGCCGTGACAGGGCGGCGCTCTAACCAACTGAGCCATCGGGCCAAAGCCATGGCTGACTGCCATGGAACAGACCGCATGAAAGCGGACTGTTTTGCCGCATTTGCGCCGCGGCGGGCGCCGTGAGATCACGGAAGTGGACCTTCAGGGACTCGAACCCGGGACCGATCGGTTATGAGCCGACTGCTCTGACCAACTGAGCTAAAGGTCCGCGACTTCCCGATTCTAACAAAATCAGGAAAAGGTGTCAATGACTTTCGTGAAGAGAAGATCCTTCGCTCCGCTCAGGATGACAAAAATCTGTTATCCTGAGCGAGCGAAGCGAGTCGAAGGATCTTATCCTTTCGGCGGTTCGACTTCGCCGGCGGCGATGTGCTTCAGCGCATTTTTCGCGAAGAGCGTCACATAATGCTCCGCGAAATAGGCGGGGCTTCCTTCCGTCACCGGGATGCTGCGGCCGTACTCGGAAAGGAGATGGCAGACATGGCTGAAGACCGCCTGATACTTCAGGGTGGAGGTAACGGCCAGGTAATACACGTTGTACTTCGGCTGCCAGTAGAGCGCCGTATGCACGCCGCGGGGATCCTCCTTCAGTTCCGGCGGCAGCACAAGCGCGCGGCGCGCATCGAAACTGAACGCGGCGACGGGCGCCGGTACCCTTTCTTTGCGGTCGTTTTCCTTAGCCATGTTAACGATGGCCTGAAGGGCCCTCATCAGATGGTCTGCCTGCGCGGCGACCGGGATCTCGTCCATGGAATTCACCCTCGTTACGGTCAGGGCGATCCCGCCGCCTCCGGCAGGGGAAAGCTCCACGAGAAGAGGGAATTCGTTGGGCTCGAAGCCGAACTCCTCGGAGGACTGCTCCATCATTTCCCGCACGAGAGCCTGCGCCGCCTGATCGCCCTGGGCGATCGATTTGATGCTGAGGTGGCGTTTGATGAGGTCTCCTGCGGTCAGGATGCAGCGGATCTGGTTGTCACTGATTCTTTCGATCTTCATGATTTTCTCGCTTTCTCTGAGGCTGCCTTGCGGCAGGGGCTGCTGCAGAGAGCCTCAGTCAAGCGCTTAAGCGTTTAACTGCTCCAGTGCAGCAAGTTTCAATGCGGTGCAGAGCACGTCCATGGCCTGCTCCAGTTCGGAGATCGGCGGCAGCGACGGTGCGATACGGATGTTGCTGTCGTCGGGGTCCTTGCCGTAAGGATAGGTGGCGCCGGCGCCGGTGAGCACTACGCCGGCTTCTTTGGTCAGGGCCACGGTGCGCTTCGCAAGGCCGGGATCGGTATACAGGGAGACGAAGTAGCCGCCCTTCGGGGTCGCCCAGCGGCCGATGCCGGCGGGGCGGATCTCTTTCTCAAGTGCGTTCAGCACGGTTTCGAAGCGGGGCTTCAGGACGGCGGCGTGGCGCTTCATGATCTCCAGCGCGTGTTCCTTGTTCTGCAGGTACTTCGCGTGGCGTAGCTGGTTGACCTTGTTGTAGGAAATGATCTGGATCCCGATCAGTTTCTGCAGGTACTTCTGGTTGTCTTCCGACGTGGCCATGCAGGCAATGCCTGAGCCCGGAAGCGTGACCTTCGAGGTCGAAGCAAATTCGTAGACCATGTCGGGATTGCCGGCGGCGCGGCACAGGCTGAGGATGTCCGGGAAGGGAACGTAGTCGCCGTCAAACTCGTGGATGACGTAGGCGTTGTCCCACATCAGGACGAAGTCGGGCGCTGCGGGCTTCATTTCGGCAATGCGTTCGATGACGTTCGCGCTGTAGATGATGCCGTCGGGGTTGGAATACTTCGGCACGGTCCACATGCCTTTGACCTTAGGATCCTTGATAAGCTCTTCGACGGCGTCCATGTCGGGACCTTCGGGCGTCATCTTCACGGGGATCATTTCAATGCCGAAAAGCTGGGTGACGGCGAAATGCCTGTCGTAGCCGGGGACGGGGCAGAGCCATTTCAGGCCTTCCTCGCGGCACCAGGGCTTTTCGGAATGCGAAAGGCCGAAGGCCCAGGCTTTGGCGATCAGATCGTACATCAGCTGCAGGGAGGAGTTGCCGCCCACAAAAGTCTCTTCATAGCGGCAGCCGAGGATATCCGCCCAGAGCCGCCTTGCTTCGGGAACGCCGGCGAGCACGCCGTAGTTGCGCATGTCGCCGTCTGCGGTCAGGCAGTCGTCCCGGGTCAGGACGGTCAGGATGTCGGAAACTTTGTCCAGCTGGTCGCGGCCGGGTTTGCCGCGGGACATGTCCAGTTTCAGGTTCAGGCTTCTCAGTTCGTCGTAGTGGGCCTTGACGGCTGCGTACTCATGCCGTCTTTCTTCAGGCGTCATGTCACGGTAAGGTTTCATTTCGTCTCCTTAGTTGTTGGTATAGTTGTCGAAGTAGCCCTGCACGAGGACTACGGGAGTTCCCTTGTCGCCGGAGCCGCTGGTCAGGTCGCAGAGGGAGCCGATCAGATCGGTCAGCTGGCGCGGCGTCGTGCCTTCGGAGGCCATCTGGCCCTTCAGGTCGCCGTCTTTTTTGCGGATGCTGGCGGAAATCGCCTGCTTCAGCGCTTCGCCGGACAGTTCCTTAAAGTCGTTGTCGGCGAGGTATTTCAGCTTCAGCTCGTTCGGCGTGCCGATGAGGCCTGCCGTATGGAAGGGGGAAACGACCGGATCGGCCAGTTCCCAGATCTTGCCCTGCGGATCCTTGAACGCGCCGTCGCCGTAGACCATGACTTCGACGTGCTTTCCGGTCAGTTTCAGGACTTCGGACTGAATGTTCTCAACGAGCGGCTGGCTCTCGCGCGGGAAGAGTTTGACCTTGTCCTCGGTCGCCTTGTTGGAACCGAGCAGGCCGAAGTCCGCGTTGAAGCCGCTGCCGTTCACGGACGCGGTCAGGATATCGTCTAGGCTGAGGACGGTCTTCGCGCCGGCGGCCTTAAGCAGGCGTTTGGTGCGCTTGCGGGTGTGGATGTCGCAGTTGATGACGGTGTCGGTGTAGGCGAGCACGGCCTTCGGCTGGTTCGCGAAAATGATCTCCGCCTCGGCGCCGCAGCCTTTGATCAGCTCTTCATAGTAAGCCACGTAGTCCATGCCGGTGAAGGGATGGCGGGGCGCGCCGAAGAGTTCCTTAAAGCGTTCGCGGGTCAGCACGTCAGAGTAGGGGTTGACGTCCGCCTCGTCGACCTTGTCGATGTCCACGAGGGCGTTGCCGACTTCATCCGACGGATAGTTCAGCATCAGGACCACCTTCTTCACGCCGCTCGCGATGCCGCGCAGGCAGATGGCGAAGCGGTTGCGGGAGAGGATGGGGAAAATGACGCCGACGGTGCCGCCGCCGGTCTTGGCCTTAACGTCGGCAGCGATGTCGTCTACCGTGCAGTAGTTGCCCTGCGCGCGGGCTACGATGGATTCGGTGATCGCGATGACGTCGCGGTCGCGGAGCGAAAAACCGTCGCTCTCGGCGGCAGCGAGCACGCTGTCCGTGACGATGCGGACCAGATCGTCGCCCTCGCGGATGATGGGGCAGCGGATGCCGCGGGAAACTGTACCGACTCTGCGTTCTTCCATAATCGTGTCCTTTCGGAATGCAAACTAAAAGTAAGGGGTAAAACTGCCCCACGATATGTATTATAAGGCTTCCGCGGAAAAAATACAATAATAATTATGCGGCGCGGAGGAGGCAAAAAGAACTCCGCGGAGATCCGCGGAGTTCTTTCGGTGTTTTTCCTTATTCCGTTCTGAGCGCGACCACGGGATCCTTCTTCGCGGCGCTGCGGGAAGGAATGATGCCGGCGATCAGGGTAAGGAACATGCTGATCGCGACCAGGATCCCGGCGACCGGCAGCGGCAGGACGGCCTTCAGGCCTTCGATGTCCGTAAAGTGGTACAGGATCGCGTTGATCGGGATCGTCAGCAGGTAAGTGATGCCGACGCCGAGGAGCCCGCTCGCGAAGCCGATGATGACCGTCTCGGCGTTGAAGAGGCTCGAGACGTTCTTCTTTGAGGCGCCGATCGCGCGGAGGATGCCGATCTCCTTGGTACGCTCCTGCACGCTGATCAGGGTGATGACGCCGATCATGATGGAGGAGACGATGAGAGATACGGCGACGAAGGCGATCAGCACGTAGGTGATGGCGTTGATGATCGTGGTGACGGAGCTCATGATAAGGCCGACGTAGTCCGTGTAGCGGATCTGCTGCATCTCGGGGACGCTCTCGTTGTAGGCGGAGATGGCTTCCTCGATCGTGTCCTTATCCGCGAAGGAAGAGGCGAAGAGGTTGATGCGGGAAGGATCGGCCAGCTCCAGGCAGCCGAGCTTCACAAGATTGCTGTCATAGCTGCCGTCGGCAAATTCGAGGACGTCGTCGTAGTACTTCGCTTCCTGCTCTTCGGAAAGCGTCGGCAGGGCGGCCTTCAGCATCGCGGCCAGCTGTTCGGGCGTCATGGCGGCAAGCTGCGTCCGGACCTGTTCGGCGTACCGGCTGCGGAACTGTTCCTCGATGAGGCGGGCAGCCATCGCGGTGAAATCCTCGTCGCTCATGGCCTGGATGTAGGAGAGGGCGGCTTCCGCGTCCATGCCCATCTGGGAGGCCATGGCGCCGGCGAGCTGCTGCTCGACCGCGCTCCGGTCGAGGCCGGCAAGCTGCGCGGCGACGGTCTGCGCGACCGTTTCGTCGTCCGGGATGCTCATGATGCGCGTGTAGATGTCGGCAAGCTTTTCTTCATCAAAATCTTCGAGGGCTTTCAGGAAGGCCGCGGCCTTTTCTTCGGGCTTCGAAACGTCATTGTCCTTAAAGGGCAGACCGGTGAAGATGTCGACGCCGGGATCCGCTTTCTGGGCCTTCACCGCGGCGCTTTCCGCGGCGTGGGTGATGAGGTATTCGGTCAGCAGGTGCGTATAGCCGATGGAGCCGTATTCGCGGCCGGATACGGCATCCTTGTTTACCTTGGCGATGCCGGTGACTTTCAGCTTCAGCGCGTTGTCATAGAGGAACTGCAGGCCGGCGGAGGATTCCCTCAGGTCCAGCCAGGTGCCGGAGGCCTCGTCGTAGGCGTAGCAGTCGGAAGGAAGAACGCTCCGGTAATCGAGGGCGCAGATCTCTTCGTAGGACCATTTCTTCGTGTCGTCGTATTCGACGGTCTTCTGATGCATGGCAGCTTCAATGAGGGCTTCGATGTCTGCTTCCGGCCGGAGCCCCATGGCGAAGAGCGTCAGGTCGCTCAGTTCGTTGTGGTCGTCCACGAAGAGGATGATCTCGTTGTGGGCGGAAGGCCAGCTGCCGTAAAGAAGCTCGTACTGTTCCTTCGTGACGTCGCTGACGGGGGCGCCGCCCTCGCCGGGCAGCAGTTCCTTCCACAGGGACATGTTCGATTCCATGGAAGAGGAGGCGCTGCCGAAGGCGGACTGTTCCCGGAGAGCCATCATGGCGGAAAAATCGGGACCGCCGTATTTCTGCATGGCCCGCATGGTGATGTCGGTCGTATCCGAGAGCAGCAGCTCGCCGTCCACGCCCTTCGTGTAGATCTGCAGGTTCAGGCCGTAGCCGTACTGGATGCCGGCGAGCGCCTTCGAAAGGTCGCTCCCCTCCTTTGCCTTTTCGGTCTCCAGCCAGACCTTGAAGGCCTTCAGGTCGTTCTTGCGTGCTTCGATCTGCGTCATGGCGTTCACCATTTCGTAGAACATGGCCTTCTGGTAGACGGCGTCGTCCTCATGCTCGCTGAGCGATTTCGCGCGCCCCATGAAGGTGGAAATGAAACTGCTCATGTCCAGCGTCTGCGCTTCGATGGTGATGGGGTAGGAGGTCAGGGTCTGCTCCTGCACCGAATCGATATAGTTGGTCGTGCCCTGGGACACGGCGTAAATGAGGGCGATGCCGATGATGCCGATGCTGCCCGCGAAGGAGGTCAGGATCGTGCGGCCTTTCTTCGTGAAGAGGTTTTTCAGGGAGAGGCCGAAGGAGGTGGAGGCCTTCATGGACGGCTTCTTCTTGGTGCCCGCAGGCGCGGCGGCGCGGGCCTCGTCCTCCGCCGCGAGTTCCTCGGCCGAGACCGGCTGGGTGTCGGAAAGGATCTTCCCGTCCAGCATGCGCACGATGCGCGTGGAATAGCGCTCCGCCAGGTCCGGGTTGTGCGTGACCATGATGACCAGGCGGTCCGCAGCGATCTCTTTTAAAATGTCCAGGACCTGCAGGCTAGTCTCGCTGTCCAGGGCGCCGGTCGGCTCGTCCGCGAGGATGATCTCCGGGTCGTTCACGATGGCGCGGGCGATCGCGACGCGCTGCATCTGGCCGCCGGACATTTCGCTCGGCTTTTTCCGCAGCTGGTCGCCGAGGCCGACCTTTTCGAGGGCGATCCGGGCGCGTTCGCGGCGCTCCTTCTTGCCTACGCCCGCAAGCGTCAGGGCGAGTTCCACGTTCTGCAGCACGCTCTGGTGCGGGATCAGGTTGTAGGTCTGGAAGACGAAGCCGACCGAGTGGTTGCGGTAGGTGTCCCAGTCGCGGTCCTTATAATCCTTTGTGGAGCGGCCCTCGATCACGAGATCGCCCTCCGTATAGCGGTCCAGCCCGCCGATGATATTGAGCAGGGTGGTCTTGCCGCAGCCGGACGGCCCGAGGATCGAAACGAACTCAGACTTCCGGAAATCAAGGCTGAGGCCGCGCAGGGCGTGAACGTCCTCCCCGGCCGCCGGATAAACTTTGGTGATGTTCTTTAATGAAAGCATAAGGTAGCCTTTCTGAGTGTAATAATATACAGCAATTCTTTATTTTACAAAATACTGCCCCCTTCGGCAAGCCGAAGAAGGCAGTTTAAGGAAAATTAAGAAGTTGGCAGTTCTGTGTCATCCTGAGCGCAGCGAAGGATCTTCCTGCTTCTTGATCTGAAGATCCTTCGTTGCTTTTCCCCTGCGGGGGCTGCGCTCCTCAGGATGAGAGAAAATTGTCAGCATAACCGTCCCCCTGATAATCGTCTTATTCTTCGCGGCCCAGTTCGCGCATATGTTCATCCCATTCTTCCTTGCTGATGGTTACGGTTTCCCAGGGCAGGATGGAAGGATCCTCATGGTATTTTTCCGCGCTGCCCTCTTCCAGTGCCTGCAGGAATAAAATCAGGCGTCCCAGATCGATGCCTTCGATCTTCTTTTCACTTAGCGCGGCTTCCATTGCCGTAAAACTGTTTTTCTCTTTGATGGCTGCCCGGACTTCCTGCAGAAGAGTGAAGAGCTCCTGCTGTGCGGCGTCGGCTTTTCCGGCTTCGGCAAGGTCGGAGAGCTGCACATAGTCGTTATAGGCTTCACCGGTTTTATAGAGGACGTCGATATAGATTTCGTCGATCCCATCGGTCCGCTCGGCACCGATGATCTGGAAACGGTATCCGTCCTGCCACTCCGGCTCAACATACGTACCGATAGGTGACATGGTGCCGTGCTTTTTGTCACTTGTCATGACCGGCGCGTCGACCAGCGCCTGTTTCAGGAGATCAAAGAACATTTCCTTGTCGAGCGCTTCAAAGGTGTAATCTGCCGGATCTGGTTCGCCGCCGTTCGTGGGGGGATCCAGAACCTTTTTCAGAATCTCCTCTATGAGCCTGCGGTCCCGCTTTTCCGCTTCGCTGCTGCCGAAGAAAATGTACTGCGACCGGAGCCTGTTGATCTCATAATAGGGTTCTCCGTTCAGATCGAATCCTGTCTGATAGGCTTCGCTCCAGCTGTTTTCCGCAAAGCGGTGCCGCAGGTCGATCCCGACAAAGGTGGCTGCGTAGGGATCGTTCACACCGGGATAACCCGTGAAAATGATCGTGTAATACCAGGCTTTTTCTTCATCTGTATACGAGGTGCGCTGGAAATAATTCGGCGTCCTGACCTCATCCGGACCAGGCTCCAGCTTCTTCCAGTCTCCGCTCCAGCGTGCGTAGATCTGCTTCCAGGCATTGCCGACGGTGGCGCGGACCTCGGAGCTTGCGGCACAGACGGTGCCGAAGCCCACGATTGTAACAAGCAGGAAAACGGCGGCGGCGCGGCAGAGACCGCGGAAAAACTGCTTTGTTTTTGCACGTGCGAGCGGTTTTGCAAGCCAGGCGCCGCTGCCGGCAGGCGCATCTGACGGAAACTCCGAAACACCTTCTTCCGCCAGATACTTTCTCAGCGCGCCGGTGATCTTCTTATCATATTCATTTCTTTGTCTGCGTGTCATTTTTCTTCCTCCTCCAGTAAGGCGTACAGGCTTTTCCTGCCGCGCTGCAGCGCTTTGCAGACAGCCCCTTCCGTTTTGCCGATAAGCTTCGCGATCTCGCGGGGTGAATAGCCGTACAGATAAGCCAGGATCAGGATGTCCCGTGTGGATTCCGGCAGGCCTGCGATCGCCCGGTCCAGCGCATCTTTTTCGGCATAGGTTTCCTCCGTTTGTCCTTCACGGAGGGGCTCAGCCGCCTCAAGGAACTCATCGTCCGACGGGATCTCGCGGCGTTTTTTCAGAAGGTCAAGGCAGGCGCTTTTTAAGACGATCCGGAGAAGCCCTTCGAGCCGAGGTCCGCTTCCGGCACTTCTGACGAGATCCGGACGCTTCAGCAGACGCAGGAATGCCTCATGGACCGCATCCTCACAGTCGGCCTGCTCCGGGAAATATCTCTTTGCCCAGAGAAGCATCCGGCTGTACCAGGACGCGTAGATCTCGCGGATATCCGTTTGCTGCTGCGCTTTCGCCACGGTGAGCTTCCTTTCGTTTCGGCTGTCTTTGGCCTTCTGCTTTATAAACGATCCGGGAGGAGAAAATGGGACAGGGACAATAAAAAAAGTTGTCAGGGGAACGTGACAACTTTGTGTCATCCTGAGGAGCACAGCGACGAAGGATCTTCAAATCAAACAGAAAGAAGATCCTTCGCTGCGCTCAGGATGACAAATTCTCTGTGTTGTCAGCAGAACCGTCTCCCTGACAACTTGGGCAGTATATTTACACCCCGTAAATATCCTTGACCTTCGCTTCCAGGTACTCCACGTACACCATCGGGTCGAAGGGTTCGCCGAGGACGCGGTCGAGGAGGTCGGCCGGCGGATAAAGGCTGCCGTGCTGCCAGATGTTCTCGCGCAGCCAGGCGTTGATGGGGGCGAAATTGCCCTCCGCCACGCAGCGGTCGACGTCGACGGTCTCCTTCATTTTGCGGAGGAACTGGGCGCCGTAGGCGCTGCCGAAGGCGTAGCTCGGGAAATAGCCGACCGCGCCGCCGGACCAGTGGGAATCCTGCAGGACGCCGTGTTTGTCATCTGGCACGTCCACGCCGAGGTATTCCTTATAGAGGCGGTTCCATTCGGCAGGGAGGTCGTGGACCTTGAGCTCGCCGGCCATCACGCGTTTTTCGAGCTCGTAGCGGATCATCACGTGCAGGCTGTAGGTGACCTCGTCGGCCTCGGTGCGGATGAGGCTCGGCTGGACCTTGTTGACAGCCTTATAGATATCCTCGACGCTAGCTCTGGCGAAGTTTTTCGGGAAAAGTTTCCTGAGTTCCGGCTGAATAGCATAGCAGAATGCCCTGCTTCTGCCTAAAATGTTCTCGTAGAAGCGGCTCTGGCTCTCGTGAATGCCCATGGACACGCCGCCGTCCAGAACGGTAAACGCGTACTCATCCTTCGAGCCGGTGTCATAGAGGGCATGCCCGCCTTCGTGCACCACGCTGTAGAGCGAGAAGGAAACGTCCTCGCGGTAATAGTGGGTCGTGATGCGCTCGTCGAGGTGCGAGCCGAGGCTGGTCGTGAAGGGATGCTCCGTGGTGGAAAGCCCGACATGGTCCAGATCCAGACCGATCAGCTTCATCAGGAACCAGGAGAGTTCTTCCTGCTTATCCTCGGGGAAATCGCCCTTAATGCAGGCGTCGGAGACCTGTTTCGCCCTGCCGACCTTCGCGATCAGCGGGACGAGGCGCTCCTTCAGCGCGCTGAAGAAGGCATCGCACTTTTCTTTGCTCAGGCCTTCTTCAAATTCGTTCAGCAAGTAGTCGTAGGGATCCTTCTCCGGGTCCTGGTAACCGGCGAAGCGGCGGAGCGTGTCGAAGATCTTCTGCAGGTACGGTTCGAAGAGGGCAAAGTCGCTGGCATCCTTCGCGCGGTGCCAGACGTCGTCGGCCTCGACAAGCAGCTTTTCATAGGCGATGTATTCCTCCATCGGGATCTTCTGCATGTAGCGGATGTCCTTCAGCATCAGGAAGACCATGCGCTTTTCTTCCGGCGTGAGCCTGGCCTTGTGGGCGTCCAGGTATTCGAGGAGCTTCACGGTGTCCCTGCCAGTCTGGAGTTTGTACACTTCCTCACTGAGCACGCCGAGCGAGCGGCCGCGGTTCTCCGCGGTGCCCTTCGGGGCGCCGGTATTGCCGTCGTAGTAGATCACGCTCATGGCGTGGCCGTAGGCGGCGATCTTTTCCTGCAGCGCCATGAGGGCGCTTCTGGCTTCTTTCAACGTCATATGCCGTACCTCTTTTCTGAAAATACACATCGTTCCGGCCGGGAGCGTCAGCCCCCGCCTTCTTCATTTATCTTAGCAAAAATCGGGGGAAAAGCCAACAGTTCCCGGCTGCGAAAATTTGCCTGAAAAAACTGAAAAAAACAGTTGACAGCGGGGGAGGACTTGGCTATAATCGAAAAGCACGATTTCGGGGAGGACTCCGTCCGGGGTCGTGACTGGGAGCGAAGGAGGTGGATCATATGTCTATTTGTCCCAAGAATAAGTCCTCTAAGGCAAGAAGAGACAGCCGCAGAGCAAACTGGAAGATGAGCAATCCTACATTGGTCAAGTGCAGCAAATGCGGTGCGTTGATGGTACCTCACCAGGTCTGCAAGGCATGCGGCTCCTACAACAAGAAACAGATCATTGAAGTCGAAGAGTGATTCGGAGGCTTTAAGAAAGACCGTGGACAAAAAGGTGTCCACGGTCTTTTTTATGCTGTCATTCTGAGCCACGACCATGCTGTCATCCTGAGCCGCAGTCATACTGTCATCCTGAGCCGCAAAGCACCCGCGGGGCACAAGCGGCGAAGGATCTTCTTACTCAAACTGGCTGGCGTAGAGCTTATAGTAGAAGCCTTTCCTGAGCATCAGCTCGTCGTGCGTGCCCTGCTCGACCACGTCGCCGTGGTCCACGACCAGGATGCGGTCGGCGTTCTGGACGGTGCTGAGGCGGTGCGCGATGACGAAGCTGGTCTTGCCCTTCATCAGGCTCCGGATGGCCCGCTGCACCTGCCGCTCGGTATTCGTATCGACGTTCGAGGTGGCCTCGTCCAGGATCAGCATATTGTTGTCATAGAGCATGGCCCGCGCGATCGTGAGCAGCTGCTTCTGCCCCTTGGAAATGTTCCCGCCGTCCTCGGTGATGACCGTATTGTAGCCGTTCGGCAGCCGCATGATGTAATTGTGGATGCGGGCGGCCTTCGCGGCCTCCACGACCTCATTGAACGAAGCATTTTCCTTGCCGTAGGCGATGTTGTCGAAAATGGTCCCGTTGAAGAGCCAGGTATCCTGCAGGACCATCGCGTAGGCGCGGCGCAGGCTCTCCATCGTGTATTCCCGCTGCCCGCGTCCGTCCACGCGGATCTCGCCGCTGTCCGGGTCGTAGAAGCGCATGAGCAGGTTGATGATGGTGGTCTTGCCGGCGCCGGTCGGTCCGACGATGGCGACGGTCTGGCCGGGCTTTGCCTCCAGGGAAAGGTCGTGCAGGACGGTCTTTTCCGGGACATAGCCGAAGCTGACGCGCTCCGCCTCGACGTGGCCCCTGCAGTCCTTAAGCTCCTCCGCGCCGTAGAGATCCTTCGCCTCTTCCGGTTCGTCCAGCAGGCGGAAGACGCGTTCCGATGCCGCGAGCGCCGAGAAGATCTCGTTGATGATGTTGGAGATCTCGTTGATCGGTCCCGAGAATTTGCGGCTGTAAAGGACGAAGCTGGAGATCTGGTCCAGGCCGACGATCCGGAGCATGTACAGCACCGCGCCGCCCATGCCGATCGCCGCGAGGCCGAAGTTCGAGATCATGCCGATGGTCGGGCCCATGGTCATGCCCAGGCCGTCGGCATTTTTGTAGGCCTCCGCAGCCGCACGGTTGATCTCGCTGAATTTGTCGCAGACCGCGTCTTCGTGCGCATAGGCGAGGATCGTTTTCTGGCCGGTGAACATTTCCTCCGCGAAGCCGTTCATTTCGCCGTAGGTGGCGCTGCGCCGCGCGTAGCGGGGGCGGGTCTTTTTCGACATGCTGCGCGTGAACAGCACGCTCACGGGGATCGTGAAGATCATGCACAGAACGAGCGGGATGGAAATGGTGCACATCATGATGAAGCTGCCCGCGACCGTGATGAAGCTGGTCAGGATCTGGATCACGTCGGAGGAAAGGCTGAGCGCCACCACGTCGATGTCGTAGCTCACGCGGCTGATGATGTCCCCGGCCTGGTTGCGGTCGAAATAGCCGACCGGCAGGGTCATCAGCTTGTTGAACACGTCGCGGCGCATGTTGCGCGCGATGCGCCGGCCCACCCGCATCATGCAGATGTTCACGGTAAAATTAAGGATGTTGCTCCCCGCGTAGAAGAGCAGCATGAGCATGGCGTAGTGCCGCACCAGCGCCATGTCGATCATCCCCTTGCCCAACTTCGCGCCGGCTTCCGCGACGCCGATCGCCTTGCCTGCAAAGCGCGGGCCGAGCAGGTTTCCGACGTTCCCGGCCAGCGAGAAGACGAGCAGCAGGAGGACGATCCATTTGTATTCCATGAGATAGGTCAGAATGCGCTTCAGGGCGCCTTTGGCGTCCTTCGGCCTTTCCTTGGCTCTTCCTCTGTCACCTTTTCCCGGCATGGCGCACCTCCTAACCCGCGATCGCGCCCATCTGGATCTCATAGATCTCACGGTAGGCGGGGCAGGAGCGAAGGAGCTCCTCGTGTGTGCCGTAGCCGATGCAGCGGCCGTTGTCGAGCACCAGGATGTGTGTCATGTTCATAACGCTGGACACGCGCTGCGCGATCATGATGAGCGTGCTGTCTGCATGGTTCTCGGTGATGGCCTTCCGCATGGCGGCGTCGGTTTTATAGTCAAGGGCGGACGAGGCGTCGTCCAGGATCAGGATGTCGGGATCCGCCGCGAGGGCACGCGCGACCATCAGGCGCTGCTTCTGGCCGCCGGAAAGGTTCATGCCCTTGATGGCGGCCATGTAGTCCAGTCCCTCGGGCAGGCTGTCGATGTATTCGGCGGCCTGCGCATCGGCAGCGGCCTTGTTCAGCGCTTCTTCCGTCAGCCCCCGGCCGAAATCGATGTTCTCCCGCAGGGTATCCTGGAAGATCATGTCGTTCTGGAAAGCGGCGCCGAAGCGGCGGCGCAGCTCGTCTTTCTGATAGGTGCGCACGTCCCGGCCGTCTACGAAAATGCCGCCGGAGGCCGCGTCGTAGAAATGCATGAGCAGGCTCACGACGGTGGATTTGCCGCAGCCGGTCGGCCCGATGATGCCGAGGCTTTCTCCTTTATTGATCGCAAAAGAGATGTCCTCAAGAGCCTTTTCGCGCTGTCCGCCGGCAAAGCCTGCGCTGTCACCGCTTCCCTCGCCGTAGGAGAAATCGACGTGCTCGAAGCGGATGAACTCATCGCCCGAAGGCTTCAGTCCTTCCTCCTCAGGCAGGATGTCTTCGTCCGTTTCCGTCTGAAGGACTGCGTCAATACGGTCCGCGCTGGCACTGGCCTTTGACATCGTCATGAAGATGCGGGACAGGCCCATCACGCCCATGGAGATCATGTTGAAATAGGTCAGGAAGGCGAGGATGACGCCCGGCTTCATCAGACCGTCGTTGACGCGGCCGGCGCCGATAAGGACGACCAGGGTCAGGCCGGTGTTCAGGCACAGCTGCATGAACGGCCCCGGCACCGCCATGATGGTCGCCGCCCGGATGTCGCTTTTCGTCATGTCGTCGTTGGCTGCGGCAAAGCGGCGCATCTCGTAATCTTCCTTGGAAAGCGCCTTGACCACGCGGATGCCGGTGATGTTTTCCCGCATGACGCGCACGATGGTGTCCAGCTTCGACTGGACTTTTTTATAGAGGGGAATGCCCCGTGAAGAGACGAAGAGGATGACCGCGATGAGGAAGGGCAGCATGATGATCAGGATCAGAGCGAGGTGCGCATCCATGATCAGGGTCACGATCACGCCGCCGATCAGCATCATGGGCGCCCTTACGCAGAGCGTCTGGAACTGCTGCAGCGCGGACTGGACGTTGTAGCTGTCAGAAGTCATGCGGGAAATGAGGCTCGGCAGGCCGAAACTGTCGAACTGCGCGCCGGTCAGGTTCGAGGTCTTCTTAAACAGTTCCTGGCGGACTTCGTAGCTCATCCGGTGGGCATTGTCGACGGCCCTGCGGTTCGCCGTGACGTTGAGCGTCCGGCAGACGATCGCCGCGGCAAACATGGCAAGGCCCCAGCCGATGACAGGCAGGAGCTCGCCGGACGGCACCACGTCGTCCACGATATGTTCGAAGATATAGGGGATCGTCAGCTCGGAAAGCGTGCCCAGCAGCTTGATGAAAACGGCCAGGATCACCGCCTTTTTCCAGCGGCCAAGACAGCGGAAGATCAGTTTCATGACAGGTCCTTTCCGGAATGAAAACGGCAGGTACAGGATCAGTATAGCACCGATTCTAAACTTTTTTCAAGATTTGTCGGTTTCATGCAACGGAATCCACAAAGTGTTGCGCTTTGGGCCGGCCTGTCGCGTGACATGAAAAGCCGTCCGCGCTATCGTAAAACCGGTTCGAAAAGGAAGAGCCGAAAGGGACGAAGAACAACGGTACATGCCGCGGATATGCTCACACAGGCCGCCGGCGGCAGCCATGCCGAAACGACCGGGCTATAAGCCCCGCGAAAGCCGACCCGTAATACCCTTCTGTACTCAATTATGGAGAAACGCTGTCGGAAAGCGGCCGAAAACAGACCGAATTCCTTTACAAGCCGGCGCGGATTATGTTATACTGCAGCCGGAGGTGAGAGGAAAAGCTATGGTCCCGTACAAGAAAAAAAAGAAAAAAGTCCCTGTATGGCCCGTCCTTGCAGTCGTGGCTGTGCTGCTGACCGTGGCTGTCATCCTGGAAGTGCGGCCGAGCACGGAACACGCAGATCTGGACCAGTATTTTGCCTCCCGGTCCGGCTCTCTTGCCGTGATCACCAATGACGTTCTGTCTCATGAAGATGCAATCATCGAAGACGGAGCCGTTTACCTCTCTCCATCCTATCTGCTTACGATCAATGCCCGGTTTTATCTGGATGAGACCGAGGAAATACTGCTGTATACTCTGCCCGACAAAACGGTGTGGGCTGACACGGGGTCGGCCTTCGAAGGACATCCCGTCCTTCGGAAAACAGGCGGCGTGCTCTACGTGCTGATGGACTATGTCGCTCAGTACACGGACATGGCCTGGAAACTGTATACCGGCCCCGACAGACTGGTGATCCGGACGGCCTTCGGAGAACAGGACATTCTGACGGCGGAAGAAGATATCGCGATACGGAAAGAAGCCAGGGTATCAAGCCCGATCATGGCGACACTGGCTGCGGGCGAAAAGGTCCGTTTCCTGAAGGAACAATCCAAGTGGTATTACGTCTGCACGGAAGACGGGATCGAGGGATACATCGCCAAGACCGGCCGCATGAAGGCCGGTAAGGAGACGCTGTCCCACGTCTATACGGAGCCTGTTTACGAAGCGGTTTCTACCCGTCAGGACATCTGCCTGGTCTGGCACCAGATCGCTTACCGGGATATCGACAACGGAAAACTGGGCGAACTAATGGCTGAAGCAAAGGGGGTAACGGTCGTTTCACCCACCTGGTTCTTCCTGACCGACGGAGAAGGCGGCTTTGACAACGCTTCATCCGCGGCTTACGTGGAACAGGCACATGCCATGGGCCTCGAAGTCTGGGCATTGGTCAACAACATGGATAACGAGATCTACGGCGACAGTCTGAAAGCGGTGATGAACGAGACCACGAAGCGCACCAGGCTGGTGCAGGAACTGGTCACTGCCGTCACTGCGATAGGCGCCGACGGGCTCAACGTGGACATCGAGAGTCTGCCTTCTGACGCGGGAAGGGGATTCCTGCAGTTCATCCGCGAGCTGTCGCTCGTCTGCCACAGGCAGGGGCTCGTGCTGTCGGTCGACAACTACGTGCCCACCGCCTGGACGGCTCACTATGACCGCACGGAGCAGGGAATCTTTGCGGACTATCTCATCATCATGGGATATGACGAACATTATCAGGGATCGGAAGCCGGTTCTTCGGCCTCGCTCGACTTTGTGACGTCGGGCGTGGAGAAGACGCTGGCGCAGGTCCCCGCGGAGAAGGTCATCCTGGGCGTTCCGTTCTTCACCAGGGTCTGGAAGGGCAGCGGCGCCAAGCCCGACAGCAGCCTGCTGAATATGAACGCGACGGCTGAACTTCTTGCGCGATACGGTGCCGAACCCGCATGGGACAGCACCACGGGGCAGAATTTTGCGGAATTCTCCATGGAGGACGGCACCCGGGCCAGAGTCTGGATCGAGGACACGGAATCCATGGCAGCCCGCCTGGGGGCGGTCCGTTCCTCCAAACTGGCAGGCCTGGCGGCCTGGCGGCTGGGAATGGAAACGCCGGAGATCTGGGATGTATTCGGGCGTTATTTCAGCGGAGCCGATCTTTCACAGACAGCCGCGCCGTAACAGCCGGGTGTCCGAAAGAGAGAAAAGAAAGACAGAACACGACGAACCGGGCGGCCGAAGAGGCCGCCCTCTTTTTTTCGGCTTTGCCTTGCGATTTTGCCGGGATAAAGGTATAATACCTCTGTATATTTGGATAGTATGTCCGGCCGCAGGATGGGAAGGTTGTTTTCAAATGGGCCTGATCGGGAAAGTCAAAGCATTATTCGGGACTGATGCCCTGTTGGGCGGCCGGGAAGCGGTCGGGGAAATCCCTCCGGCGCAGGAACTCTACAGACGTTTTTTAAGGCTGGCCGGACCCTCCGTGGTCGAGGCCGTTCTGGTCGCACTCGTCGGCATCGTGGATACGATCATGGTCAGCACGCTGGGCGACCTTGCCATCGATGCCGTCGGGATCAGCACACAGCCGAAGTTCGTGATCCTCTGTTTCATCTTTGCCCTGAGCACCGGGACGACCGCGGTCGTGGCAAGGCGCAAGGGGCAGGCGGACCGGAACGGTGCCAACGCGGTGCTCCGCAACGTCTTTGTCATCGGGCTGGGACTCATTTTGCTGCTGACCTGGTTCGGGCGCAGGTATGCGGAACCCTTCCTGCGCTTTGCGGGGGCGCACGATTCCTACATCGAAGACGCCATTGTCTATTTCCGGATCATCTGCGTGAGCCTGGTCTTCCAGGGGATGAACATCCTGATCAACGCGGCGCAGAAGGGCAGCGGCAACACGAAGATCTCCATGACCACGAACCTTGTCGGCAATCTGGTCAACATCCTCTTCAACTGGCTGCTGATCAACGGTATCGGGCCGTTCCCGCGGCTGGAGGTCAGAGGCGCGGCCATCGCCACCCTGATCGGCGCCGTATGTGCCTGCATGATCTCGGTCGTACGGCTTTTCATCCGGAAACATTATCTGAACATCTTCGTGAATGCGGGGGCAAAACTCTCCTTCCCGGTCCTGAAACCGGTCCTTAACGTCAGTTCCAGCGCGCTTGTCGAGCAGCTGATCATGCGCTTCGGCTTTTTCACCTTCAACATGGTCGTGGCGAGACTGGACCCGCTGTCCTATGCAACGCATATCATCTGCATGAACTTCATGTCACTGTCGTTCTGCTTCGGCGACGGTTTTCAGGTCGCGGCAACGGCGCTTGCCGGCCAGAGTCTCGGAGCGAAGCGGCCGGACCTTGCCTATATCTACTGCGGCATCGGAAGGCGGATCGTCGCGGTCGTTGCGACGGTGCTGAGCATTTTCTTCATTACGACGCGCTTTGCGCTCATGCGGCTCTACACCGATACGCCCGAGATCATCGAGATGGGCGGCGTCTGCCTCCTGATCCTTTCGGTGATCACCTATACACAGACGGCTCAGGTGATCTGCACCGGGTGCCTCCGGGGGGCTGGGGATACGCGCTATACGGCGATGATCTCCCTCATCGCCATCGGCATCATCCGCCCGCTTGCGGGGTATGTCTTTGCTTACGTTGTCGGCTGGGGCCTGTACGGCGCCTGGTTCGGCACGCTTCTCGATCAGACGCTCAGAATGGTTCTAAGCTCCGACCGCGTCCGCAGGGGCAAGTGGCTGGAGATCCAATTATAAACTATGCGGGGATCCCGCGGAAATGAGGTAAATATGACGGTACAGGAACGCTATGAATACTGGCTCACGAGCCCGGCATTCGACGAAGCGACCAGGGAAGAACTGAGAGCGATCAAGGACGACCCGACGGCGATCGCGGAACGCTTTACCGGCGATCTGGAATTCGGAACCGGCGGTCTGCGCGGCGTGATCGGCGCCGGCACGAACCGGATGAACGTCTACACGGTCCGGAAGGCGACGCAGGGCATCGCGAACTACATCCTGCAGAAGGGCACGGAGAAGAAAGGGGTGGCCATTTCCTACGACAGCCGCCGCATGTCTCCCGAATTTGCCGATGAGACGGCGCGCTGCTTCTGCGCGAACGGCATCCCGGTCTGGATCTTCCCGGTGCTGCATCCGACACCCATGCTGAGCTTCGCCGTAAGATATCTCGGCTGCACCGCGGGCGTCAACATCACCGCCAGCCACAATCCGCCCGAATACAACGGCTACAAGCTCTACTGGCAGGACGGCGCGCAGGTGACGGTCCCGGACGATGAACTGATCATCGCCGAGGTCAACAAGATCACCGACTACGCCGAACCGAAGACCATGAGCCGCGAGGATGCGATCGCCGCGGGCCTTTACCGCTACATCACGCCCGACCTCGACGAGCGTTATTATGAAAATGTCCGCCAGTGGATCAAGCGCCCGGACGTGGTCGCGAAGGAAGCGAAGAACATCACGGTCGCCTACACCCCGCTGCACGGCACCGGCGCCGTGCCGGCCATGCACATGCTGACCTCGCTCGGCTTCAACGCCCACGTGGTCAAAGAGCAGGAAAAGCCCGACGGCGAGTTCCCGACCGTCGGCTACCCGAACCCCGAGGATCCGAAGGCCCTCAAAATGGTGCTCGAGCTGGCAGAGGAGATCCATGCGGATCTTGCGCTGGCAAACGACCCCGATGCCGACCGCATCGGCTCCTATGTCCGTGACTCGGAAGGCAGGCTGCAGCGCCTGACCGGCAACATGATGGGCGCCCTTCTTATGAATTACGAGATCGAGAGCGCGAAGGAGATCCGCGGCCTGCGTCCCGACAGTACGGCCATTTCCACCATCGTGTCCACCAACATGACCGGCGCGATCGCCCGAAAATTCGGCGTGAACTACTACGAGACACTGACCGGCTTCAAGCACATCTGCGGCAAGATGCGCGAGCTGGAAGAGACCGCTTCGATGGATTTCCTTTTCGGCTACGAGGAAAGCTACGGCTGCCTGGTGGGCACCTATGCCCGCGACAAGGACGGCATCATGGCGGTGACGGCGCTGGCGGAAGCGGCCTGTTACTACAAGACCAAAGGCAAGACCCTCTGGGATGTGCTGCAGGATCTGTATGCGGAGATCGGCTATTACCGCGACATCAACATTCCGAGGACCTTCAAAGGCCTGGAAGGCGCAGAGAAGATCCGCGGCATCATGAATTTCCTGCGGAACGATCCGCCGAAGGAAATGGGCGGCCTGCCGGTCGTTGCGATCCGCGACTACAAGGAACACAAGACCCTTAACCTCGAAACGGGCGAAGAGGGCGTGACCACACTGCCGACCTCGAACGTGCTCTACTATGAGCTGACGGACGATGCCTGGGTATGCGTACGGCCGTCCGGCACCGAGCCGAAGATCAAGCTTTACTGCGGCATCTGCGGGAAGGACAAGGCTGACGCCGACGTCAAGGAACGCGTGATGATCGAGAAACTGAACGCCTTCATGGATCAGTTTGAGTAAGGTCTTTGTGGAACTAATAATGAAGAACGGCGGGGCTGCGGCCCCGCCGTTCTTCGTTGTTGGTGCTTGCTTATTTTGCTTTCTCTGCCTTCGCCGGCAGGCGGGCCTTTTCCTTGCGGGCATGGTTCAGACCGGTGATTTGCGTCTTACACCGCAAAGAAGATGTCTTCGTTCCGCAGGGCGGGGTCGGCGACGCGGTCGTTGACGGAATTCGCATGCTTCGAAAGGTCGCCGCAGACGGCTTCGGTGATGCCCTGCGCCTGCAGTTCTTCGATGACGGCGGAGGCGATGTTTTCGATCGCCATGTATTTCTCCATCATCCCGTCGGCGCCGCTGCCGCCGCCGATGAGACTGACGAGGGCAGGCTCGAGGCCGGAGAGTTTCGGGAGGTTCCGAAGTGCCCGGAACTGCCACTTGTAATAGGGCATGAGTGCGCGGTTCAGCAGGAAGACGGTGTGGATCGCAGCCTGCGCGAAGGTCACGGCAGCCAGCTGCGCGGCGCCTTCTTCGCCGTGGTCGAGGCAGCGCAGATAATTATACTGCCCGGCCTGCGCCATCGTGGCAAGTTCGCCGGCGAGTTTCTTCAGGCGGACGTCTTCGGGCATCCTGCGCAGGGCTTCCCTCTTTGCGGAAAAGACCCCGGCATCGTCCCGCCAGATCTTGCCGTTCACCGCTTCCAGCAGACTGTTTTCGGGCACGCGGAACCAGTCCCAGCCCTGCAGCATGCCGTCGGCATTTCCTGTCTTGGCCAGGAAGAAATCACTCATCCGGATCACACCGTGACGGCTGCCGCCGGCGGGGCTGATGAGGCTCTTTTTCACACCCATGAATTCCTTCGGAAGCTTTGCATAGGCGCGTTCGAGGCGGAAGGCGGTCTGGCGGTCAATGACGTCTTCGCCGGGCAGAAAGAGGCAGAAGCCTGCCTCAAAATCGTGGTCCTGCGAAACCTCGTCGTCCCATCCGAAGCATTCGCTGCCGCTGCCGCAAAGGCCCGTTGCAATCAGTTCTTCCCATTCCGGGAACTGATCGTGCAGCATCGGCGCACCGTATTCTTCATAATAGGCATTCGCCAGTTCAAGTCCCTGCATAGATCTTCTCCGCGGCTTCCCGCAGCTCCTTTGCCGTCATGAACCATCCGTAATAATCGAAGCCGGGCGCGCAGCTTTTGCACACATAGGCATAGTAGCCGTTCCGCGGCAGGCTCTCTGTTTTCAGCAGCGTTTCCGCGGTCTCCAGCATTTCGTTCACGTCGGCGTCTTCGTTCTGCTCGTGCACGAGGTCGGCCAGATTCAGCCAGGTGACAGCCTGCTCGAGCTCGCTGCCGGGGACCTTCTTCATGGTTCCCAGCGCCTTCCGATAGAGCGCTTCCGCCTCCGCAAAACGTCCGAGGTCGGCCAGGGCAAGGGCCATGTTATTGTACAGGCCGCCGAGGCGCCCGTCGTCTTCGGGGAGTTCCTTTTCATAGAGTGCGCGGGCCAGTTCGAAATACGGCAGCGCTTCGTCCGCATGCCCAAAGGTCTTGCAGACGGTCGCGGCATTGACCCAGGTGGTGCCGGCGATGATGTTCCCGCGCATGCCGAGTGCGTCCAGAAGGCGCAGTGCCTCGTTCATGGACTCGCGGGCCTCGGGCTCTTTCCCGGATTTGCGGTAATATCCCATCATTTCGTTGCGGATGGCGAGCTCGCCGCGCCGGTCCCCGCCGGCCTTTGCTTCGGCAAGCCAGTAATGCAGATGGCGCCCGGCGCCGGCCCAGTCGTCGTGACTTAAGTATTCATCGAGTTTTTCCACGATCCGGCCGACCGGCACGGTAAGAGCCGGACGCTCACTGCTCCGGTCCATATCGAGCAGGCACGCCGGCTCTTCGTAATCTTCTTTGTTCAGGATACCCATTTTTCTTTCAATATTACGCGATCAGGACGCGCAGGAGAGGGGTGACGATGAACATGGCAAGGGTAGTCCAGACGACGCCCTGGGAGGCAAAACGCTCGCCTTCCTCGCCGCCGTACTGCGAGCCGAGTACCACGGCCATCGTCGGGGCAGGCATCGCGGCGACGATCATCGTCGTCTGCGGGCCGAGGCCTTCCATGCCGAGGATCTTGAAAATGAGGAAGAAAATGCCCGGCGCCAGAACGAAGCGCATGAGCATGAGAAGCCCCGTGGCCTTGTCCATGACCAGCGACTTAAGGCCGAGCTCATAGATGATGAAGCCGGTCATCATGATCGCGAGAGGCGTGACCACGTTGCTGAGGTGGCGGATGAAGCTGGACGCGAAGGACGGCAGCTGAACGTCCAGCAGGACGATCGCGAGACCGATCGACACGCCGATCACCGGCGGAGAGAGGAGCACTTTGAGCAGGAGTTTGCCGAAGCTTTCGCGTTCATAATCAAAGGACCAGCGGACGGCGATGACGCTGACCAGCCAGATGGAGAAGGAGTTCAGCACGTAGAAGACCATCACGAAAGGGGCGCAGGCGTCGCCGAAGATCTCCCGGCAGATCGCGAGCCCGATGAAGATCGCATTGGAATTCGCGCCCATGTGGATGAACAGGCCCGTTTTGTTCTTTGGGATGTTAAACAGCCTGCAGATCAGGAAGGCCACGATGTTGCTGAACGCCATGGCCGCGAGGGAGATCAGCAGATAGATACCGTACTGGCTGATCGTCTCGCGGGTCAGGTTGGTGATGATGCCGTTGATGCAGTTGAAGGGCACGAGCAGGGTCATCAGCAGTTTGCTGATGAAAGTCTTGGCTTTCCTGTCCATCAGGCCCTTGACGCCGAGAAAGTAACCGGTCGCCGTCAGAAGCAGGATGACGCTGACGGACGATACGGCCTGCCAGAAAACTTCTTTCATATTTCACCTCATGAAGAGCGCTGCATTCATTTGCCGAGTTTGAAATTCATGTAGACCGGATCGTGGTCCGAATAGGTAAATCCGGTGCCGATCACGTTTGTCTCAAGCACCGTGACGTTGTCCGATACCAGGAAGCCATCCACGGTGATCACGTACTGGCCTTCGTGGTAGGCCGAATCAGCGTTGCGGCAGCTCGGCACGGGGTTCGCCGGATCGTACGGCACGACGAGAGAAATGTCAAAGCCGTCGAAGGTCCCTTCGGGAATGGGCTGGGCCCAGCTGTATTCCGCGCCTTCGACGCCGAAGATCTTCTTCGAATCGCCCAGGAGGTCCTTGTTGAAATCGCCGCCCGCGATGCAGTAGTTGCCTTTGTCATATTCCGCCTGCATGTCGGCCAGGAGGAGCTTCAGCTGCTCGGTCGCGATGGTCCCGTCGGAGGTATAGGCGGACAGGTGCAGGTTGTACAGCACCAGCTGCTTTCCGTCGTCCGCCGGGATGTACTGCCGCGAGTAGCAGCGGTCCAGATCCAGGAACTTGGTCAGGCCGGTCTCGATCGGCAGCTCGACGCGCTCCGCCTTCGTGATGCCGGTCTTCGAGAAGGTCAGCAGGCAGGACTTCGAAGCGCCGTGCGGCTGATAAAAGGGATAGGCAAGGAAGGGGGAGTCGTAGTTCTGCGCCCAGGCGTACGCGAGCCCCGGCAGCGCGGCGGTCAGGTATTCCCGCTCGTCGAACTGATAGCTCCGGGTGGAGCCGATGTCCACTTCCTGGATCAGATACAGGTCGGATTTTTGTTCGGCCAGCAGCGTGCCGATCTTTTTCAGGTTCGCATCCAGGCGCTCCTTCGACCAGGCCCAGGACTCGTGCCCGCCGTCCATGAAGAAGCCGTAATCGGACTCATAGGCGCCGAAACCGATGTTCCAGCTCGTGATCGTGAGTTCTTCGCCGGTGCGGATCTCCTTCTCCGCCGAAGCCGGGTTTTCAGGCGTGAGCGCCTGATCGCCGATCCGGTGATAGGAGAGGAAAAGGTAAGCGGCATAGGCCGCCGCGATCAGGACGAGCACAAGCAGGATCCGCAGAAGGACCTTGCCGATCTTTGCAATTGTCTTCATATTTTAACCTCCCGGCGCGGACGGACCCGCGCGACGCTTTCATTGTAACCGAGACCGACGGCATTTTCAAGGTCTCTTTATCATTTGTGACCTGCCGGGCGGGCAAATCGAAAGGACGGGATAATATGCTTTGATTTTTGTCCCGGTTGATCGTATAATGGAAAAACAGCCGGAAGCGCATCCCCGGACCCGATCCGCATGTAAAAGGAATGAGCATGGATACGATACTCGATGTCAGGAACTTAACAGTCTCCTTCAGAACCGCCCGCGGCAGCGTCAGGGCGGTCCGCGGCGTTTCCTTTGCGCTTCCCCGCGGCAGAACGCTGGCGATCGTGGGCGAGAGCGGTTCGGGAAAATCCGTTACCGCCAGGTCCATCCTGCGCCTGCTGGAAGGCAATGCCGTCATCGAAAGCGGCGAGATCCTGTATGACGGCAGGGATCTGCTGAAGATCCCCGAAAAAGAAATGTGCAGGATCCGCGGCAGCCGCATTTCCATAATCTTTCAGGATCCGTTTTCCTCACTGGATCCGATCATGAAGGTCGGGCACCAGATCACCGAAGCCATGCTGCTCAGGAACAAGGCAGGTGCAGACCGCATCTCACGCAGCGCAGCACGCGAGAAAGCGCTGAAACTGATGGAAGAGGTCGGCATTCCCGACCCGGACATCCGTTGCGATCAGTACCCGTTCGAGTTCTCCGGCGGCATGCGTCAGCGCATCGTCATCGCCATTGCACTGGCTGCCGACCCGGACATCCTCATCTGCGACGAGCCGACGACGGCTCTGGATGTGACCATCCAGGCACAGATCCTGGAACTGATCGGCAGGCTGAAGGCACAGCGCGGACTTTCGGTCATCTTCATTACGCACGACCTCGGCGTCGTGGCGCAGACGGCGGATGACATTGCGGTCATGTATGCCGGAAAGATCGTGGAATTCGGGACGGCGGAAGAAGTGTTCCGAGACCCGCGCCATCCTTATACCTGGGCGCTGCTTTCTTCCGTGCCCGATCCGGATGCGAAAGGGAAACTGGAAGCCATTCCCGGCACGCCGCCTGACATGATCTGCCCGCCTGAAGGCGATGCATTCGCCGCACGGAACAAATACGCGCTGGAGATCGATTTTGAGCAGGAGCCGCCGCCCTTCAGCGTGTCGCCCACGCACTGGGCTGCCACCTGGCTCCTGCATCCCGATGCGCCGGAGGTAAAGCCCGCTTTACATTCCCGCTCTTCCGTGTTATAATTACTTTTTGTCATTACATTACGGGGGCTGCCCCGAAACTGAAGGAGCTCTTATGAAGAGATTCATGACAGTAATCATATCCCTCCTGCTGGTGCTTCAGATGGCTGCCTGCGGGAACGGCACGCCGACTCAGCCGGAGACGACCGCCGAACCGGTGACGACCGAAGCGGAGACGACCACCGAGGCGGAGAAGACGACTGAACCGGAGACGACCGAAGAGGCCGAACCGGATCCGCTGGAAGTCTATTGGGACAGTGAATTTGCCGGGATGGTGCTGAGCCAGTATACCTACGGCAAGGATTATGAATCACTGTACGATTCTTTCGGACGCGATGCTTCGATCGCCGATGTGATCGAAGATCCCGAGACCGGTTTTGCCTATCTGGAGGTCGGGGACGAGCGCTATCTCCTGGGACTGGATTTCCTGTCCATGGCGATGGTCTACAACACGGAGCCTGCAGGCGGATATGCGACCGAGGAGGAAGTCTATGCCGCATGGTGGAGGCTTTATGTCCAGCGCTGGAATTACCTGCTGCCCGAGATCCCGCTGTACGCGAACGATTATTACTGCGTATACAACACGAAGCTCAGCGGCGTAAAGGAGCATCCGGTTACGGCTGTCTGGTCGGTCCTTGATGCCCTGATCGAATGGACCTCGAAGGACGGTACGATCACGATCGGGAATACCGTGAAGGCAAAAGGCAATTTCCGCTATGCTTCTTTCGGCAACGAGGCGACCAACGCGGCAGACAAGGATATCTGCCAGCTGGTAAACGGCCTGGAAACCGTTTCCCGCACGAAGGATGCCGGCTATGTCTGGAATCCCACCGTCGTTAAGGAACACAGCGAAACGCTGAATGACGACGGCTCCATGACATACACGATCACGCTCTGTGATGATCTGAAGTTCTCGGACGGCAGTCAGATCACGGCAAAAGACTACCTGGCCCTGCCGATGGTCTTCTTCAGCCCGATGAGCGAAGCGGCCTCCGGACGGCAGAATGACGGCAACATCTTTGTCGGCTGGAATGATTACCTGGCATATACCGGACCCGGCAGCGAGACAGGCAAGAAGGTCTTTACAGGCATCCGCCTTCTGGACGAACTGACTTTCTCCCTGACGGTGCGCAAGGAATACATTCCGTATTTCTATGATCTGGCCATTATCTCGCTGCAGCCGTATTATGCCGCCATGTGGCTCGGCGAGGCGGAGATCCGCGATGACGGCGAAGGCTGCTATCTGACCGATGATTTCTACGCCAAAGACGAGGAAGGCAATTATACGCTGGCGGAAAAGATCCTCTATGCAGCGACGGATACCAGCGGCAAGGCTTATGCGGAATATCCTTACGCAGGTCCGTATTTCGTTTTTTCCTATGACGAGGAAGCGGGCACGGTCGTCCTGTCCAAGAATGCCTTCTTCAAGGGCAATTACGAAGGCACGCAGCCTTCGATCGGCAAGATCACCTTCCGTCAGCTGACGGCGAAACAGGAAATGATCGAACTGCAGGACGGCAAGCTGGATTTTGCGGGCGGCATTTCCGGCAAGACGGCCATAGCGGACGCAATCGACACGGCGAAAAAGAAGAGCGATCTGGATACGATCACTTACAGACGGGCGGGTTACGGCAAACTCGGGTTCCGCTGCGATTTCGGTCCGGCGCAGTTTACCGAAGTCCGTCAGGCGATCGCTTACCTGCTGGACCGTGAAACACTGGCAAAGAATTACACCGGCGGATACGGCGGACTGGTGGACGGCCCCTATTATGACAGTGCCTGGATGACTTCCATGGCAAAAGAACAGGGCATGACGCTGAATTCGTATACGGCTTCCGAAGAGAAGGCTCTTGCCGTACTGGAAGCCGGCGGATGGGCCTATGACAAGGACGGCAATCCCTATACGGAAGGTGTCCGCTACAAGAAGGTCCCGGCTGAAGTTCTGGACGATTACGAAGATGAACTGAAGTCTCTCGACGGCGTATATAAGATCACCAGCGTCGGCGATTACTACTATATGCCGCTGGTCATCAACTGGTTTGCCTCAACACCGTCCGACTTTACCGATTTTCTGATCTCCTACCTGGATAACCGTACGGGCTTTGAAAAATGCGGTTTCGCCTTCAGCGGCGAACAGGGCTCCATTGAGACCCTGCAGGAAGAATTTTACGAGCAGGCGGTCTTCGGCAGCTATGAAGGCATACCGACCTACAATGCCTTCGTTTTCTCCACGAAGCTGGATTCGGCCATGTATGACTATTCGTTCAACCTGACCATCGATCCGTCCTGGTACAAAGACTGCAGCTGCTATTTCCTGATCGATCGGGCGGATATCCACTGGCTGAAGGAACGGACGCTGCCCGTGCAGGAGGAGGTCCCCGCGACCGAAGAAGAATCGATTGAAAGCGGAGAGATCACTGAGAGCGAAGCGGAGACGATCCAGGGCTGAAGACAAAACATCGGCACATCGGTCTGCAGCCGATTATCAAAAAACGGATGCTGTTCCGTGCTTTACGGACAGCATCCGTTTTTTGTCCGTCGTTTTATTGACGCACTGCGAAGTTTGTACTATAATTTATCACGTTAAGAACGGCACCGGCCGGAAGGAGACATTCAAAATGAATACCGAAGCATTCGTTAAATTCAGAAATGATATCGTGAACAACTGCAGCCGCATCATCGTGGGCAAGGACGAGGTGATCGAACAGCTCGCGGTCTGCCTTGTTGCATCCGGACACGTCCTTCTTGAGGATGTGCCGGGCACCGGCAAGACCATGCTGCTGCGTGCCTTTTCCCGCAGCATAGGCGGTGAGTTCCGCCGCATCCAGTTCACGCCGGACCTGCTGCCGTCCGACCTTACCGGCATCAACTTCTTCAATCAGAAGACCGGTGAGTTTGAATTTCGCCCGGGCCCGCTCTTTGCGCAGATCATCCTGGCAGACGAGATCAACCGTGCCACGCCGCGCAGCCAGTCGGCCCTGCTCGAAGTCATGGAGGAGAAACAGATCTCCGTCGATGGCACGAGCTATAAAATGACCGAACCGTACATGGTCATGGCGACCCAGAACCCCATCGAATCCTACGGGACGTTTCCGCTGCCCGAAGCGCAGATGGACCGCTTTTTTATGCGCCTTAAACTCGGCTACATGAACCGCGAGCAGGAGATCTCCGTCCTCCGCAGGCCCGATGCCAAGCAGCTGCTGGAGGATGTCCAGCCGGTCGTCGGCGCGGAAGAGATTTTTGCGCTCCGTGCAGATTTTGCACAGATCCGCGTCAGTGATGACGTTGCCGCTTACATCATGGATATCGTCGACCGCACGCGTACGGACGAGAATGTCGTTAACGGTGTATCGACGCGAGGATCTCTTGCCCTTTACCGCGCCAGCCAGATCTATGCCGCGATGCAGGGCCGCGATTACGTCATCCCGGAGGATGTGCGGAAAGAGGCCATGTGCGTCCTCCCGCACCGCATCATGCTGGCCAGCAGCAGGCACAACAACAACGAAAGATATATGGAGAAACTGATCGAAAACATCGAAGTTCCGCTCGAACAGTCATGATTACGATAGTCTTGTTTCTGATCGTCATTATATTGGTCACTGTCGAGGGGATCAGCGTCTGGGGCAACAAGCGCGAACTCCGCGTCGAGTTTGACGTGGATACAACGCTCGTGGAGCCGGGTGAGCCCGCGACACTGTATTATACTGTCCGGAATCCGTACCGCCTGCCGGTACTGTTTGTGGGCTTTTCTTTGTATTTGAAGGACGACGTGACCGTCTGCGAGGACAAGGAGTTCTGCCGGGTGCACGTCAGCGTCAACGATACCGGAACAAGCGTCCTGCACCATTTCTATCTGCCGCCGCACAGCAAATTCAGCGGGAAGGTCCATATTTCGCTGAGCAAACGGGGCCTGCACGATCTCGGCAAATATTTCCTGGAAACGGGGGATTTCCTCGGCCTGTTTCCGATCATGACTCACGGGACGATCTACAAAAGGATCGTCTGCACATCTGAAAAATGTGCCGTCGGAGAAGTCGGTTTTCCCGGAGGCGAGCTGGGCGAGATATCCGTGAGGCGCTTCATCATGGACGATCCCACGATCCTGCTGGGCTACCGCGAATATACGGGTCGCGAGCCTATGAAGCAGATCTCCTGGAAGCAGACCGCCAAGACCGGCACGCTGATGGTGCGTCAGAACGACTATACTTCGGACCGCGTGGCTACCGTGCTGGTGAACATGTACAGCTCGCTGCGCCCGCAGTTGGAGGAATGCCTCAAGCTTGTCCGCACGGTCTGCGAACAACTTGAAGAGGCGAAGATCCCCTATGAACTGATGTCGAACGGCGATCTGCTGTCCGTGCCGGAAGGGATGGGCAAGGAGCATCTGTTTTTCATTCTGCGCAGGCTCGGACTGTCCAGGCTGGCCGGATTCAACGGCTTCGGCAGCCTGATCGACCGCTGCATACGCCGCAGGCGCGGCAACAGCTGCTATGTCGTCATCACGCCTGCCGCCGGACCGGAGGTGAGCGCGCTGATCGACTATCTGGGGGCTCACGTCGACAGCCGTCCGATCGTTATGGTCCCCGGTGAAACGGAGGCGGCATTATGAAGAAAAACATCAGCGTGTCAAGTCTGTATGCACCGCTGCGCATCTGCGCGGAAATGTGCCTATACTATTACGTGCTCGCCCTGTTTACGATGTCCGTGGAGTACAATGTGTCTACGGAAAAGGGTGTCTACGGCGTGGTGTCCAACATTGTTGCGCCCCGCTCGCTCCAGCTGACGGTCCTTGTCGGCACCTGCCTGGCTCTGGGCTTTCTGATCGTGCGCGTCAACAGTGCCGTGCTTCGCTTCCTTCTGTCGCTCCTGCCGGGGCTGAGCTTTCTCATGAACCCGCTCGAGCCGATGACGGCGGTCCTTGCTGCGGCGTGGGCGTACTATGTGATCTGCATGACGGTCGGGAATTTTGAGGTATATCTTGACATGTACAGGAAGCGGGCCCGCCTGATGTTCGTCATTGCGCTGACACTGACCTGCGGCCTGATCATTTATCACTTCGGCAACGATGCCTGGTACGGCACAACGCTTTTCGGAGGTGAAACGTTCGGCCTGTTCTTCTTCGTCCTGGCCGTGTTCGCCCTGCGCGGCATGCGCCTTTCCTTCGGCGCTCCGGCCAAAATGAGGGTCTTTGATGCGGTTCACGTCGTCGCGCTGCCGGTGATCATCATCGTCCTCTTTTTCCTTCTGCGCGGCGCGGTGCCTGCCTTCACCTGGGTCATCGCGCGGATCACGCGTGTCCTGACCCTGCTGTACCAGAAGCTCTTCCCGAGGGAACAGCCGAATACCTTTATTCCGGATGAAGATTTCGACGCGCCGACGGAGGAAGCGAATATCAATATTCCCGCCATTAAGGAGACGGAAGCGGACATGACCCCGATCGGAGGCACGGATCCGCAGGTCCGCTTTACCGGTGAAGCCTGGCTCTGGGTCTTCATCGTGATCCTTGCGGCAGTGCTGGTTTATATCGCGGTCAGGGAGATCCGCAGCAGGCGGAAGAACTATGAAAAGCCCAAACTCGCGCGTGACCGCATCGAGAGAATGCCCCGGGAAAAGACTTCACGCCGCAGATCCGGCGATCCCGCGCTTTCCGGCAACGCAAAGAAGATCCGCCGGACGTACCGCTCGTATCTGGACTTTCTTCATTCTTTCGGTCTGAAGAGATTTCTGTCCGACACGTCGAAGGACGTGCTGGACAATTCGTCGAAATATTTGGAGGTACCGGAGAATGCCGAACTGCGCGAACTGTATATCGCCGCGCGCTACGGCGACCCGAAGGCTGCGACAGCCGAACAGGCAGCCGAAGCCAGGCGCTGCCTGACGGTCATTCAGAACAGAAAGCCGGACAGGGAGATCGTCATGAAAGAAAACAACGCTGCGGGCTGAATGCGTATTTTATAAATATGATATTTATGAAAAAAGCGATTGAAATACCTTGGAAAATGTGATAGTATTGTGAAAACGGTCAAAAGACCGTTATTTGCGGCACGGTTTGCCGTGTCTGTAAAGAAAAGAAAACAAAAGGAGGAAAACTGAATGAAAAAGTTCCTTGCGCTGATCCTTGCGGCGGCTATGGTTCTTTCGCTGGCAGCCTGCGGCGGCAAAACACCGACCACTACCGAAGCCCCTAAGACCACTGAAGCTCCCGCTCCCAGCACCACTCAGGCTCCGGAGACCACCAAGGCTACCGAGCCGGAGACCACAGTTGCTCCCACCGAGCCCGTACCGGAGGGGAGAAAAGAAGTTGATTCGTATAGCATGCTCTATTCGTTCAACATCACCACACTGGATTATCTTGAAGACAACAAGTCCAGCAACGGCGACTTCACGAGCAACTTTACCGAAGGTCTGCTGACTCAGGACAGCAGCGGTAAGCTTGTCGCCGGCATGGCCACCGAATGGGCTCCCAATGAGGACGCTTCCGAATGGACCTTCACCGTCCGCGATGATGCCGTCTGGGCAACCTCTTCCGGCGAAGAATATGACAAAGTCACGGCTGAAGACTTCGTCACCGGTCTGAAGCATGCGGCTGACGTCAACAGCAAGGTTCTCGGCCTTGTCAAAGACCTTATCAAGGGTCTTGCTGAGTACGCTGACGGCTCCGGTTCCTGGGAAGACGTCGGTATCAAGGCTGAAGGCAACAAGCTGACCTACACCCTTACCGCTCCCTGCGGCTACTTCGACGGTCTGACCACCTACAACATCCTTCGCCCGCTGAACGCGGAATTCCTGGAATCCCAGGGCGACAAGTTCGGCGCCGTGGATCCTGCCGCCATCCTGTACAACGGCTGCTACATCCTGTCTTCCGTCGTTCCCGGCCAGGAAGTCAAGTTCGACGCCAACCCGCTGTACTATGACAAGGAAAACGTCCACGTCCAGCACGTGACCGTCACCTATGATGACGGCAAAGACCCGATGAAGAACTTCAACATGTTCGTCAACGGCGAAGTTACCGGCACTGCCGTCCAGCTCGGCCAGCCCGAGATGGTTGCCAAGGCCAACGAACTGTACAAGGACAACATGTACAAAGGCATGACGACCGCCACCTCTTACTGGGGCGCCTTCAACTGGGATAGACAGTCCTACGCCCTGTTCAGCAACGAGAACAAGAGCACCACGGCCAAGACGACCGATCAGCAGAAGGCTGACACTCACGCGGCTATCCTGAACAAGTACTTCCGTCTGGGCGTCTATGCCGCTTTCTCCGAAAAGGCTTACTATGAAGTCGCTCTCGGCGAGATCGCAGAAGACAGAGCCAGAAACACCCTTACCCCTTACACCTTCTCTACTCTGAGCACCGGCGAATCCTTCGGTTCCCTTGTGACCAAGTATCTGGAGCAGGAAGAAGAGATGCTGAAGGGCATCAACCTGAATGACGGCCAGGATGCCTGGTACAACCCTGAGAGAGCGAAAGCTTTCATGGAGAAGGCCAAAGCTGAACTGGGCGACTCCGTTAAGGAATGGCCGGTACACCTTGACATTTGCGAAGACGGCACTGACGAGCAGGGCAAGAACATGGCCCTCGCGATGCAGAAGACCATTGAAGACGCAATCGGCGACTATGTCAAGATCGACCTCGTGTTCCTGGACAACTACGATGAACTGCTGGATGTTTATTACAACAACTCGACTGGTGAAGACAACTCCATGGACGTTGCCTTCGGCGCCGGCTGGGGCCCTGACTACGGCGATCCCTACACCTACATCCACTGCTTCGATCCGGAAAACGGCGACATGCTGCTGTACTCCGGCATCACCCCGGTCATCTCTGCTGATGTGGAACGTCCGGCTTCTCAGACCGACGCTCTGGAAAAGATCGGCCTGACCGCCCTTAAGCCTCTTATGGACCAGGCCAATGCTTCCACCGGTGATGAGAGAATCGATCTCTTTGCGCAGGTCGAGGCCAAACTGCTTGCCAATGGTATCCTGAGACCGTTCGCCACCCGTGGCGCCGGCATCTCGGTCTCCAAGGTGAAACCTTTCTCCGCTGCTTATGGCTTATACGGACAGGCTTCTTACAACGCAGTTCCTTACTTCAAGTATATGGTCGTTTACGATCAGCCCATCACTGCTGATGAGTACTATGCCGCTAAGGAAGCCTGGCTTGCCGGCAACTGATTGCTGACATTCCCAATTCCAAAGCAATAATCTAAATCAAAAGTTGGGGGCTGGCGGAGCCCATCCGCCCAGCCCTCAACTCAGTTTATCAGGAGTTGATCCTATGAATAAGGGTTATATTCTAAAAAGATTGCTCAGATCTGCAATATCCGTCCTTATCATCATGCTGATCGTCTTTACACTGGTCTATACGCTCGTTCCGAGAAACAGCATCTTCGCCAAAGACGACGGGATCAGAAAATTATCCTCAAAGCCGGACGAGAAAACGGAGTACATGTATAATATCTGGCAAAAGCTCGGATATCTGGACTTTGTCCGTTCTGCCGACTATTTCCAGGAACTCTATGAGCCGAACTCCGCGGAAATGAAGGAGGCGCTGAAACCCGGGTCTGAAGCTGCGGAAGCTTTTAAGGCAAAGTATGAAGCCGAGGGGTATACCGTAGAGACGTATCCCAAAAGCAAACGCTACTATGCATATAAGGACGTTCCCATTATCAAGCATGTCGGAATGTGGCTCTCAAAGCTGATCGTGATCGATACGCCGTGGTCCGTACAGGATGAAAACAATCCGGATCTGGAACGCGGTCTTTCTTTCGGCAGGACCGAGTCCGGCGGGATCGCGCTCATCGGCAGCGGCACGAAGCATAAGTATCTGATCTATACCGACAGTATCTTCCCCTGGCTGCACCAGAACATCATCAAGCTCCAGTTCGGCGATTCCTATCCGACCTATCAGGGGCTTGATGTCATGAGCGTTCTGTTCCAGAGCCAGGGAACGGAAGTGAAGAGACCGGTAACCTATGCTACCGGCAAGGAAGGCGAATCCGGCATCATCTTCGGTACGCTGACCTATAAGCCGGTCGTTGACCGCATGGACCGGCAGAAGTTCCTTGACAACTATGCCACTTTCCAGACGAAGAAGGACCAGCCCTCCATGGTAGGCACGTCCTTCATCATCGGCTTCTTTTCCCTGATCCTGTCTTACGGTCTCGGCCTTCCCATCGGTCTGCTGATGGCCAGACGCAAGGATAAACTTGCCGATAAGCTGGGCATGGTCTATATCATCTTTATCATAGCGGTGCCTTCGCTGGCGTACATTTATCTGTTCCGCTATCTGGCAACGGCGGCCTTCGATCTGCCGACCGTGTTCACGACATACGGCGCCAAGGATGTCCGGTCCTGGATCCTTCCGACCGTTTCCCTGTCGCTGCCGTCCATTGCCGGTCTGATGCTTTGGACCAGACGCTACGTTGTGGACCAGATGAGTCAGGACTATGTCAAGTTTGCCAAAGCCAAAGGCCTGAATCAGAAAGAGATCTTCAACAGACACATCTTCAAGAACGCTTTCATCCCTACTGCGCAGGGTATTCCGGCATCCCTTGCCGCATGTCTCGCCGGCGCCATCATCACGGAGTCAATCTACGCTGTCGGCGGCATGGGCAAGATGCTTCCCAACGCGATCCAGCAGTACAACAACGTGATGGTCGTGGCTCTTGCCTTCCTGTTCTCCACCATTTCGGTGCTGTCAGTGCTGGCAGGAGACATCATCCTGACGAAGGTTGACCCGCGTATTTCGCTTACAGAAAAGGCAGGAAGATCATGATGGAAGAGAAGAATGTGAACAGCGCAAATAATGAGAATGATCTTTTCGGATTTGCGGCCTTTGATAAGTATGAGTCTGAACATATCGCTGCGCCGCAGTATTCTTACTGGAAGTCCGTATGGCGCACATTCATCAAAAATAAATTCACGGTATGCGTTGCCATCGTGATGCTGATCCTGGTTGGCTTCTCGCTGATCCAGCCTTCGATCTCGGGATATGATCCGCTGATCGCGCCGAACGTCACCGATGAGTCGATGCGATTCCAGCAGCCCAGCCGTGAGCATATCTTCGGCACCGACAACGTCGGCAACGAAGTCTTCGACGTCGTCTGGGCCGGCGCCAGGAATTCCATCATCATCAGCTTTGTCTGTACGTTCATCAACATGGTCATCGGCATCACAGTCGGTGCCGTCTGGGGCTTCTCCAAGAAGATGGACAAATGGATGATCGAGGTCTACAACGTCGTATCCAACGTACCTTTCCTGCTGCTGGCCATGATCCTTTCCTATGTCATGGGTGCCGGCATGGGAACGCTGATCTTCGTCATGTGCGTAACGGACTGGATCTTCGTAGCATTCTTCATCCGTACGCAGACGATGATCATCCGCGACAGAGAGTACAACCTCGCATCCAAGTGCCTCGGTACGAGCACCTGGACCATGATCAAGAACAATATTCTTCCGTATCTGATCTCGGTCATCATGACTTATATTGCCAGAATGATCCCGAGCCTGATCTCTTATGAGGTCTTCCTGTCCTACATGGGACTCGGCCTGGGCGTCACGAAAGCATCACTCGGCCGTATGATCTCGATCTACACGTCGTATATGAACGGCTATCCGCACCTGTTCTGGATCCCGGTCACCGTGCTTGCGATGCTGTCCATCTCGCTGTACATCGTCGGCCAGAGGCTTGCTGATGCTGCCGACCCGCGCACGCATATGTAAGGGGAGGGCGAGACAATGAGCGAAGAAAAGAAAGTTATCATTTCCGCAAAGGATGTTGAGGTCAAGTTCCGTGTCCGTGACAAGTATCTGACGGCCATCCGGAACGTATCCCTGGATCTTTACGAAGGCGAGACTTTCGCCATCGTGGGCGAGTCCGGTTCCGGCAAATCCGTGTTTACGAAGACCTTTACCGGCATGCTGGAGTCCAACGGCATGATTTCCAACGGCTCTGTCATGTTCCATGGCACCGATCTGACCAAACTGAAAAAAGATAAGGACTGGGAGGGTATCCGCGGCGCGAAGATCGCCACGATCTTCCAGGACCCCATGACCTCTCTCAACCCGATCCGCACCATCGGTTTTCAGATCACCGAGGTCATCGAAAAGCACCAGAAGGTCTCCAAGACGGAGGCCAAAAAGCAGGCTATCGAGATGATGGAACGTGTCGGCATCCCCGATGCGGCCAACCGTTTTGATGAGTATCCGTTCCAGTATTCCGGCGGCATGCGTCAGCGTATCGTCATCGCGATCGCGCTCAGCTGCCATCCGGAGATCCTGATCTGCGACGAGCCGACGACGGCCCTGGATGTGACCATCCAGGCACAGATCATCGACCTGATCCGCAGCCTGCAGAAGGAACTGGGCTTCACGACGCTTTACATCACCCATGACCTGGGTGTCGTGGCGAACGTGGCTGACCGCGTCGGCGTCATGTACGGCGGCCAGATCATTGAGTACGGAACGGTCGAAGAGATCTTCTTTGATCCCCGCCATCCTTACACCTGGGCCCTGCTGTCCTCGCTGCCGCAGATCGGTGAAAAAGGCAAAGATCTGTACTACATCACCGGTACGCCGCCTTCCCTGTTCAACAAGATCAAGGGCGACGCCTTTGCACCGCGCAACGAACATGCGCTCAACATCGACTTCCAGGAGGAGCCGCCGTTCTTCCAGGTGAGCGATACTCACTTTGCGAAGACCTGGCTGCTGGATCCGCGCGCACCGAAGGTGGAAAAGCCGGAAGAGATCTGCGACCTGCATGAAAAGATCCAAAGAATGACGGATAAGGGAGGTGCTTTCTATGTCGAATGAAAACAGAGAAGTGATCCTGTCCATCAAGCACGTGGATATTACCTTTGAAGTCGGCCATAAGAAGAAACTTGTGGCGGTCAAGGATGCCAATTTCGACATCTATAAAGGTGAGACTTTTGCCCTGGTCGGCGAGTCCGGCTCCGGCAAAACGACGCTCGGCCGTGCGATTATGCGCATCAATCCCTGCAGTGCCGGTGAGATCGAATTTGAAGGAAAACGCATTTCCGGAAAGATCTCCAAGGAAGAGGACCGCAACGTCGTCCGGAATATCCAGATGATCTTCCAGGACCCTGCAGCGTCCCTCAACGAACGCGCGACGATCGATTACTGCGTTTCCGAAGGCCTCTACAACTTCCACCTCTATAAAGACGAGGCGGAACGTGTGGCCAAGGTCGACAAGGCTCTGGAAGACGTCGGTCTGCTGCCCGAACACAAATCCCGCTATCCGCACGAGTTCTCCGGCGGTCAGCGTCAGCGTGTCGGCATTGCCCGCGCCATGATCATGGAACCCAAATTCATCGTGGCAGACGAGCCGATCTCCGCGCTTGACGTTTCGATCCGTGCGCAGGTCCTGAACCTGATGAATAAACTGAAGGTCGAGAGAAATCTGACCTACCTGTTCATCGCACACGACCTGTCCGTCGTCCGTTTCATTGCGGACCGGATCGCCGTCATCCATCACGGTGAGATCGTGGAGATCGCCGAATCGGAGACCCTGTTCGAGTATCCGATCCACCCTTATACGATCGCGCTGCTGTCTACGGTCCCCATGCCGGATCCGCTCGTGGAGAAAAACAGAAAGCATATCGTATACGATCCTTCTCAGCTGGATCAGTCCGGCGAAGCGCGCGAGATGCGGGAACTGCGTCCCGGCCACTTCGTCTACTGCACGAGCAAAGAGTTTGCGGATTACGAAGAGAAGATCACCAAAATGGAGCAGGAACGGAACGAAAAGGCACTCTGAAACGTTCAAAGTGAATGATGATCAAAAAGCTGAAAAACATCAAGTTGAGCCCGCTGATCACTCATCTGATCGTCACACTGGCATATCCTGCGGTGAGAGCCTTTACCGCGGAGAAAAACAGACTTTTGCTTTTCTCAAACGCGTTGACCATCGTCGGTCTGATCCTGATGGTCGTGGGAATCATTTACTCAATGAACCTGCACGGTGACTTTGACGTCAGCCGATACTATCTCCGGCGCGGTGTGAGGTCGTTCAGGTTCTTTTCTCCCCGGCAAAGCGAAGAGCTGAAGCAGGATCGGGAAGAGAACCCGGCGGAATTCATGCGCGAGATGAAAGAAAAAAGAGAAGAAGCCTTCAATTATCCGCTTTTTCTCGGGATCGTGTATGTTCTTGTTTCCGTGCTGATCGCTTACGTTTTTCTGTAAAACCGGCGTGCCGGACTGCGGGAAAACGGAAACGAAGCCGCATTGATCAAAAGAAACAGGGGCTGTCTCGTTAAGAGACAGCCCCTGTTTCTTTTTCTTATTTTGCGTTCCGTTCCTCAGAAAATATTCTTCGGGAAGACGTAGACATAGACCTGGTTTCCGCTTCCGCCGTAGAAGTTGTATTTGACCGGGATCGTAAACTCTTCCGTGATCAGGCCTGCCTCCCGCTGTTCGTTCAGCCAGGCAGACATGTCCTCGTTTTCCTTTTCCGTCATCATCAGGAAAAAACTGTCGGAATCTCTGTCGTCATAGACGTCGTAGAACTGCTGATAAAAGGTTTTGCCCGGTTTCTCGTTTTTCAGCTCAAGATATGAGATCTCCATCTCTTCTCCGGAGATCATATCCATTACACCGGCCCACCAGAAACTCGCATATCCGCGCTTTAAGCCGTGTTCCCGCAGCTTGCTGACGGTTACGAACAGGGCCTGATCGCGTCCGTAATCGACGGGCGTCGTCAGGATCGTCCGGGCAGGAATGATTGCCGTAATGATCAGTGCGGCCAGCAGCAGCACGCCTTTTTGCAGGGAGATCCCTTTTTCTTCAATGAGATCGGCCGCGGTAAAGAAGGTGCTGATCAGCGAGGTGCCGAGGAGAGGTGTGAGCCGCCAGTTGGATGTGCCCAGGCGCCCGAAGGTCACGGCAAAGAAAATGAAAAGCAGTACCGCGAAATTCCCCAGAAGCACGATGCGCAGCGAACGTCTGCGGATCCGGTTCAGCCTGAACAGCTGCAGGACCGGGAAGATCAGCAGCAGGTAGGCCATGAAGATGCGGATCACCGTCAAGACCGAATCGAGGCTGACCAGCGGATCACCGTTCTTGACGGAAACGCCGAAAAGAGTGATCCAGTTATGAAACAGCTTCAGGAAGTTGTCGCGCCAGCTGTCCATGGCGCTGTAGGTGGAATAGCCGCTCGCATAGTTGGAGGTGACGCCGCCGCAGATCGGTTTGATCAGGAGGAAACCCAGGAGCGAAGCCAGTATGATCAATACGGCAAGCGCTCCTATTCTTTTGTTTTCCCTTGTCATGAGCGTTTTCTCCTGCGAGAATACGCGTTCACCGATCAGACCTGCCAGCAGCGGCATCGTGTAACAGACCAGTGTCTGCAGTCCGTCCGTCGCGGCGATCAACGAGAAAATGCAGAGAACGGCCACCCGTACAGAGTAAAGGACCGTTTCCCGCCGGGTGTTCAGCGGCCGGGCCTCATCCCGCAGGATCCGGAGCGTCAGGCCGAAACCGAAGCAGAAGAAGAGGATCCCGAGATTGTAGTAAAAAATATGCTCCCACATGATCTCGCGAAGCTTGTTGCTGATGCTCATGATCAGGAAGAATACACTGACGAAGCCGGCGCTGAGTAAACGGCTGTATTCCATGCCGCGCGCCAGATAATACAGAGCGGCAGCCATCAGAAGGACAAACAGCACGAGTCCGCCGATTTGGGCCTTCAGGGAAAAACCGAAGAGGGCAACAAAGGGAAGAAAGACCAGATTGCCGCCGAACGGGATCAGGGCTGCATATTTGAAATTGTCCGAGATCAGTTTGCCGGACTTCAGCGTTGCCTCTGCCCAGCGCAGGGAATCGATGCAGTCCGTGGACATGAATCCGGCTGCCGGTCCGAGCAGATAATACAGGATCACGGCCAGACCGGGCAGCGCTGCCGCCAGCGGCAGCAGCTTATTCAAAACAGGCTCCGAGCGGGACTTTTCTTTTTCAAGATCTTTTCTCTTCATGATACTCCTGCTCCATGTTGACTTCCCAGACAGCGGTCTTATCCGTGCTGCCGGTCTTGACGGCGCGGACGGCTTCGATCGCCGTCAGCATGGAATGATCCATGTTGTTGTATTTGTGCTGTCCGTTCCGGCCGATGCACCACAGATTGTCAATTCCGGACAGATACTTCTTCACGGTATCGAATTCGGAATAGCTGTCAAAATACGCCGGATAGGCTTTTTTCACGCGGATCCGCGTCGCATCCAGAACATTTTCCTCACGGATCACGCCGATGGAAGCTAGTTCCTTTTTGGCAAAATCGATAAACGAGGCATCATCCGCTTCCCACATTTCGTCGCCCTCGCTGCAGAAATACTCCAGCCCGATCCAGACGGTATTTTCCGGATCTTTGACCATGTACGGCGACCAGTTGTTGAAGATCTGCAGGCGGCCGAGCTTTACCTCACGGTCCTGAATGTAGATCCAGCAGTCCGGAACGATGTTTCCGACGGTCTTCAGCTTTGTTTCGTTTTGGATCTCCAGTTTTCTGACCAACAGGCCGACCGTGATGAAGTCCCGGTAGGGCAGTCCGTCTGCGATCCGCCGGACGTCGGAGGGCACGTCGTTCATGCCCGCGATCAGATCTTTGACCGGCATCGAGGAGAAAAACACATCGGCTTCCCATTCTTTCCGGATGCCGCCGCAGTCGGCCGTCACCGCTTTGACGCGGCCGTCTTCGAGGCGGACCCCCGTCACCTTCGCCCCGAAAATGATCTCGCCGCCTTTTTCCCGGATGCTTTCGGCCATGAATTCATAGAACTGGCCCGGCCCGCGCTTCGGGTATTCATACTGCTCGATCAGCGAGGTCTCGACTTTCGCGTCCCGGCGCCGGAAAGGCTTGCTGACCATGGTCCAGACAGCCTTGGTCAGGGAAAGTCCCTTGACACGCTGCGCGCCCCAGTCGGCCGATATCTGCGAAGGATGCCGCCCCCAGAGCTTGGTTGTGTAGTCCTCGAAAAACATCTCATACAGCGGCCGGCCGAAGCGGTTGATGTAAAAGTTCTCGAGAGAGTCTTCCTTTTTCCGGGCGATCACGGAAGCGAGATAACCGAAACCGGCTTTCACGGTCCGGCCGAGTCCCATGTTTTTGAAAGTCTCACCCTTCATGGAGATCGGATAGTCAAAGAATTTTTTAAGGAAATAGATCCGGGATACCCGGCGGCGGAGTAGCATGACCCGTTCATCTTTCTCGGGGTCGGGGCCGCCCGGGTTCAGCTCTTTGTCTGCCGTGTGCAGGATGATGTCATCCTGCGAGGGTGATCCCTGCAGCGGCATGATCTCGTTCCAGAGGGCATTGACCTCGGGAGCCTTGGTAAAGAAACGGTGCCCGCCGATATCCATGCGGTTTCCGTGATATTCCGCGGTCCGGGAGATCCCTCCGACAAAGTTTTCCTCTTCAAGAATGATCGGACGGATATCCGTTTCCTTCAAAAGCTGATAGGCAGCTGTCAGTCCTGCCGGACCCGCTCCGATAATAACGGCAGTATTTTTGTCCATTCTATTTCTCTCCGTAGACGAGGATCTTCCGGCCCAGATAATTCCAGATCAGTACGAGGCCTTTGACAACGCAGGTCAGCAGAAGATACCAGATGCCTTCATCGCCGATCAGCCGGGTCCCGAGCAAAGTCAGCCCGACCGTCAGGCCGTAGCCGATCACCCCGACCAGTACATAGATCATAAAGGCCTTGAAGGTCCGTCCTTTTTCTTTCTGTTCGCTGCTGTTGAAAACGAAAATATTGGAAAGGGCATAATTGACCAGGATCCCGACGATGAACCCGGCGGTCACGGATACCGCAACTTCAAACGGATGGTTCTTGTCACTGCCCAGAATTTTGTAAAGCATCAGGTAATTGACGGCCATGTCGACCAAAGCCGAAATGCCGCCCACCAGTGCATAACGCAGAAATTCCATCAGAGCTTTTTTCTTCTGAGACCGGTTCATGCTAATAATCCACCCGTGTAAGGCACAGGCCTTTTGCCGGCGCGGTATAGCCGGCCTTGGTGCGGTCGCGGGCTTCCAGGATCCCGGGGATGTCCTCCGGTTCGCGCTTTCCCTGCCCGACCTCGAGGAGCGTTCCCACGATGACGCGGACCATGTTCTGCAGGAAGCCGTTCCCGTGGACCTTAAAGAGGATGTGGTCCTTTTTCCGCACGATCTCGATCGAGTCCACGGTCCTGACGGTGGACTTTTTCATCTTCGGATTGGTGCAGAAACTCTTGAAATCGTGTTCGCCGATAAGATGGGCGGCCGCTGCCTGCATACGGCTGATATCGGGCTCATAATCGAGAACCGTAAGAAATTTTCTGTCAAAAACAGGCTTGAACTTGCCGACATAACAGGTATATGTGTAAAGTTTTCCTACAGCCTTGTAGCGGGCATGGAAACCGTCGGCGGCGACCTTCACCTCATCCACCGCAATGTCGTCCGGAAGATAGTGATTCAGATAATCGCGGATCGCATCGGGGGTGAGCTTTGTCGAAAGGTGCACGTTCGCGATCATGGCGGCGGCATGCACGCCGGCATCCGTCCGCCCAGCGCCGATCACCTCGACCGCTTCGCCGGCCATTTCCGAAAGGACGGCTTCGAGCTTGCCCTGGATGGTCTCGCGCCCCGGCTGGCGCTCCCAGCCGAAGTAGCGGCTCCCGTCATAGCGTATGGTCAGTTTGTAGTTCAGCATAACGTCCTTTCCTGCCTTCCCCTTTCCGCTATTTTATTCCATTCCGAAGCAAAACGCAAGAAGAAGGAAGCACCGCTTGCAAAGCCGCGCCGCATGCTCTATAATTTTCCCGTAAGAGCTTGAAAAAGCGGAGGTTCGTGAATATGAAACAGAAACAACCCATGCTGAAACCGGGCTATCAGTCCACGAAAAAAGAATACGTAGCCTACTGTCTGTTTTTCCTGGGGCAGAACCTGCTCTGGGGCTACGCCGGCTATATTGAGACCTTCCTGACGGATATCGGCATCGTGGCCGCCACCGCGGCAGCGATCCTGATCGTCCCGAAGATCTGGGACGCCGTCAACGACGTGCTGTTCGGCTACATCGTTGACCGCCACATGTTCAAGAACGGCCAGAAATTCATGCCCTGGGTGCGCATCGGCACCTCGGCAGTCGGCATCACCACGGTCGCGCTGTTCGCGATCCCGAAGGAAATGGCCGATACCGGCAAGATCGTCTGGTTCCTGGTCGCCTACATCCTCTTTGACCTGTGCTACACGATCCTGGACGCGCCGGCCTTCGCCGTGACGACGGTCATGACCTCGAACGTGGAGGAACGCACGGGGATCATCGCCGGCGGCAAGCTCTGGTCAATGGTCGGCGGCGTGGTCTCGACCGTGCTCATCCCGATGATCCGCCCGAAGCTCGGCTGGCTGACGGCCTGCATCGTCTTCGTGGCCGTCTCGATCATCCTGATGATCCCGATGCTCTTTACCGTAAAGGAGCGCCATTCCGACGAGGTGCTGGCGACCGAAAATCCCACCTTCAAGGAAATGCTGAAGTACCTGAAGAGCAACAAATACCTGCTCTTCGTGCTGCTTGCGATGCTGCTGCTCGGCCTTTCCTCCGTGGAGCAGAAAATGGCGATCTACATGGGGCGCATCTGCCTGGGGCAGGAGAGCATGGCGACCCTCGTGGCGGGCGGCGTTGCGGTGGCCGTGATCGCGGTCTGCGCGCTGGTTCCGACGCTCTCCAAAAAGTGGGATAAGTTCGACGTGCTCTGCGGCGGAATCGCCTTTGCGATCGTGATGGACCTGGTCTGCTATTTCGTTGGCTACAGCAACCTGTATGTGGCGCTGGTCCTGATCATGCTCAAGTGCACGGGCCTCGGCTTCTGGCAGGTCATCATTTACATGCTGATCGCCGACACGGTCGAGTACGGGACCTATAAATCGGGCACCCGCGCAGCCGGCGTGACCTTCAGCCTGCAGGCCTTCGTGGCGAAGCTGAAAAACGCGCTGATCGGCAGCATCGTACTGATGAGCCTGGCGGCCGTGCACTTCGTGGAAGGCGAGAACGCCGTGCAGCCCGCGGGCGTTGCGGAAGGCGTCTGGGGCCTGTTCAACCTGCTGCCCGCAGCGGGCTTCACCCTGGCGCTGATCATCCTGCTCGTGTTCTACAAGCTGCGCAGCAAGGACGTGCAGACGATGTCCCGCTACAACAACGGCGAGATCAGCCGCGAGGAAGCAGAGGAACTGCTCGGCGCCCGCTACGGCTCGCCTGCAAAATAACGGATCAATGATCAGATGATGGATCCTGAGATAAAAACCATAAAAAGGCCGGACGGAGAGATCCAGAGGCTGCAGACGGTAAAACTGCCGGACTGGGAGAGCCCGGCGTTTTTCCGACCCCAGCCCGCAAAAGACCCTCTGCCCGGCCTTTTGCGTATCTATCGGCAGTTTCTGGTGCCGTCCGCGCCGTGGATCTTCGGGCAGATGGTGCTGCTGCGGGTGCCGGAGGGAATGGCTCTTCCGGCAGGGGTCGATGCTTCGGACGATCCCGAAGACCGCTTATTTACGGCGGCCGATCTGCTGCGGGAAGGCGTCCGGCTGGTCCGCGGAAAACCGCATTTCCGGACGGCGGAAGCCCGTCTGCTTTGGGAAAAACTGGAAGGCGCCGGGGCGCTCGAAACTGTCTGCGGAAAGCTGCCGTTTACCAAAGTGATCCCTGTCTCGGAGAAGATGGGCCTGCTTTCGGAGAGCGCGCAGGAGGCCTCGCTCAGGGTAAATGCTTCGTTCTTTATCATGGATCCCTTTGACTGCGCGAGCCCGTACGACAGCGTCGGGACACCTTTCGGCCTCTGCGTAAAGGACGGCGAGATCCTCAGCCCGCCGCTGTATGAAAGGGAGGCGCTGCTGGTCGAAAAAAGCGGCTGCGTGCGCATAGGGAAACCGTCGCTGCAGGAACTGACGATCGAGATCGCCGGGCAGGTCTTCGAGCCTGGGCGGAATGCCGAGATCATTTCCCGGCCTTTATGCAGCAGGACAGCCGTCGGCAGCGGGCCGGAAGCTGTGATCGTCGGGAGGAAGGTGAGAGCGCTGAACCTTGTCGGCGGCCTCGAGGTACCTGCGGCCGGTTTCGTGCTGCGCAGCCCGGATCTGCAGGGGAACTGCATGGGCGGCGAAGTGCGGTATCATGGGCCGGAAGACATTGTTTTCGGCATCCAGGCGGGCAGCAGCCTGCTCCGGGACGGCGTGCGAAGCGGAGGTTTTCTCTCCCCGTTTTACAATATCCGCAAGCTGCAGCGGACGGCCTTCCCGCCGAGCCTGTATCCGCTGAATTATGAAAAAGACCGCGCCGCGCGGATCGCGCTCGGGGCGGATAAGGATGGCCGCCCGATGCTCCTCTGGGCGGAAGGCGCACCGAAGATCGGGTACCGCAGGGGTGAGACCAGCTGCGGCGCTTCTCTTTCCGAAATGGAAGAGTACTGCCGGGAAGCCGGCATGGCAAATGCCGTGAACCTGGACGGCGGCGGCTCCGCACAGATCCTGTTAAACGGCCGTCGTGCACTGGAACTGTCCGACCGGAAAGAAGACGGCAGCGAACTGGAGCGCGCCGTCCCGCTCGGCGTGAGCGTGCATTAAAAAAGCCCCGGGGCATCGCCTCAGGGCAATAAAAAAGCTGCTGACCGGATTTGAACCGGTGACCTCATCCTTACCAAGGATGCGCTCTACCGACTGAGCTACAGCAGCAAATACATCGGCGCTTTTTCGCCGCGCAAGGTGTAATATACAATAATCTTTTCTTCTTGTCAACACATTTTTCGAGAAAAATCGGTTGACAGTACCCACCTTTTATTGTACAATCACCCTTGCGCTGTTTTACGGATGCGCGGGTGTAGTTCAATGGCAGAACACCAGCCTTCCAAGCTGGACACGTGGGTTCGATTCCCATCACCCGCTCTTTGAACGCAGCGCCGGCATGGACCGCATGGTGGGTTTAGCACAGTTGGCAGGGCGTCAGATTGTGGTTCTGAAGGTCGTGGGTTCGAGCCCCACAACCCACCCTATTGGGCTATAGCCAAGCGGTAAGGCACAGGACTTTGACTCCTGCATTCGTTGGTCCGAATCCAACTAGCCCAGCTGGTCTCGGACAAAACGCGAAAGCCTGGCCCAAGACAAAATCGGGCGATTAGCTCAGTCGGTAGAGCACTTGACTTTTAATCAAGTTGTCGGGGGTTCAAATCCCCCATCGCTCACAAAGAAAACGACCTCCGTCAGGAAGCCGTTTTTTTGTTTCTCATTTATCGCTTGAACGATCGCGGCGAATGCTTTACAATCGGATCAGAGAAGCAGGATGCGGCGCGAAGCCGCCGCAGGCCGCGGAATGAACCGCCTGACAAGGAGAAATGACCATGGCTGAGATCACCAAGATCGTTATCACGGGAGGCCCCTGCGCCGGCAAGACGACCGGCATGAGCTGGATCCAGAATGAGTTCAACAAGCTGGGCTTCAAGGTGCTTTTCGTTCCGGAGACGGCAACGGAACTGATCTCCGGCGGTGTCACGCCCTGGGACTGCGGGACGAACCTGGATTACCAGATCTGCCAGATGCAGCTCCAGCTGGAGAAGGAGCGCCTGTTCGAATATGCAGCGGGATCGATGCCGGACGAAAAGATCCTGATTGTCTGCGATCGCGGCGCGATGGACAACCGCGCCTACATGAACGATGAGGAATTTGCCAAAGTGCTTGATTTCCTGCACACGGATGAGATCCAGCTCCGGGACAGCTATGATGCGATCTTTCACCTGGTCACCGCAGCGAAAGGCGCGGAGGAGTATTATACGCTTTCCAACAACCAGGCGAGGACGGAAACGCCTGAGCAGGCCTGGGAGATCGACGACAAACTGATTTCCGCCTGGACCGGTCACCCGCACCTGCGCGTGATCGACAACAGCACCGATTTCAACGAAAAGCTGAGGCGGCTGATCGCGGAACTGCGGAGTTTCCTCGGTGAACCGCAGCCGCTGGAGATCGAGCGGAAATACCTGATCGAATATCCGGATCTGAAGTGGCTGGAGAGCCTCCCGAACTGCCGGAAGGTCGATATCATCCAGACCTATCTGGTGACGCAGGACGGCAGCGAGCTCCGGGTCCGCCAGCGCGGCGAGAACGGCAGCTACATTTATTGCAAGACGGAGAAGCGGCGCATCACGGATACGACCCGGACAGAGATCGAAGAGCGGCTGACGCAGAAAGAGTACCTGCAGCTCCTGATGGAGGCGGACCCGTCGAAGCGCCCCATCCGGAAGACCCGTTACTGCCTGACCTATGACAATCAGTACTTTGAAATCGACGTCTATCCGTTCTGGAACGATCAGGCCATCGCGGAGATCGAACTGACGGATGAAAATGAGGAGATCCGCTTTCCGGAGGAACTGAAGGTGATCCGTGAGGTGACCGGTGATCCTGCCTATCAAAATGCTTCCCTGGCATCGGCCTGATCGTCAGAGACGGCGGAGGAACAGATATGGACTTTGAGATCCAGCGGGCGCCGCTCCTTAGGCGCCTTGCAGCCTTTTTGATCGATATCCTTCTCAGGGGGATCCTGATCGTTGCGCTTCTTTCCCTCTTTGCTTCCGTGACCCGCTTTGAAGAAAAAAAGCAGCGGATGGAAACGATCTACGATGAGATCGCCGAACGCTTCGGCATCTCCCCGGATGACGTAATGGATTCTTCCGCGCTGCCCCCGGAAGAGCAGGAACGGTACAGGCTGGCCAATGAGGCACTGGCCGCTGATGAAGAGGCAGGCAGCCTCTACCGCTGGCTGATCATCTCATATGTAGCGGGGGTCAGCGGCGCCATCCTGATCACCTACCTGCTGCTGGAATTTGCCGTACCGCTGCTTTTCCGCGACGGCCGAACCGTAGGCAAACGCCTTTTCGGCCTTTGCGTGGTACACACGAACTGCGTCCGGATGGAAGCCGGCGCCATGTTCATCCGCAGCTTTTTCGGAAAGTACATCGTTGAGACCATGATCTCCGTCCTCGGCATCATCCTGCTCAACATGGGGACGGTCGGCTCCGCTGCTCTGATGCTGCCGATATTGCTCTTTCTGTTTGAGACCGTGCTCTTTTTTGCAGGGAAGAACCGTCAGCTCATCCACGATTATTTCGCCCAGAGTGCGGTGGCTGACTATCAGAGCCAGCCGATCTATGACACGCTCGACGAACTGAACAAAGCCAAAGGCAAAAAAACGGAAAAGGCGGCAAAGTCCCGTTAATGGCCGACAGATAAAAGAAGGGTTATAGGACAAAAAGCGTTGGTGGCTAACTCCACAAATCAGGATACTTAGAAGATCGATGCAGATCACTCCAGACGACGGCATCTCCCCAGTTGGGAATGAAATACTCGAGCTGGCCTCTGGCTGACATACGATTGT
>JAFRRD010000012.1 GCA_017428265.1 Lachnospiraceae bacterium | reverse complement strand
GTGCCCCACTGCCCGGCGCCGGTCTCCGTCGTCACGCCCTTAAGGCCCTGCTTCTTCGCATAGTAGGCCTGGGCGATCGCCGAGTTCAGCTTGTGGCTGCCGCTCGTGTTGTTGCCCTCGAACTTGTAGTAGATCTTCGCCGGGGTCTGCAGCCGCTCCTCGAGGCAGTAAGCCCGGACCAGCGGCGAAGGGCGGTACATCCGGTAAAAGTCCCGGATCTCGTCGGGGATCGGGATATAGGCATTGTCATTGTCAAGTTCCTGTCTGACGAGTTCTTCGCAGAACACGCCGGCCAGTTCTTCCGCCCTCATCGGCTCGTGCGTCGCCGGGTTCAGGAGCGGCGCGGGCTTCGTCTTCATGTCCGCCCGGACGTTGTACCAGGCCTTCGGCATCTCCTCTTCTTCCAGGTAGATCTTGTACGGGATCCTGTCTTTTTCCATCGCTTGTTCCTCCTTTTCGGTCGTGACGGACTTGTCCGTTCTGCACTCCCGGGGCGGGGCGCCGGCTCTTTGCCGAATAAAAAACGACCCTGTCCCAGTGTATTTCGCTGGGACAGGATCGGTAAGGTCCTGCGGTGCCACCCGGCTTAGCGCGAAGCGCTCACTCTGTGCATACTGACATATGCCGGCCTTTGTTCACGGGGCGCCATCCCCGTCTCCCATACTGAGCCGCAGCCGTTCTGTTCGCCCTTGAAAGTCCATTCCCTTAAAGACTGCATACCGCACTCCCACCATCTGCGGCTAGCTCTTCCTGCTCACCTGAAAGGTACTCACTCTTTCGCATCGGTTTTCCCAAGGATAAACCCGCAGCGCGTCTTCTGTCAAGAGATTTCAGCAGTCAATTTTCTATTCTGAGTCGTTGTTTCCGGCAAAATAGCCGATTACGCCGTAAAGGTCGTCTTCCACGGCTTCGGAGAGCCCTCTCATCTCCTCCGTCGCCGGCAGCATGTCCGGGACCATGACGGGCCTAAGGCCTCCTCTCGCCGCCGCGCGGATGCCGTTGTAGGAGTCTTCGACGGCAAATGTCCGCTCCGGCGCGGTGCCGAGAAGTTCGCAGGCCGAAAGGAAAATGTCCGGCTCCGGCTTGCTTTTTGTCACCATGTCGCCGCAGACGAGCCCGTCAAAGTACTCCAGCAGTCCCGCTGCACCGAGCAGGCTCACGACCGTCTCCCGTCCCGAGGACGAAGCGAGCGCGGTCTTTTTCCCCTTGGTTTTCAGCCAGGAAAGGATCTCGCGGGCGCCGGGCTTTATGGGCATCTTTCCGCCGCCGTAACGCGTGGTATAGATCTCGAGCACCTTACGGATGAACTCCTCAAAAGGAAAGTCTTCCCCAAGCGCCTCCCGGACCAGCCGCGCCGTCCGCACGCGGCTGCAGCCGATGCAGGCGTTGTAGAGTTCGGTGATCTCATGGACCCCGTACCCCGCGAGCACCTCGCTCCAGCATATATAGCCGACCCGTTCCGAGTCGAAGATCAGCCCGTCCATATCAAAAACGACTGCGTCAAAGTCCTTCATACCGCGCTCCGTCAAAATGATCCGTCATACTCCCGCAAACCGCATCAGAACAGCAGTTTCGTTTTTCTGCGGATCATAAGCATTCTCCTTTCCTTATTGTCAGACTCCGGATGGCGGCAAAGCCGGCCTTTCGGCCGGCTTTGTCATCTTCCGGTCCGCGCTTTGCGGAGCCGTTACCCGATGCAGCTTACCTGATAATTCAGTTCGGCGCCGTTGACGCTGCCCTTGCCGTCTGCGCTCTGGCCTGCGGCAAAAGGCGCGGCAGGCGCTTCCAGACCCGGCATGATCTGCGGCATCGCACCGGCCGGCGGGACGTAGCCCGGGATGGCCGGCAGGAACGGCGCGGAGGCTGGTACGTACTGAATGACCGGCTCGGCAGCCTTCTTCGGCGCATTCTTTGCCGCTTCCGCCGCAGCTTTCTCTTTCTCGGCCTTTTTCGGGAAACCCGCGGCGCGTTCCTTGAAGAAGTCCATGGCGACCTGCGGGAACAGGGCGTAGGACAGCACGTCCTCATCCTGCTGCAGGTATTCGCCGACTTCCTCGCGGAGTTTCGGCAGCTCGTTCGGGATCAGGTCGGCCGGACGGCAGGTGATGATCTCAGCATCTTCACCCAGGACCTTCTTCTGCACTTCCCTGTTGAACGGGCGGACGGTCTGGCCGTATTCGCCGCGCAGCAGCGCCTTCGTTTCCTTGGTCGCGACTTTGTAGCGGCCGCCGAAAAGGACGTTCATGACTGCCTGCGTACCCACGATCTGGCTGGACGGGGTCACGAGCGGCGGCATGCCGAGGTCTTCGCGGACCTCGGGGATCTCTTTCAGCACGTCGTAGAATTTGTCTTCCGCGTGCTGGTCCTTCAACTGGCTCACCAGGTTGCTCAGCATGCCGCCGGGCACCTGATATTTCAGGGTATTGATGTCCACGCCGAGCACCTTCGGATTCATCAGGCCGCTCGCGAGGTATTTTTCACGGATCGGACGGAAATAGTCGGCAATCTCCAGCAGGATCTCCTGGTTGACGCCGGCATCGTACGGCGTGCCCTGGAAGGTCTTCACCATGACTTCGGTCGACGGCTGCGAGGTGCCGAGGGCGAAGGGGCTCATGGCGGTATCGATGATGTCGCAGCCCGCTTCGACCGCGCGCATGTAAGTCATGGCTGCCACGCCGCTGGTGTAGTGCGAATGCATCTGCAGCGGCACATTGACGGTCTCCTTCAGGGCCTTGAAGAGTTTGGACGCTTCGTAGGGGATCAGCAGGCCGGCCATATCCTTAACGCAGATCGAATCCGCGCCCATGTCCTCCATCTGCTTCGCAAGATGGCAGAAATACTCGACCGTGTACGGCTCGCCGAGCGTGTAGGAAATGGCCGTCTGGACGTGGCCGCCTTCCTTCTTGGTCGCCTTCACGGCGGTCTCGAGGTTGCGCACGTCATTCAGCGCATCGAAGATGCGGATGATGTCGATGCCGTTCGCAATGGATTTCTGCACGAAATATTCCACGACGTCGTCGGCATAGTGGCGGTAACCCAGGATGTTCTGCGCACGGAACAGCATCTGCAGCTTGGTGTTTTTGAAGCCGTCGCGGAGCTTCCGCAGGCGGTCCCACGGATCCTCGTCCAGGAAGCGCAAGCAGGCGTCGAAGGTCGCGCCGCCCCACATCTCCACGGAGTGGTAGCCCACCTTGTCCATTTTGTCGATGATCGGCAGCATCTCATCCGTCGTCATGCGGGTCGCGATCAGCGACTGGTGGCCGTCACGCAGGACGGTCTCGGTTATTTTCACGGGTCTTTTTTCTTCGGCCATATCTGAACCCCTTTCGCGAATTCTCCTTTGCAGGAAAGATCGAATCAATTATAAAGCAAAACCGGGGAAGTGTAAAGACTTCCCCGGCCTTGTATCGTCCCGATTTCTCAGGTTTTAGATTCCATAAATGGCCATGAACACACCGGCTGCGACAGCGGTGCCGATAACGCCGGCCACGTTCGGACCCATGGCGTGCATCAGCAGGAAGTTCGTAGGATCTTCCTGCGCACCCACCTTCTGGGACACACGGGCGGCCATAGGCACGGCCGAAACACCGGCGGAACCGATCAGCGGGTTGATCTTCCGTCCGCTGGCCGCGCACATCACGTTGCCGAGCACCACGCCGCCGAAGGTACCGAACATGAAGGCCATGAGGCCGAGCACGACGATCTTCAGGGTGTTGATGTTCAGGAAGGCTTCCGCACTGGTGGTCGCGCCGACGGAGGTCGCCAGCAGGATAACCACGATGTACATCAGGGCGTTGGAAGCGGTCTCCTGCAGCTGGCGGGTGACGCCGCATTCACGGAACAGGTTGCCGAGCATCAGCATGCCGATAAGCGGAGCGGTGGTCGGCAGGATCATCGCCACGACGATGGTGATGATGATCGGGAACAGGATGCGTTCCAGCTTGGAGACGGGACGAAGCTGTCCCATCTTGATCTTGCGGTTCTTCTTGGAAGTGAAGGCGCGCATGATCGGGGGCTGGATCAGCGGAACCAGGGACATGTAGGAATATGCTGCCACGGCGATCGGGCCCATCAGCTGGTACTGTCCGAGTTTGGACGCCAGGAAGATCGAGGTCGGGCCGTCCGCGCCGCCGATGATGGAAATGGCAGCGGCCTGTTTGCCGGTGAATCCCAGGAAAATAGCTGCAAAGTAAGCCACATAGATGCCGAACTGCGCCGCCGCACCGAGCAGGAAGCTCATGGGGTTCGCGATCAGCGGAGCGAAGTCGGTCATCGCGCCGACGCCCATGAAGATCAGGCACGGCAGGATGGCCCATTCATCCATCATGTAGAAGTAATACAGCAGGCCCGCGGCATTTTCCTTGGTGGTGTACTCCTTGCTTGCGAGCGCTGCCTCAAGTTCCTTCACGCTGGCATCCAGCGACTTGAGGTTGCCGTCCGCGCCGCGGCCGGCCGTGATCTTGATCTGGTCGACGCCGGCGCCGTCCTTCAGGACGTATTTCGAATCCGTCGAGCTCTCGCTCTTCGTGCATACGGCCCAGGCGGCTTCAAGGTCCTCGCCGGTGAACTCCACGACCGCGATCTCTTCCATGTTCTTGTTCAGATAGGTGGTCGTGGGCTTGGCGATGATGCCGGGATAAATATTGACCAGCAGCATACCGAACGCGATGGGCGTCAGCAGCAGCGGTTCAAAGTCCTTCGCGATGGCCAGGAAAAGGAAGCCGCACGCGATGAGGATCATCACGTAGTTCTTCCAGTCCAGACTCGTGAAGGCAGTCTGTTGTGCCAGGTTGGCAATTGTTTGTCCGATATTGCCCATAAGTAAGACCCTCCGTAATTATTGTGAGTTAGTTGAGCGTTGCGATCACGTCACCAACTTCTACGGCGTCGCCTTCCTTCACATTGATAGCAGCCACGGTGCCGGCTTCAGGGGCCACCACCGGAATTTCCATCTTCATGGATTCCATGATCACGATATCGTCACCGGCTTCCACGGTGTCGCCGACCTTGGCAACGATCTTGAAGATCTTGCCGATGACCTGCGCTTCAACGTTCACGGCGCCGGCGGCAGCAGGAGCAGCGGCCTTAGGGGCGGCGGCAGGAGCGGCAGCGGGGGCAGCAGCCGGAGCAGGAGCGGCAGCAGGGGCAGCCGGAGCAAAGGAAGGAGCGGACGGCGCAAAGGAAGGAGCGCTCATCATGGGACCGAATCCGCCAAAACCGGCATTTTCAACAGTTACGTCATAGGCTACGCCATTCACGGTGATCTTGTAAGAACTCATTTTAATCTTTCCTCCTGGAATGTTTTGGGTTTGATCAGTTTGATCTGGTGATCGATGTCACTTTGGCGTTGGGGCCGCACTGCTGTGCGACAGCTGCCAGGATAGCGGCCACGACAGCGCCGTCTTCTCCTCCCACACCCGCCGGTTTCGCGGGCGCAGCGGCTTTCGCCGGAGCGGGGGCTGCCTTCGCCGGAGTCTTAACAGGCGCTTTCGCCTTCTGACTCGATTTGTCCAATTTCCCGATAAACTTGAACAGGGAAATGACGCCGCAGAGGAACAGAAGCACCACGAAAACGACGCCGAAGCCAACGATCATGTTGCCCAGCGCTTCCCCGATGCTGATGTCCGACGCAGCGATTGCGAATAAATAACTCATATACGCTTACCTCGTTTTGCGTTTTTTACGCTATTTCGCGTCCTAATCAGTATAGGCGATACCGCCGCGTTTTGCAAGATGAAAACACATGTTTTTTGTGCATTTTCCGTTAAAAAAACCGCAGAGCCCTGCGCCGTCTTATAACCTTTTTTCTATAACGCAGAAAGCACCGGGACCCTGCGGCCCCGGTGCTTTCCGGTTTTTCCTTCCGAAAGCGGTTTACGCCATCTGTTTCGCCACTTCTTCCGCGAAGTTTTCTTCTCTCTTCTGGATGCCTTCGCCGGTCTCGTAGCGGACGAACTTCCTGATCTTCAGGGAAGCGCCGGTCTGCTTCGCGACGTTTGCCAGGTACTGGCTCACGGTCTGCTTGCCGTCTTCCGCCTTGACGTAGATCTGGTCCGCCAGGCAGAATTCCTTCATCTCCTTGGAGATACGGCCCTGGATCATGCCCGCGATCACCTTCTCAGGCTTGCTGGCCTCTTTGGGATCGTTCATGATCTGCGCCTTCAGGATCTCGGTCTCCTTCTCGATGAAATCGGCCGGGACTTCGCTGCGGTCCGTGAACTGGGGACGGAGAGCCGCGACCTGCATGGCCACGTTCTTCACCGCTTCCAGCACGCCCGCGTTCTCGGGCTGATCCGTAACGGCCTGCACCAGCACGCCGATACGGCCGCCGCCGTGGACGTAGGACACGATCGCGCCGTCGTTCGCTTCAAGTTTCTCAAAGCGGCGGATGGACAGCTTCTCGCCGATGCGGCTGATCATTTCGGACAGTTCCTGTTCGACGGTCAGGCTCGGATCGGCAGCCCAGGGTTCGGCCAGGAACGCTTCCAGCGTGCCGTTCGCGGAGGCCATGATCTGATCGGCCACGTCGGACACGTATTTCTGGAAGATGGCGTTCTTCGCCACGAAGTCGGTCTCGCTGTTGACTTCCACGATGACGGCCTTGTTGCCGACGACCTTGGCGGTCACGAGGCCTTCAGCCGCGATGCGGCCGGCCTTCTTGGCGGCTGCAGCCAGACCCTTCTCACGAAGGAATTCAACAGCCTTTTCGATGTCGCCGTCGGTGGCGGTCAGGGCCTTCTTGCAGTCCATCATGCCGGCGCCGGTCAGATCACGCAGTTCCTTAACTAAAGCAGCAGTTACAGCAGGCATTGTCTTATTCCTCCGTATTTTCTTCGGCGGGAGCGGCTTCCTCTTCGGGAGCTTTTTCAACCGTGGTGTCGGTGAGCTGTTCACCCTGTTTCGCTTCGAGCACGGCATCCGCCATCTTGCCGACGATCAGTTTGACCGCACGGATAGCGTCGTCGTTGCCCGGAATGACGTAGTCGAGCTCTTCCGGATCGCTGTTGGTGTCGGCAATGCCGATCAGGGTCACACCCAGGGTGCGGGCTTCCTGCACGCAGATCTTTTCCTTCTTCGGGTCAACCACGAAGATGGCATCCGGGATGTGCTTCATGTTCTTGATGCCGCCGAGGTTCTTCTCAAGCTTGTCCCATTCCTTCTGCAGCGCGGCAACTTCCTTCTTGGGCAGCACTTCGAAGGTGCCGTCCTCGCTCATGCGCTCGATCTCGTGCAGACGGGCAATGCGGCTCTGGATGGTCTTGAAGTTGGTCAGCATGCCGCCGAGCCAGCGCTGGTTGACATAGAACATGCCGCAGCGTTCCGCTTCGCTCTGAATGGCGTCCTGCGCCTGCTTCTTGGTGCCCACGAACAGAATGGTGCCGCCGTCAGCCACGATGTTCACGACTGCATTGTAGGCGTCGTCGATCATGCCGACGGTCTTCTGCAGGTCGATGATGTGGATGGAGTTGCGTTCGGTGTAGATGTAAGGGGCCATCTTGGGGTTCCAGCGGCGGGTCTGGTGTCCGAAATGCACACCGGCTTCCAGCAGCTGTTTCATGGAAATAACGCTCATTTTGGAAATCCTCCGTTTGGTTTTTCTTCCGTGTGTTTCGCCCTTGGGAGACCGCCCTGAAGGCGGCACCGCTCCCGCAGATCCGCACACGTGTTTTTTTAGCGCCCGATTATTGTAGCAAGGCCGACCGGGAATTGCAAGCGGTTTTTCGCGGAAAAACAGCAAAAAACCGGCAGGATCTGTCAAAAATCTTCAATAATATACCGATAATCCTCATTCTCCTGCATACCGCCGCAGGACTTCGCGGATCCGGGCAAAATCCACGCTGCAGCTTCCGTCCGATATTCCCAGCGGGACTCTATCGGAGAAGCCGTACGTTTCCGGCAGGCTTCCGTTTTCCAGATCATAAACCGCAACCTTTTCCTTTTTGGGATCCACGATCCAGTATTCCCGCACGCCGGCATAGCGGTACTTGTTCAGTTTGCGGAACAAATCATGAGAGCGGTTGGAATCGGAAAGGATCTCCGTGATAAAATCCGGTGCGCCGTTGATCCGCCGGATATCGCCGTCATTTTTCCCGCAGACGATCAGGATATCCGGCTGCACCATGGTATAGTCATCATTGTCCAGCCGCACATCGACCGGCGCGATAAAGATCCGGCAGCCGGGATGATCGGAAACACAGGGCTCCAGTTGTAAAGCCATCTGCATCAGTATCGTCTGGTGGACCTGCGTCGGGGCCGCCATGTCGTAAAACTTGCCGTCGATCAGTTCCATGCGCCGGTCATCCGGCAGAGCATAATAATCGTCGACCGTATGCCACTCTTCTATCGGCAGTGCCGAGGGGGTCTCCCGCAGCACACGCAGGGGAGGTTCCTCCCCCACCGCATAAATGACCGGCAGGTTGTCCGCCGAAGGCAGCTTCAGGATCTCTTCCAGCGCGTCCAGGGTGAACTTGCGCGGCGCTTCCGTGATCCCGGCAAAGATCTTCTGGACCGTGCCCAGCGGCACGCCGGACATTTTAGAGATCATCTCATTGGTATAGCCAAGTTCTCTTTTTCTCTTCTGCATTTCTTCTATAGTCATGATCGTCTCCCGTGGCCTTTCTTTCCGGAAACATCATAACTTACAGCACGCTGTCTGTCAACCGTTATATTTCCGTTTTATCCGTTTTTATGCCGTTTAATTTCCATTTTATCGGGTTTCAGCTTCGTTTCCGGCCCGAACGATTCCGGTTGACAAAAGCAACGGTGCTTCACTATAATATAATGACTTATGTATGTTGGGAAAGGACCTCCTTTAGGATGCTGTTCAGTTCACTGATCTTTCTGCAGATCTTCCTGCCGGTCACACTGGCAGTTTATTACGGTATCGGTCTGCTGCCCGCTTCTCCCGCAGTCAAACGCCGCTGCCGGAATATCGTTCTTCTGCTCGCAAGCCTTGTCTTCTACGGTTTCAGCGGGCTGAAATACCTCCTGCTGATGCTGGCGGTCATCCTGCTGAACTATTTCGGAGGACTGCTCATTGCCCGCTGCGAAAAGCCCGGCGCGCGGAAGGCCTTCCTTGCCGGAACGGTCGTTCTGAACCTCGGCCTGCTCTTCTACTTCAAATATTTCAATCTGTTCCGCAACCTCGCCGGACAGATCCGCGTTTTCCTGGGCGGCGAAGCCGAGGCGTTCACGCGCATCGTTCTGCCGGTCGGCATTTCCTTCTATATCTTCCAGGCGCTCTCCTACACCATCGACGTGTACCGCGGGAATGCCGAACTCCAGAAGAACCCCCTGGATTTCGCCCTCTATGTCTCCTGCTTCCCGCAGCTGATTGCCGGCCCGATCGTGCAGTATTCGGACGTGTCCGCGCTGCTGACCGCGCGTCATGAGAATACGGAGCAGTTCGCCGAGGGCATCCGGCGCTTCCTTTACGGCCTGGCCAAGAAGGTCCTGATCGCCAATTCCGTCGCGGAGATCGCCGACGGGATCTGGGCGCTCGAAGTCGGAAAGATCGGCGCGGGTCTTGCCTGGCTGGGCGCCGTTGCCTATTTCTTCCAGATCTATTACGATTTCTCCGGCTATTCGGACATGGCCATCGGCCTCGGCAAGATGTTCTGCCTCGATTTCAAGGAGAACTTCCGCTACCCCTACCTGGCTGACAGCGTGACCGATTTCTGGCGCCGCTGGCACATTTCACTGGGCTCGTGGTTCCGCAACTATGTCTATATCCCGCTCGGCGGCAACCGTTACGGCGAGTCCCGCGCGGTCTTCAACATGGCCGTCGTCTTCTTCCTGACCGGCGTGTGGCACGGTGCCAACTGGACCTTCTTCTTCTGGGGCATCTACCACGGCTTCTTCCGGATTCTGGAATACTGCCTGACGAAAAAGAGCGGCAGGAACAGCAAGTCCCGCAAAAAGCGCTTCCGCCTGCCCGGTCAGATCTACACCTTCCTCGTCGTCCTTGTCGGCTGGATCTTCTTCCGGGCCGACACTCTGCCGGAGGCCTTCGCCTTCGTGGGCCAGCTGTTCGGCGCGCGTGCTGTCGACGAGACCGTGCTGTCCTTCCTCTCCTTGCGCCGTCTGCTGGCTCTCATGTGCGCCTTCCTGGGTCTTGGCTTTTTCCAGGAATACGGCCGTCCTGTCCTGGACGGCATACAGCGGGCAACGCGCGGGATCCTGGAAAAGGTCTGGCTGCTTTTACTGCTTGCGCTCTGTATCCTGCTGCTGACCAATTCCAACTACAACCCCTTCATTTATTTCCAGTTCTGAGGTAAGCCCATGAAGAACCGACTTTGGATCATCGCATTTCTTGCACTTCTCATCCTGCCCGTAGGGGCCGGATGCCTTTACCGTGCCGCCCATCCCGATGAGGACCGCAGGCGGATCGAAGAAGAGGAAAACCGCCGCATGGCGGAGATCGAATGGGACGGTCTGATTGATTCCTGTCAGAGCGTCGACAACTGGTACAACGACCGTGCCCCCCTCCGCAGCCTTCTGTTGAACTTCTATCAGCAGGTCAACGGTTCCGCAGAGGCTTTCTTCGATGACAACGTGATCGTTCCGCTTGACCGCCTGATGCACGCCGGGAGTACGGTTTCGGATCCGGGGCAGGACTCCGGCACCGAAGCGCAGACGCCGGATTTCGACTGGGCAGCCGTGTTCAACGGTGACAACACCGAAGAACCGATTGAAGACCTGACGGATGAAATACCGGAAAGCGAACCGGAACCCTCGGGTGCTGTAGCCACAGAAAATATCAGCATCGATGATCCCGAATTCACCGATCCCGAGTTCTCGGATCCTGATTTCACGGATCCCGAATTCACCGATCCCGAATTCACCGATCCCGAAACTTCGGCTGACGGAACGACCAAAGCCGGCGAAACGACCAAGGCCAACACGACGACCAAAGCCGGTGAAACGACCAAGGCCAACGGCGGCAGCAGCACCGTGACCGTGCCGACGCAGCCTGTGGGTTCCGATCCGAGACTGGAACACAACCTGGTCAAGATCAAGACCGTCGAACCCAGCTACTCAAGCTGGGGTTATACCGATTACCGCTGCAGTGACTGCGGCAAAGGATTCCGTCTGGATGTCAAGTATAAGCTGGTAGATTCCTCATATATGTCCCCCCGTATCGTGGGCCAGAGCGTCATCGTCGGCCGCAGCGGATGGTATTTCCTTTCCGCCGCGCGTTCTGTCGAATACTACAGAGGGCAGTGCCTGCCCACCAGTTCGGAACTGTCGAGTTATGCTTCCGTGCTTACGCAGATCAAGTCGCGCTGTGACAAGCTCGGCATCAAGCTGATCGTCCTGATCGCGCCGAACAAGGAACAGGTCTATTCGGAATATATGCCCACTTATTCCATCGTGAACTCATACAAGCGCGAGCCCCGTATCGTCAAGCATCTGCAGGGCAAAGGCATTACCGTACTGTATCCCATTTCGGAACTGCGGGCCGGTGACCTGTATCATGAGACCTACTACCGCAACGATACTCACTGGACGCCTTACGGCGCCTACATTGCCAATACCCTGATCGAAAAGAAACTGGGGATGAGACCCGCGGATCCTTATTCCATCGATCTGCCCGGGATCACGAAAACGATCAGCGCCGGCGATCTGATCCAGCTCGGCAACATTTCCAACCGGCCGTCCATCCCGTATTTCGTTCCGCAGCCCAATAAGTCGGTTTCGCTTACCAGTGACAAGAGTACGAATAACGGCAACGTTCGCCGGACCGTGAGCACCAATTCGAACGGAAAATCGCTGGTCCTGATCGGTGATTCTTTCCGTGTCAACATGTCGGATACGCTGGCGAAAGATTTCCATAAGACGCTGATCCTGCACCGCGACTATCTGAGTACGTCGATGAAGAACGAGATCCTTCGTTCAAACGTGCTGGTTCTGGAAACGGTGGAACGTTTTGACACAGCATTTTTCTCTTTCCTCACGAAAGTGCTTAATATCGTTAAGCAGAATCCCGATCCCGTGACGGAAACGACAGCTGCTCCGACGACAGCCGCTCCGACCACGGCTGCCCCGACTACGGAAGCGCCGACGACCGAAACACCGACGCAGCCTCCGACAACGGAAGAACCGACACAGCCCTCGACGACTGAGGCACCGACGCAGCCTCCGACTGAGGCACCGACGCAGCCCCCGACCGAAGCGCCGACCACAGCGTGCGCACACAACTGGAATTCGGGAGAGGTCACCACTCAGCCGACCTGCACCAAAGCCGGTGTCAAGACCTTCACCTGTACAAAATGCGGTACAACGCGGACGGAAGAGATCGCGGCGCTCGGCCACAGCTGGAATTCGGGAGAGGTCACCACTCAGCCGACCTGCACCCAGCCCGGTGTCAAGACCTTTACCTGCTCAAGATGCAGTGCGACCCGCACCGAAGAGATCCCTGCCACCGGCCACAGCTGGGATAACGGGACTGTCACTACTGAGCCAACTTGTACCAAGCCCGGTGTCAGGACCTTCAAATGTTCTAAATGCGACGCGACCCGGACGGAAGATATTCCCGCCCTCGGACACCACTATGAAAACGGCGCCTGTACACGCTGCGGCGCTGCCGATCCGGACTATCATCCTCCGACAACGGAAGCCGCAGCCTCCGAACCTTAAAAATACCGAACCGTGACAGAGGTATCTCATGAGATTTCATCATAAAAGAGCTTTTTGGATCATACGGATACTGCCGGCGCTCCTGCTGGCCCTGCTTCTTTGTGCCTGCGGCAACGGTCCGCAGACATCAGTCGGCACGCTTCCGGCAATCGGTATCCCCGATCTGGATCCCGATAAAATACTGACACCCACGCAGGGAAGTACGGAAGCCCCGGCCGAGAGCAGTGATGCTGCAGCAGAAAGCACGAAAGCCTCGGAAAACACGGTAAGTTCGGAGACTGCGGAAACGCCGGAAGCTGCTGTTCCCACTGAAGAGGAAAGTACGGAAGAGCCGACCGAAGCCACCGAAGAGCCGGAAATGACCGAAGAGCCGACAAAGTCAGCCTCCGCCGGCTACCGCGTCTGGATCGGCGATTCCCGCTTCGCCGGGATCCATGACGGCGCCAAGATCGACTCTGACCATGACTATTTCATCTGCAGCTGGGGTGCAGGCTACAGTTGGATGGTCAACACAGCCATTCCCGCATTCAATACCTTTGCCGCTTCGCACCAGGTCGACGTGGTCTACTGGTCGCTCGGCGCCAGTGATGTCGCACAGACATGGTCTTCCAAGAATTACACGTCCGGGGATAAATATGCGGCCGAGCTGAACAAACTGACCGACAAGTATCCGAACATCACCTTCTACATTCTTTCCTACGGTCCGGTCGGCGGAGACGGCAAAAAGCCGTCCGGTGTCTCAGACGTTGATAAATACCTTAGTTCGCTGAAATCCTTTATGAGCTACGTTTTTTCTCACACCAACTACACGCTGTATATCGACCTGGTCTCCTATATCGAAAGCATCGGCTATACCACGTCCGACGGCTTCAACTACGATGCCGCGACCAACCAGAAGATCTACGATTACATACTTTCGAAAAGCGGACAGAAATAAAACGAAAGGGAAAGCGCCGGCTTTCCCTTTTTGATTCTTTAAATATTTAAGGAGAAAACCATGAGCCTGATCACGATCGGGACCGGCCTCGGCCGGGTGACCGGAACGGAGAATGACGGCGTATGCTTCTTCAGGGGCATCCCCTATGCCGTGACCGAGCGCTTCGAGCTGCCGAAGCCCTATCCGAAATGGGAGGAATTCGATGCGACGCGCCCGGAGACCGACTGCTGGCAGTATCTGGCCTTCCGCGACGAAAGTTCGGGGCCGGACGCCTTTTATCATAAGGAATTCCGCAGCGACCGGGAGTTTCACTTCACCGAATCGCCCATGATCCTGAACATCGTCGCGGCGAAGGGGGCAAAGGATCAGCCCGTGCTGGTCTTCATCCACGGCGGCGGCTTCGAAACCGGAACCGTCGGCGAGCTGCCCTACGGCGACTGCAGGGAGTACGCAAAGCACGGCATCGTCTACGTGTCCCTCGGCTACCGCCTGAACGTTTTTTCGCTGTATGAGGGCGGGAACTACGGCTTTCACGACATGATCTTCGGCCTGAAATGGATCAAAGAACACATTGCGGACTTCGGCGGCGATCCGGAGAGGATCACGATCATGGGCCAGTCCGCCGGCGCGATGTCGATCATGGACCTGATGTATACGCAGACGCTCTCGGGCATCGTGAAAGGCGCGGTCTGCATGTCCGGCGCGGGCATGGTCCCGAAGCTGACGAAGCCCTGGACGAAGGAGCAGTCCCTGCCCTTCTGGGCCAACGTCAGAAAGCGGGCGGGCGCGGAGACCACCGAAGAATTCAAGGCGCTGCCGCCGGAGAAGATCTGGAATGCCTGGTACGACGAGTCCCGCGAACACTGGAGCTTCCAGGCCGTGCAGCCGTCCATCGACGGCACGGTCATCCCGAAGCTGCCGCAGGACGTCGCGAAGGAAGGTTCCTATCTGGACATCCCGATGATCGTGGGCGTCACCTCACAGGATTTCATGCCTTATATCATCTACGAGATGGCCCTCGGCTGGGCGATGCAGCATGCCCGGCAGGGCAAGGCGCCGGTCTGGGGCTACATGTTCGACCGGACGCTCCCGGGCGAAAGCTACAAGGCCTTCCACGGCTGCGACCTCTGGTACATGTTCGGCAACATGGACCGCTGCTGGCGGCCCTTTGAGGACGTGGACTTCGCGCTGAAGGATCAGATGGTGCAGTACGTGGCGCAGTTTGTGAAGGCCGGCGACCCGAACGGCGGCGGCCTTCCGGCCTGGCCCGCGGTCGCCAAGGGACAGAAAAAGTTCCGCCTGCTCGACGGCGTGAGCGACGGGCTCATTTCCCCGATGGCCTGCCGGCGGAAGGAATACCACTCTTTCCTGAAGGATAAAGGCCCACTCTGAGCCAGTCATGGAAAAAGCAACCAATAGGTGACAATATTCAAGGCACCGGTTGGTTGCTTTGCCAACTTTCAGGGCGGTACGATAGGGCCATGGAGGTGACCGATATGAAATTAGGCGAAAAGATCATGTACAGCAGAAAACGGGCCGGGATGAGCCAGATCGACCTGGCCGATGCGCTTGGCGTTTCCCGCCAGTCCGTCTCCAAATGGGAGACCGGCGAGGCTAATCCCGAGATCTCGAAGCTGCCCCAGCTGGCTGAAGTCCTGCACGTCACAACAGACTGGCTGCTGTCGGATGCGGCCCCCGAGGAGGGATTTTACGATGCAGCAGGCTTTTCCGGGAGAGAGGCCCGCAGCGCGGAAGCCGGCGCCCCTGCCCCCGAAGCAAAGACCTATCCCGACTGGCTCGACCGTCTGCCGGGTTTCGTCCTGAAAGCCGTGAAGAAATACGGCTGGATCTACGGCCTCTTTGTTGCTGCCGGCGGCGCACTGTTTACCGGCTTCGGCATCCTGATGCGGGTCATGGCGAAGAATTTCATTATGAACTCGATGCCCGGCATATATGAACAAGGCTTCAATACCATCAGGCAGAGCGCTCTTTCCGGTTTCTGGACTATTTCAGGCTTCGTCATGATCATTGGAGCCCTGATCCTGATCTTCGGCATCGTCCTGGCACTCACACTCCGGAAATGGGGCCGGAAGGAAAGGTAAAACCAAAAGCCGCGGGCTGCCCGCGGCTTTTTTCTTTTTGTGAATGCGTATATACTTTTTGTGCAGACAGGGTCAGTTATTTTGGCGCGGTCTTCTGCACGCCCCAGATACCGACAAGGATCAGCACGCACATCACGAGACTCACCCAAGAGAAGGGCTCGTGCAGGAGCACGGCGCCGGCAAAGACCGAGACTGCCGTGGTCAGGTTGCTGAAGACACTCTCTTCGGCGACGCTTAAATACGTCAGCGAATAGCCGGAAAGGAAAAAGCAGACGACAGAGGCAAAGAGGACCAGATACAGGACCGCGGCGGTATATTCCGGCTCCCGGAAGGGCGCAAGGTAATCGCCGAGGCTCCCTTTTGTCTGCGCGAAAGCCAGCGGCGTGAACACCGCTGCTCCGAGCGCCATCATCATGTAGCAGCGCTCAAAAGGCGAAAAACGCGCTGACTGGGAGCGGCTGATCAGCGAATACCCGGCGGCCGAGGCCACGGCGATGATCAGTCCGATCAGTCCGATCAGGTCCAGCGCACCGGAATCGCTGCTCAGCAGCCCGATCCCGATCACGCCGCCCACGGAAATGCAGCTGAATATGAGCTGGCCCGCCGTGGGTCTTTCCTTCAGGATCGGCCAGGCGGCCAGCGTGGCGACGATGGGGATCATCGCGATCATCACACCGGAAAAGATCGTGTTGGAATGCAGGAGCCCGTAGGTTTCACCGATAAAGTAAATGACCGGCTCCATCAGTCCCAGAAGAAGCAGCATGCCCCAGGGTTTGTGTTTCAGATCCAGACGGAAGCGGCGGGTAAGCAGCAGCAGGTTCATGGCCAGAAAGGCCAGCAGGAAACGGTGGCTGATCAGCTGAAAGACCGTCACATGATCCAGTGCCGTCCGGGAAGCCATGAAGCTGAAGCCCCAGAAGACGTGGCTGACGACCGCAGCCAGTAAGGCTTTTGTTTTATATGTTTTATTGCTCATGATCGCAGCGGCTTAGACTGCAGCCGCAGCAGGATGTGTGTTCATTTTGCGAGCAGGTCGCTCAGGCGTTTGCCGTAGAAGAAATCGTGCGTCAGTTTGTCGTACTCCGCCCACAGCGGGAGCGTTTCGCACTGCGCCGCGCGCGGGCACTCGGCTGCCCCGCCGGCCAGGCAGGCCACAGGCGCCAGCGGTCCTTCCATCAGTTCGATGATCTCGCCGACCGGATAGTCTTCCGGCCTGCGGCAGAGTTTATACCCGCCGCCCTTGCCGCTCGCACCGGCCACGAGGCCTCCCGCGACCATATCCTTCATGATGATCTCGAGGTATTTCTTCGAGATCTCCTGTCTTTCCGCAATATCCTTCAGCGGGATGTATTTCCCGCTGTCGTTTTCGGCCAGATCGATCATCACACGGATCGCGTACCGTCCCCTCGTCGAGATCATGGCAGGCCTCCCTTCGCACACTTTCTCTAATTATACAGTAGGTAAGTAGGCAAATCAAGCCGTTTCTGCCCAAAATACGGGAGGATCGGTCTTATTCACCTATTGACTCAGTAGGCAATAAGTCGTATAATGATGCTGCGAATGACGAAAGGAGAACAGATCCGATGATCTATGCCGATAATGCCGCAACGACCAAGATGAGCGAGGCGGCTGTCCGTACCATGGTATCCATGCTGGAGGAAGGCTGGGGGAATGCGTCCAGCCTCTATTCGCACGGCCAGAGGGCGAAAGAGATCCTGGAGAAAGCCCGCGAGGACATCGCCGCCGTGATCGGCGCCGAACCCCGCGAGATCTATTTTACCTCCGGCGGGAGCGAGGCCGACAATCAGGCGCTCCGCTCCGCCGCCGCCTTCGGGCGCCGGAAGGGAAAGATGCACATCATTTCCACCGCCTTCGAGCACCACGCCGTCCTGCACACGCTGAAGGCACTGGAAAAGGAAGGCTTTGCGGTCACCCTGCTGGACGTGCATGAAAACGGCCTGGTGGTCCCGGCCGAGGTCGAAGCGGCCATCCGGGAGGATACCTGCCTCGTCTCGGTCATGTATGCGAACAATGAGATCGGGACCATCCAGCCCATCCGGGAGATCGCGGCGATCTGCAAAGAAAAGGGCGTGCTCTTCCACACGGACGCCGTGCAGGCGCTCGGCCACATCCCGGTGAATGCCGAGGACGGTTTCGACCTTCTCTCCGCTTCCGCGCACAAGTTCCACGGGCCCAAGGGCGTCGGCTTCCTTTATGCGAGAAAGGGCGTTCCGCTGACGAACCTCATTGAGGGCGGTGCACAGGAACGCGGCAAACGCGCCGGGACCGAGAACGTCCCCGCCGTAGCCGCGATGGCCGCCGCGCTGCAGGAGACCGCCGGACACATGGCGGAAAATGCGGCGCACATGACGGCGATGCGGGACCGCCTGATCGAAGGCCTTAAGCAGATCCCGCACAGCGCCCTGAACGGCGACGCCGAAAAGCGCCTGCCCGGGAACGTCAATTTCTGCTTTGAGGGCATCGAAGGCGAGTCTCTGCTGCTCCTTCTGGACGATAAGGGCATCTGTGCTTCCTCCGGGAGCGCCTGTACTTCGGGCTCGCTTGACCCGAGCCACGTGCTGCTTGCCATCGGCCGCGTGCACGACGTCGCTCACGGGTCGCTCCGCCTTTCCATCGGCGAGGACATCACCGAGGCGCAGATCGACGAGATCATCGCCGCCGTGAAAGATGTCGTGACATATCTGCGCGGCTTCTCGCCGATCTGGCGGGACCTCGTGGCCGGCAAAAAAGAATTCATTCTCTGAGGAGGTGGGCCGAATGGCATTATACAGTGAAAAAGTGATGGATCATTTCCGCAATCCGCGCAACGTCGGCGTGATCGAGGACGCCAACGGGATCGGCGAGGTCGGCAACGCGAAGTGCGGCGATATCATGAAAATGTACCTGAAGATCGAAAACGGGATCGTGGAGGATGTCAAATTCGAGACCTTCGGCTGCGGCAGCGCCATCGCCTCCAGTTCCATGGCGACCGAGCTCATCAAGGGCAAGCCGGTGAAGGAAGTGCGGCAGCTCACCAACAAGGCGGTCGCGGAGGCCCTGGACGGTCTGCCCGACTACAAGATGCACTGCAGCGTGCTCGCCGAGGAAGCCATCAAGGCCGCTCTGGAGGACTACCAGTCAAGGACAGGGATCTCGATCGACGAATAAAAAAGCCAATCAGTAAAACGGATCGCCGGAATATCACGGCGATCCGTTTTTCTGTCAGCAGCTCCGAAGATCAGGCCTGTCCTTTTTCGCGCTTATTCCTCTGCTTTTTCAATCATTTCCTCAAGTGATCCGTACAGTGTTCCGATCAATGCACGTCCGTCCTCCAGAAGTGCGACGGACGTTTTGCTGTCTGCGGAAAAGCCGACCGTGGTGAAGGTCAGGCCGTCCGGCGCGGTATAGTGATAGAGCAGCGCCCCGCTTTCGACCGAATAGACATAAACGATGCTTTTCGGCAGACCGCAGAGCATGATCAGTTTGGTCCCGTCCGGAGAGAACTCGCACTGCCAGGCATATCCGCTTCCGCGCAGCACATGGAGCATCTTCCCGGTGGAAATGTCAAAGATGCAGCAGCGGGGATCGAAGCCGCCGGTCGTAGCCACAAGGTCTCCGTGAAAGACCAGATCGGTCACGGTAAAATAGCAGTGATCGGACAGACAGTAGGATTCCTTTGCGTTGTCCGGATCGGAAATGTCAAAGAGCTCAACAAAGCCGTCAAAGTGGGTATACGCCAGATATTTCGTATCCGGACTGATATAGACCGCCGACTTTTTATTCGCATTGGCAATGGAATTCGGATCAGTGTCCGCCTCCTGATACCGAAGCTGGCCGAGCCAGATGCTCTGCGCCGGCTCGGTATAGCGCGCCGTGGTGACGATCTCCCCGTCATAGCTGTCTGCGAGTTTTGCGGTGGAGGCTTCCGGTGTGATCAGCAGCGCGGGATCGCTGCCGTAAGCGTCGCAAAGCACCCTGGTGCCGTCGTTGGAGAAGGCGGCGCAGGAAAGCGCGGTCAGCACTTCCCCGTTTCGAATGTCAAAGACGCCCTCGATGCCGCCGGAGGCGCAGACATAAAGGCCGTTCGGGGAGATGTCCGTGAGGGTCACCAGACTGGAATCCGCCGTCTTTTCCCACAGCATGTTTCCGGTTTTGACATCGACGGCGGCGAGCTTTCCGGAAGCCGTAAGCAGCAGCGTGCTGCCGTCATAATTGATCCGCGCCTCATCCAGCATATAGCTGCCTGCATAAGTGCCTTGAAGAACGGTCTTTCCGCTTTCCGCATCCCAGACGAAGTACATATTGCCTGAAGACGCGGCAACGAAGCGTCCGTTTCCGGAAAACATGATCGGTGAATAGCCGCGCGGCGGGATGATCTCAAGCTGCAGCTCGGAGGAGCCGTCAAGCGCCAGGATCTTCAGGCCGCTCCCGTAGCCGGGGGAGCCGACGACCACAAACCGTTCATCGGGAGAAACGTCTGTCATGAAGGGCTGGATGTAGGAATTCATCCCGTCGGGAAGCGGCAGGATCTCTGTTTCTTCACCGGTCTCAAGATCCCAGAGGGCCATCGTATTCCGAAGCGGGATCAGCAGTTTGTTCCCCTTCAGCGCGAAAACCTTTTCTCCGATGTTCCAGGCATAGCCGTTGCTGCGGTCAAACTGGCGGTACAACTCCCCCGTTTCCACGTCGTAGACGCAGACATAATTGTACCAGGAGTCCACGGTATAGAAATACCGGTCGTCTTGGGTAAAGCCGACGGAATCCAGCAAAGCGACGTCCGTGCGCGAGACCGAATGCAGGACCCCTCCGTTTTCCGCGTCGATCAGCGTTGCGGTATTGATCCCGGTGATCCCGAGCAGATATTTATCGTTGTGGGAGAAAACGACGCCGCTCAGCTTGCGGTTGTCCATATCCACCACCTGGACCGTTTCAAAGCTGCCGGTGTAGAGCGCGGATTCCAGCGCGTCGGAAAGCAGCCCGTCGTTTGCCGTACCCACCGTCCCGCGCAGCTTTGCCGCCGCCGCGAGCATTTTTTTCGCAGGGAGCTTGTCGCTTCCGGCAACCAGGACATTCGCCTGCTCGATCAGGGCCTGCATTTCGTTATTGACCGCCCGGTCACGCTGTTTGGAGATCTCTTTGTTTTGTTCGGAGATCTGATCGTTCTGTGCGGAGATCTCTTCGTTTTGCTGCAGGATCTGTTCATTCTGCCGGCTGATCTGCGCATTTTTGATCAGGGCAAAGGTGAGAAATCCCGCAAGAAGCGCAAACGCCCCGGCAGTGCAGAGGGCTGCAAGACGCCGTTTCCTGCGTCGGGCGCGCTGACGGAGATCGTCATATCGGACGCCGAGCATAGGAGCGAGCAGCCGCAGTTTTTCCTGAGACAGCTTTTTCAGGGATCCGGAAAGCGTGGCGGCGCGCACGTCGCCGGCAAGCGGTTCGATCTCCACAGTCTTGCCGTCTTCGATGATCGTGCGCAGCTGCTCCGGAAAGCTTTCCTCCGGCTCACCCTCCGTGAGAATTGCCAGGATGTGATCGCGCCGGCCGAGAGAAATGAAATAATCGAGCTCGGTCATGCACCATTTGGACTCAAGATAACGCGGCGAGCAGATGGCGATCAGCCATTCGGATCCATCCAGCGCGCGGCGGATATCACCGCCCAGATCCGTGGAAAGGGGCAGTTCCTCGCTGTCGCGGAATACACGGCCCATTTTTTTGCGTCCGGAGCTCTTTTTAACATCTGCCGGGATCGCATAATTCTCAATGAGCGTATGCAGACGTCTGGCAACGGCGTCATCGGGAGATGTATGCCGGTAAGAAATGAAAGCGGTATAGGAATAATCGTTCATGGCACAGTGATCCTTGTATGTTAGCTGTTCGTTTTTCTCTGTTTCCGGAAACCGAAACCGAGGAGGGCAATGAGGAAGACGCAGACGGCGGCGGCCGCGAAGAAAACTTTCGCATTCGGCAGGAAGGAGGTCGTGCCGTCGTCATTGGTGATGGTCGCGGCGCCCTTCAGGACGGCCGCGCCGATGCCGGGACCGATGACGCCGGGAATCAGCACCTGCGCGATGATCCTGAGGCCCTGGAAGCGCCCCGCCATGCGCTCGGGCGTCTCGTTGCGGATCTCGGCGCCGAAGACCGCCATGCCGGAAAGGTAGCCGCTCATCATGAGAAGCGAGCCGATGAAGACCGGGATCTTCATCCCGAGGCCTTCCGCCGGGATAATCGCGGGCACGAGCCAGAGAAGGATCAGGCCGCCGAGAAGAAGGAAAAGCGGCAGGAAGACCGAGCGTTCGTAGCCCTTTTTGTCCAGGACGCGGCCGTAGAGCGCCGTCACGACTGCCGCCGCGAGGATCGCGGGCGCCATGATCAGCACGTAATCACTCATGCCGAGGCTCTTCTCGTAATAAATGATGAGATAGGGCATGAAGATCTGAATCGCGATGTTGAAGATCACGAAGCAGCCGAGCGCCGCGTAGAGCGCGCGGTTCTTCCTGAAGACCGCCGGCTTAAGGCCGTAGGCGATCGTCGCAAAATAGCCGAGCTCGTCCGGCGGGTCGGCCTTTGCCTCATCCACAATGAAGAAGCCGAGGATACCGATCAGGAACACGACCGCGCCGATCACGGTATAGATCGTCGTCCAGCTCTCCGCTTTATTCAGGTCGAAACCCATGAAGCCGCCGAAGACCACCAGGATCGCGATGAGCGGCATCATCGCGTTGATGCCTTCCGCCGCGCCGCGGTTCTTCTCCGTGGTCGAGTCCGTCAGCCAGGCGTTGTAGGCGGCGTCGTTCGCCGTCGAGCCGAAGAAGGTCATCACGCAGTCCATGATGATGACGATCGAGATGCAGGCGGAAGCTACGCCGACCGTCATCCCGAAGAGCTTCCCGATCACGTCCAGGCGGATGAAGGCGAAGGCGAGGATCGAAATGCCCCAGGCAATATAGCCTGCGCACATGAAAATTTTCCTCTTTCCTATGCGGTCAGACAGTGCTCCGATCAAAATCGTAGTCAAAGTTGCCGCAACAGCACTCGCCTGCACCATCAGAGCGATGTCCGCAGCCGAGGCATTGAACATCTTGTATATGAAGACGTTGAAGTACATGTTTTCCACGACCCAGGCGACCTGCCCGGTCAGGGAAAAGATGACCAGCGCCAGCCAGAAACGGCGGTTTTTGTTCTTCATCGCTTTTTACCTTCCTGTCAGGAACTTCGTTCTTTCATTATAACCTATCCCCGCGCGTTGGCAAGCCTTGCCTTCTCTTTTTCCATTTGCTATAATTTTATGGTTGATATCCATCCCGCCCAGCAGTATCCGGAGGAATTATGGAAGCAAGATCGAAAGTCGTCATCGTCCCCTGCCGCACTTATAATAAGGAAAATGTTTACCGGGCCGTGAAAGCCGGCGTGGACGCCCTCGGCGGCATCGGCGCGTTCATCAGACACGAAGAAAAGGTCCTCGTGAAGCCGAATTACCTGACCGCCGCCGATGCGGACAAGGCCGTGACCACCCATCCTGCGGTAATCGAAGCGGTGCTGCGCCTGGTCAGCGAATACGGCTGCGCGGACATTTCCTGCGGCGACTCGCCCGGCCACGGCAAAGGCGAGATCGTGCACGCGCGGCTGGGCATGGATGAGATCATGGAAAAGTACGGCGTCAGACCCGCCGAGATGAACGAGGAGGTCCTGACCGACTTTCCCGAAGGGATGATCGCGAAGCGCTTTTATTTCGCGAAAGAGATCACTGAGGCCGACGCGATCATCAATGTCTGCAAGATGAAGACCCACGCCCTCGAGCGCATCACCGGCGCCGTGAAGAACGTCTACGGCTTCATCTGCGGCGTCCGCAAGGCTGCGGGGCACGTGAGCTATCCGAATCCGATGGCCTTCGCGAGAATGCTGGCCGACATCCACCGGGCGACCGACATCCGCCTGAACATCATGGACGGCATCGTCGCAATGGAGGGAAACGGTCCCGGCTCGGGCGACCCGACGCCGATGAACGTCCTGCTCTTCTCCGCCGATCCTGTCGCGCTCGACGCCACCTACTGCCGGCTCGTCCACCTCGAGCCCTGGTCCGTCCCGACCTGCGGGCAGGGCCAGATCATGGGGATCGGCACCTACGAGGAAGATAAGATCGACCTCCTGCTGGCCGAGCCTGCCGAAAGCGGAGCCGAAGCCGAGGACGGCGGCGAGATAACCGAAAGCGCCGCCCCGAAGCTGACGCCGGTCAATACCGAAACACTGGTCTCCCGCTTCGGGAACCCGAACTTCAATGTCGACCGCCGCGCCACGAGTTCCGGCGGCAAATGGGGCTTCCGTATCGGCCTTCTCAACCGCTTTACCAAGCGGCCTTACATTGACAAAAAGGCCTGCGTCCGCTGCGGCGTCTGCGTCGCGCACTGCCCGGTGCCGGACAAGGCCGTGAACTTTACAAAAGGAAAAGACAAGCCGCCCGTCTATGACTACAGCCGCTGCATCCGCTGCTACTGCTGCCAGGAAATGTGCCCGCAGCACGCGATCCATGTAAAGGGGATTTGACCATGATCATCCGCAGAGCCAATGAATCCGATACCGAAGCCATTCTGGAGCTTCTCTCCCAGGTCCTGGAGATCCACGCCTGGATCCGCCCGGACGTTTTCCGGAGCGGAACGACCAAATATTCCGCCGGCGATCTCGCCCGGATGTACCCGGACGACAGCCGCCCGATCTACGTCGCGGAGGAAGACGGCGCCGTGCGCGGCTATGCCTTCTGCCAGATCAAAAAGCCGTCCGCAGCCACCCCGCCCGTAATGATCCCGAAGACGACCTTCTACATCGACGACATCTGCGTGGACGTCTACGCACGCCGGAAGCACGTCGGCCTCATCCTCTTCGACCATGTGAAGCAGGAAGCCCGGCGCCTCGGCTGCGACACGGTCACCCTGAATGTCTGGGAAGGCAACGACGCCGCACTGGAATTCTACAAAAGCATGGGCATGAAGACACGTTCCCGCATGATGGAATACGACTTAAGCCGGAAGGAGGACTGAGCGGCTCCGCCGCCCCAAAACACGCAATGAAGTACCGCATCCTGCAAAAAAAATGGTTCCTCTACCTCACCGAATTCTTCGCCGGCATGGCGCTCATGGCCGTTGAGCTCGGTACCAGCCGCCTCATCGCGCCGTATTTCAGTTCGTCGCAGATCGTCTGGACCATCATCATCGGCACCATCATGATCGCGATGGCGCTCGGGAACGTCATCGGCGGAAGATGGGCCGACAAGAGCACAGATCCCGGCAAGCTTTTCCGCCGCATCCTCATCGCTGGCATCTGGATCGCCCTGATCCCGGTGCTCGGCAAATATGTGATCGCGGCCATCACGGCGCTCGTCATCCTGACCGTAAACACCGCGCATCTGATCTGGGCCGCTCTCATCACCTGCCTCGTTCTCTTTGTCTATCCGCTGTTCCTGCTCGGCACCGTGACGCCCACCCTCACCAAGCTGACCCTGCAGGATCTGGGCGAGAGTGGGAGCGTCGCCGGCCGGCTCGGCGCCTGCAACACCATCGGCAGCATTATCGGTACCTTCCTGCCTACCTTCGTGACCATCCCGAGCGTCGGCACCTCCGTCACCTTCCTGATCTTCGCCGGCATCCTGATCGCGCTCGCACTCATCTATTTCATCAGCACCGGCACGCACAAGGCCGCCACGGTCGCCGGGATCGTCATTTTCCTGCTCTGCTGCATTTTCGGGCACCGTTCGCACTTTGCCTTCTGGGAAAACGACCTGACCTACGAGGGCGAATCGGTCTACAACTACCTGCAGGTCAAGGACGACGAGCAGAAAACGATCCTGTCGACGAACGTCATGTTCGGCGTGCAGTCCATGTACATGAAGCAGCCCGGCTTCACCGGGATGTACTACGATTACGCCCTGGCTGCCCCGGTCATGACGGGAAAGAAAACGCCTTCCGTGCTGATCCTCGGCATGGGCACCGGCACCTTCGCGACCCAGTGCGACTACTATTTTCCGGGCTGCGACGTGAGCGGCGTGGAGATCGACGGCAAGATCACGGAGCTCGCCCATACTTATTTCCACCTCGATGAGAAGACGCCGGTCGCAACCTACGACGGCCGCGCCTATCTGAACGTCGATCAGAAGAAATACGACGTCATCATGGTGGATGCCTATCAGGACATCACGATCCCCTTCCAGATGTCGAGCGTTGAATTCTTCACGCTGGTCCGCGACCACCTGGCCGAAGGCGGCGTCATGGTCATGAACATGAACATGCGCGGCAGCGGCGGGGATGACGATATCTGCACCTACCTTTCCGACACCGTGACCTCGGTCTTTCCCTATGCCGTGAGCGTGGACGTTCCCTGGACCACGAACCGGGAAATGTTCGCTTCCCTCAGCGATCCGGCCGCCGCGCTCGAAGCCGGGACCGCCGCACTTGCGGACGGCGAGCTGAAGACCAAAATGCTCACGGTCCGGCAGGACCTCGCCGCCGTCGGCAAGGGCGATCACATCTTCACCGATGACTGCGCCCCGGTCGAACTCATCGGCATGCGCAGCATGGATGCCATGATCAAGGACGAACTCGGCTACTACAAGGATGTCTTCGAAACCGAAGGCCTCCCCGGCCTGCTGAGTCTGTTAGGACTTTAAGGAGGTTTTTCCGCCTTTTTTGTTACATTCATTCTTTCCCTGCGACTGTATGGGTGAAAGCGCTTTGACACAAAGGAGAACCTCATGGACGACAGCCGCATAACCGAATTGTTCCTGCAGCGGGACGAAGAGGCCCTGACCTTAACGGAAAGAGTTTACGGCGCCTATCTCCTCTCCATTTCCCGAAGGATCCTGGGAAATGAAGAGGACGCCCGGGAATGCGTAAACGACTGCCTCTGGGAAGCCTGGAACAGCATTCCGCCGCACAGGCCGGAGAGCCTTCCGAACTTCCTCGGGCGGATCGCGCGGCGCCGCGCCATCGACCATCTCCGCCGGAACAATGCGCTGAAACGCGGCGGCGGGGAAGGCACGGTCTGCTTTGAGGAACTGGAGGACAGCTTCGCCGCCCTGAACGATCCCGCCGGGCAGGTCGAGCAGGAACAGCTCGCCGAAGCCGTCCGGAGCTTCGTCCGCACGATGAAACAGCCCGACCGGGACCTGTTCGTCCGCCGCTACTGGTATCTGGATTCAGTGGCGGATCTCGCCGCCCGCTGGGACATGACGACCGGACAGGTCACGATGCGCCTTGCCCGCAGCCGCAAAAAGCTCGCGGCATACTTGAAAAAGGAAGAGTGGATAGAATGAAAGCTGATAAGTTAATGGATGCCATTACCGAACTGGATGATGAAATCTTAAATGAAGCCGCCGGGGAGCCTTCCGCCGACGCACGGAGAAGGGCAAAGAGCGGCAGGAAAACGCTCCTCTTCAAATTTGCCGCCGCAGCTGCGGCCCTGGCCGTCACGGTCGGCGGGATCTTCATGATCACGAGAAAGCCCGCGCAGAACACGCCCGGTACCGACAGCACGAAGCTCGTTTCGGCCGATACGGGGAAGAAGGCGGAAGCGCTCGTGCAGCCCGTTTATCCCGAGGAATGGACCCGGGAGCAGGAATTAAGTTCAAACACGGGGCTCCTAGAACGGCCCTACGTCGCCCGAGTGGCTACCGGCAGGGAAGCGGCAGATCTCTACCGCGGCTTCTTCGCCGACATGATGCTCCTTCTCCTTTCCGACCAGGAGCAGGAAAGCGCCGTCATGTCGCCGGTCAACATTTTCATGGCGACCGCCATGCTGGCAGAGATCACGGACGGCGCGGCCCGTCAGGAGATCCTGGACGCCCTGGGCGCCGCGGATATTGAACAGCTCCGCGATCAGGCCGCGAAGGTCTGGGGCCTGTGCTACAAAGACGATGGCTATGAGAAGACCGTCCTCGGTAACTCGCTCTGGCTGAACAATACGCTAAGTTACCGTACCGATACCTTGAAGCCCCTCGCCGACAGCTACTATGCCTCCGCTTTCCGCGGTGAAATGGGTTCGGAGAAGTACAACAGTCTCCTGCAGAAATGGATCAACGACATGACCGGCGGACTGCTTGCCGATCAGGTAAAAAATATCGAAATGGGCCCCGGAACCGCACTGGCCCTTATCAGCACGGTCTGGCACGAGACAAAATGGGGGAACGAATTTGATCCGCAGGAAACAAAGCCCGGCACCTTCCACGCTCCCGAAGGCGACATCACCGTGGATATGATGCACTCGGACTGGACGGGAAACGAGTATTTCTTCGCCGACCGTTACAAGTTCATCAAAAAGGATACATTTCAGGGCAATGTCTGGCTCTTCCTGCCCGACGAAGGCACCAGTGTACAGGAAATGATGCAGGAAGAATCCTTCCGGCAGTTCCTCTCCTATCGTTTTGACGAACGCGATTATTTCGCGCCCAACAGTGATGGCGTCTTTCTGAAAGGCAATACCACCCGCGGGATCACGGGCGCCTTTGCCAGAGTCAATCTGACCGTGCCGAAACTGGACATCAGCTGCCAGCAGGATCTGACTGCCGTCCTGGTGAAGAAGGGGATCCACACCGCCTTCACCGCGGGAGAAGCGGATTACTCGCCGATCACCGACGAACCCGGTGTTTACCTGCAGGAAGCAAAGCAGGGCACGCGCCTTGTCATGGATGAGGAAGGTGTCAGCGCCGCCTCCTACGTCGAAATGCTGGCCGGCAGCGCCATGCTCGAGGATGAGATCGATCTCATCTTCGACCGCCCGTTCTTCATCCTCATCACCGGCGCGAACGAAATCCCGCTCTTCGCCGGCGTCGTGAACGTACCGTAACGATAGTTGTTCCAAATAAACTCGACTGCACTAAAAAAGAAGCTGAGAAAAAGTTCTCTGTTCTGTCATCCTGAGCGAGCGAAGCGAGTCGAAGGATCTTTATTTGAAGATTCTTCGGCTCCGGCTCCTCCGGAGCCTTCGCTCAGAATGACATGCTCGGACGTTTTTCGCAGCTTCTTTTATTTCCTGCCTGTTATATTACAGCCCGTAGCGGTTCTTGACGAAGTCGATGAAGGTCTCCTCCAGCAGGGAAAGCTGATGCCCCTTCCTCCACACAAAGAGATAATCGACTGCGGTATCCGGCGCCTTGATCTCCTTCGACACCAGGAAATCGTTCAGGATGTAGGCGGTCTGCGGGAAAAGGCTGATCCCGATGCCGCGCCCCGCAAGCGCCGCCGCGTCCAGATAGTTGTCCATTTCACAGATGATGTCCGGGTTCTGCCCGGTCTTCCGGAACCAGCGGCGGATCGTATCGATGTGCGCCTTCCGGCTGGGCACGATGAGCGGCTCCGGCAGCAGGTCCTCGATCTCCAGGCTGTCACCCTCCCGCGCGGCCAACGGGTGGTCGCGGCGCATCAGGGCCACCATCCTCTCCTGCCCCACCTGGAAGCTGTTCAGGAGCTGCTGGTCGTAGGGCGCCGTGATCACGGCGAGGCCGATCAGGCCGCCGCGCATCTTCTCGATCAGGTCGTCGCTGTTGCCGTCGAGGATGCGGAACCGCACCTGCGGGTGCTCTTTCAGAAAGCCTGCGAACCATTCGGCGGCGATGTCCGGCGCCATGCCTTCCACGAGGCCGATGGATACGGTCCCGGTCATTCCGGCCTTCAGGGAGAGGATCTCCGCCTCGGTCTTTTCGGACAGGCTGAGGATGTCCTTGGCCCGCCGGTAGAGCATCTGCCCGGATTCCGTCAGTGTCAGCTGGCGTTTCCCCCGGACGAACAGAACGGTGTTCAGTTCCTCTTCCAGGTTCTTCAGCTGCTGGCTGAGCGGCGGCTGGCTGATGTTCAGGATCCCCGCCGCCCGGGTGATATTCAGTTCTTCCGCCACGGTGACAAAGTAGCGAAGCGTGCGCAGTTCCATTCCTTTTCTCCTTCTCCTACGGCCGCCGGACGGCCATTTATATCCAAAATGTATGATTCTGCTAATATTATATATATTTTGTTTTGTCCCGTCAATATGATAAACTGCTATAGTATTTGTATTATTTCCTGCGTCGTTTTTGGCGCATCCGCACAGTCATGATCCTATCTGACAGGAGAAAAGCAATGAAATACATTTTCGTTACAGGAGGCGTCGTATCCGGGCTTGGCAAGGGGATATGCGCCTCTTCTCTCGCCCGATTGCTGAAGGCCCGGGGCTTTAAGGTACAGAATCAGAAATTCGACCCGTACCTGAACGTCGACCCGGGCACGATGAGCCCCTATCAGCACGGGGAGGTCTTCGTCACTGACGACGGAGCGGAGACCGACCTGGATCTGGGGCATTACGAGCGCTTCGCCGACGAGGCGCTGGGCGCGCACTCCTCCGTCTCTTCCGGCAAGATCTACTGGAGCGTCCTGAACCGGGAACGGCAGGGCGGCTATCTTGGACACACCGTTCAGATCATCCCCCACATCACCAATGAGATCAAACAGAATATTTACGCGATGGCCGAACAGGGCCTGGATGCTGCGATCTGCGAGATCGGGGGCACCGTCGGCGATATCGAAAGCCAGCCTTATCTGGAAGCGATCCGTCAGGTGGCAGCCGAGCAGGGAAAAGAAAACGTCTGCTTCATTCACGTGCCCCTGGTCGTCGAGATCCCGGGCAGCGGCGAGCTGAAAAGCAAGCCGGTGCAGCACTCCGTGCGTGAACTGCAGGCCGCCGGCATCAAGCCGGACATCCTGGTCTGCCGTTCCAACCAGCCGCTCACCGAGGACATCCGCGACAAGATCGCCCTTCTGTGCAACATCGACAAGGATGCCGTGATTGAGAGCCTGACGGCCGACACGATCTACGCGGTGCCGCTGATGCTGGAGGAAGAAGGCCTCGCCGAGACCGTCTGCCGGAAGCTGGATCTGCCGCAGCGTACCCCCGACCTTGCCGAATGGAAGGAAATGGTCGGGCGCATCCGCAGTGCCAAGGGCGTGCTCAGGATCGCGCTCGTGGGCAAATACGTGCAGCTGCACGACGCCTACCTCAGCATCGAGGAGTCGCTGCACCACGCGGCGGCAGCCGCCGGCGTGAAGGCCGACATTCAGTGGATCGATTCGGAGACGGTGACCGAAGAAAACGCTGCTGAGATCCTCGGGGACTGCGACGGGATCCTCGTCCCGGGCGGCTTCGGGAGCCGCGGGATCGAAGGCATGATCACGGCCGCCCGCTACGCGCGGGAGAACGGTATTCCCTATTTCGGCATCTGCCTCGGCATGCAGATCGCAGTTATCGAATTTGCCCGCCACGTGCTCGGTTTTGCGGACGCGAACTCCACCGAATTTGACGAAAATACCGCGCATCCAGTCATCGGCCTCATGCCGGACCAGAAGCATATCATCGACAAGGGCGGAACGATGCGTCTCGGCGCCTGGCCCTGCCGCCTGGCCGAAGGAAGCCGTGCGGCACAGGCCTACGGGACGGATCTTATTTCCGAAAGGCACCGCCACCGCTATGAATTTGCCAACGAATACCGGGAAGCCTTCGAAGCAAACGGTATGCGCCTCTCGGGGCAGTCGCCCGACGGGACGCTCGTCGAGATCGTGGAACGGGCGGACGGACCGTGGTTCGTCGGCGTGCAGTTCCATCCGGAATTCTTAAGCCGCCCGAACCGCCCGCACCCCCTGTTCCGGGCCTTTATCAACGCGCAGAAGGAAAGGAAAACATTATGAACCAGACCGTGATCGTTCTTGATTTCGGCGGGCAGTACAGCCAGCTGATCGCGCGCAGGATCCGTGAAGCAAAGGTCTACTGCGAGGTGCTCCCGTGGAAGACGCCGCTTGACACGATCCGGGAAAAGCAGCCGATCGGCATCGTTCTTTCCGGCGGTCCGGCCAGCGTCTATGCGGAAGGCGCACCGACGGCGGACCCGGCACTCTTTTCCCTGAGGATCCCCGTGCTCGGCATCTGCTACGGCTGCCAGCTGATGGTGCAGCTCCTCGGCGGCTGGGTCAGCCCCGCTCAGACAGACGGCGGCCGCGAATATGGCCGCACCCTGACGCGCTACGACGGCGAAAGCCCTCTGGCCGCCTCGCTTCCGGCTGAGGCCACGAGCTGGATGAGCCACGGCGATTTCGTAAAGATCCTGCCAAAGGGCTTTTCCGTCTTTGCGGTCACGGAGCACTGCCCCGCGGCCGGCTTCGGCGATCCGGAGCGCCGCCTCTACGGCCTGCAGTTCCATCCGGAGGTGCGCCACACCGAGTACGGCCAGCAGATCCTGAAGAATTTCCTCTATGAGATCTGCGGCGCGGCGGGTGACTGGAGCATGGCCGGCTTTGCGGAAAAGGCCGTCCGGGACATCCGGGAACAGGTCGGGGACGGGCGCGTCCTTCTCGCCCTTTCCGGCGGCGTCGATTCGAGCGTTGCGTCCGTGCTGCTTTCCAGGGCGGTCGGCCGGCGCCTCACCTGCGTCTACGTCGATCACGGCTTCATGCGGAAGAACGAAAGCGAGACCGTCAGCCGTTATTTCTCCTCGTTGGACATGGATTTCCGCATGGTGGACGCACGGCAGCGCTTCCTGAAGGCCCTTGCCGGCGTCGCCGAGCCGGAAGCCAAGCGGCACATCATCGGGGCTGAGTTCATCAATGTCTTCAGCGAACAGGCGCAGGCCCTCGGCAGCATTGAATATCTTGCACAGGGCACGATCTATCCGGATGTGATAGAATCAGGGCAGGCGGGCGGCGCCGTGATCAAGAGCCACCACAACGTCGGCGGCCTGCCGGAAAAGATCGGTTTCAAGGGCATCCTGGAGCCGCTGCGGATTCTCTTCAAGGATGAGGTCCGCGCGCTCGGGCGCGAGCTCGGCGTGCCGGAGGAGATCGTGTCGCGGCAGCCCTTCCCCGGTCCGGGCCTTGCGATCCGCGTGATCGGCGAGGTCACCGCGGAGAAGCTGGAAACGGTCCGCGAGGCGGATGCCGTCTTCCGCGAAGTGATCGCTTCTCACGGCCTTGCCGGGCAGATCGACCAGTACTTTGCCGCTCTGACCGACATGCGGACCGTCGGCGTCATGGGCGACGCCCGCACCTACAGCCGCACGGTCGCGCTGCGCGCCGTCTGCACCGAGGATTTCATGACGGCGGACTTTGCCAGGATCCCCTGGGAGGTCCTTGCGGAGGCCTCGGGCCGCATCATCAACGAAGTAAGCGGCGTCAACCGCGTCGTCTACGATATCTCATCCAAACCGCCGGCAACCGTCGAGCTGGAATAACAAATCAATGAATTATACATATAACATCTGCTCAGCACCATTTATAAGGAGGATGTCATGAACAACAAAAAGAACGCAGGCGAATACTTCGGCTCGCTGGTCTTCAACGAAAGCACCATGCGGGATTACATTCCGGGAACGTCCCTGAAGATCTGGCAGGAATGCGTGAAAACGCACAGCGTCCTGCCGGAAAAGATCGCAGCGGACATCGCGGACGGCATGAAGCGCTGGGCTCTCGAGCAGGGCGCGACCCATTACACCCACTGGTTCCAGCCGCTGACCGGCGAGACCGCCGAGAAGCACGAAGGCTTCCTGATCCCCTCCGGACGGGACGGCTTCCGCATGGAATTCTCGAGCAAGGAGCTCATCCAGGGCGAACCGGATGCATCTTCCTTCCCTTCGGGCGGCCTGCGCTCCACCTTCGAGGCACGCGGCTACAGCGCCTGGGATCCGACCTCCTACGCCTTCATCAAGGATAAGGTGCTGTGCATCCCGACCGTTTTCTGCAGCTATTCGGGCGAAGTCCTGGACAAGAAGACCCCTCTTCTGCGCTCCGGCGAGGCCCTGAACCGCCAGGCGGTCCGCGTCCTGCGCCTCCTCGGTGACAATGAGACCGAAAGCGTCACGACCAACGTCGGCGCCGAGCAGGAATATTTCCTCCTGCGCAAGGAGCAGTTCATGCAGCGCGAAGACCTGCGGCTCTGCGGCCGGACGCTCTTCGGGGCGGATGCGCCGAAAAAGCAGGAGCTGGACGACCACTATTACGGCCAGATCAAGCCCGAGGTGACCGCCTTCATGCAGGATCTGAACGACGAACTCTGGAAGCTCGGCATCTGCGCCAAGACGGAGCACAACGAGGTCGCCCCGGCCCAGTATGAAATGGCGCCGTTCTTCACGACCGCCAACCTGGCCAACGACCAGAACCAGCTGACCATGGAGATCATGAAGCGCGTCGCCGAAAAGCACGACCTGGTCTGCCTGCTCAGCGAGAAGCCTTTCGCGGGCATCAACGGTTCCGGCAAGCACGTCAACTGGTCCGTGTCGACGGACAAGGGCGAGAACCTCTTCTCCCCGGGCAAAACGCCGGCGGAAAATACGCGTTTTCTTCTCTTCCTCGCCGCCTTCCTGAAAGGTGTGGACGAATATTACGAGCTGCTGCGCAGCGCCGCCGCCTATGCGGGCAACGACAACCGTCTGGGCGGGCAGGAAGCGCCGCCTGCGATCATTTCCGTCTTCATCGGCAGCGAGCTGGAAAAGGTCGTCGATTCGATCATCCACGAAAAGGCCTATGACGGCGGCGAAGACGCCTCCCTGGCCATCGGCCGCGACGTCCTCCTGCATATCGGCCGCGACAATACCGACCGCAACCGCACCTCGCCGCTCGCCTTCACGGGCAATAAGTTCGAGTTCCGCATGGTCGGCTCCAGCCAGTCCATCGCCTCGCCGGTCGCCTACCTGAACACGATCATGGCGCAGGAGCTGAAGGAAGTGGCGGACGAACTGGAAACGGCCGACGACCCGAAGGAAGCCCTGATGGGCCTGATCCGCCGCATGCTCAGCGAACACAGGCGCATCGTCTTCAACGGCAACGGCTACGATGAAGCCTGGGTCGAAGAAGCCGCGCGCCGCGGGCTGAAGAACCTGAAAAATACCGCCCAGACCGTTCCGGAATACGCCAGCGAGAAGAACATCCGCCTGCTCACCGAAAACGGCATTTACAGCCGCAAGGAGATCGAATCCCGCAATGAGATCCGCGTGGAGAAATACTGCAGCGTGATCACGATCGAAGCGCGGACGCTGGATCAGATGATCCGCCGGGGCATTTTCGGCGCAGTGAACGCCTACCTGGCCAGCCTGACGCAGAACTTCTATTACGAGAAGCAGCTGTACGAGGAAGTCGGCCAGCTGGGGAACGATCTTTATGCCGCCGTCGGCCGCCTGGAAAAATACCTCGGCGAGCTGGAAGGTGCGGGCGCCGCAGAGCGTCTGGCTATTTGCAGCGACAGGCTGACCGCTGCGATGAAGGACTGCCGCGCGGTCGTCGACAAGCTTGAGACGCTCATCGACAGCCGCTTCTGGCCGTATCCGACCTACACGGAACTGCTGTTTGCGATCTGAGCCGGGATCTGAAGATCCGACGGAAAGCGATAAAGGAGAAAGCATGGAAAAGAAAGAACAGCTTTATGAAGGAAAGGCCAAAAAGGTCTACGCGACGGACGATCCGGAACTGCTGATCGTCTCCTACAAGGACGATGCCACCGCCTTCAACGGCAAGAAAAAGGGAACCATCGCCGGCAAGGGGATCATCAACAACAAGATGAGCAACCGCCTGATGGCGAGGCTCGAAAAGGAAGGCGTGCCGACGCATTTCGTCGAGGAGCTGAACGAGCGCGAGACGCTTGTCAAAAAGGTGAAGATCGTGCCGCTCGAGGTCATCGTGCGCAACATTTCGACCGGTTCCTTCAGCAAGCGCTACGGTTTCCCGGAAGGCGTCGTCTTCGACGAGCCGACCGTCGAATACTCCTACAAGAATGATGAGCTGAACGACCCGCTGATCTGCGATTCCCACGTCCTCGCGATGAAGCTGACGACGAAGGAAGAGCTGCAGACGATCCATGACTACGCCCTGCGCGTCAACGAGGTCCTGAAGGCGTTCTGGCTGTCCTGCGGCGTCACCCTGGTCGATTTCAAGCTGGAATTCGGCCGTCTCGCGGACGGGACAATCATCCTGGCCGACGAGATCAGCCCGGACACCAGCCGCCTCTGGGATGCGGCGACCGGCAAGAAGCTGGACAAGGACCGCTTCCGCCAGGATCTCGGCGGCGTGGAAGACGCCTATCAGGAGATCATGGGCCGCCTCGAAGCGCAGCTCAAGGCATAATATTGCGACTCTGCTTTGAAGAGAGGATCATAAGGCCTGCCGCAGGGCAGGCTTTGGATACGGAAAGGGGAGAAAATGAGTCATACTGCAGTGGTTGGCATCAACTGGGGCGATGAAGGAAAGGGCCGCATGGTCGACCTGCTGACGGAAGATCACGACATCGTGGTCCGTTATCAGGGCGGCGGCAACGCCGGCCACACCGTTGTCAATGAGAAGGGAAAATTTGCCCTGCACCTTCTGCCTTCGGGGATCTTCCGCGACGGTGTCGTGAACATTCTCGGCAACGGCGTCGCACTGGACCCGGAGAATCTCTGGAAAGAGATCGAAGACCTGCGTGCGAAGGGCATTTCCGTGACGCCGGATAATCTGAAGATCAGCGACCGCGCGCCGCTGCTCCTGCCCTGGCACCGCCTGCAGGACGGACTGGAGGAAGCCCGCCTCAAGGATAAAAAATACGGCTCGACCAAACAGGGGATCGCGCCGTTTTATTCGGACAAATATCAGAAGAAGGTCGTTCTGGCCGGGGAGCTGCACTTCCCGGAACATTTCCGGGCGCACCTGGAAGAACTCTGCGAATGGAAGGATCTGACCCTTTCCGGCGTCTACGGCGCCGAGGCCGTGACCATGGACAGCCTTGATGCATGGACCCGCGACTACGCCGAAAAGATCCTGCCCTTCGTCTGCGACACCGGTGAATTCCTGCGGGAAAGCGAGGCTGCGGGCAAACGCATCCTCTTCGAGGCCCAGCTCGGCGCCCTGCGCGATCTGGACTTCGGGATCGTGCCCTACACCACCTCGTCCAACACGCTGGCCGCCTATGCACCGGTCGGCGCCGGCCTGCCGTCCGCAAAGATCGCCGAGATCATCGGCGTCGTAAAGGCCTATTCCACCTGCGTGGGCGAGGGGCCGTTCGTCAGCGAAATGTTCGGTGAAGAGGCGGACCGCCTGCGCGAAGCCGGTGCGGAATACGGCGCGAAGACCGGGCGTCCCCGCCGCGTGGGTGCGCTGGACCTTCCGGCCACACGCTACGGCGTGCAGATGCAGGGCGCGACAGGCCTTGCCGTGACCAAGCTGGACGTCCTCAGCTACATGGAGAAGATCCCGGTCTGCTTCCGCTACCGGGTGCGCGGCAAAGAGACCGATGCCTTCCCCTTCCCAACGCTGCTGGACGAGGCCGAGCCGGTCATTGAGTACGTTGACGGCTGGGGCTGCGACATTTCCGCCGTCCGCCGCTTCGAGGACCTGCCGAAGGCCGCGCAGGATTACATCCTCCTGATCGAGCAGGCCGTCGGCTGCCCTGTGACCTACATTTCCGTCGGACCCGAGCGCGAAAGCATCATCCGCCGGTAAAACCCGGGGCGCTGCCCCCGAAACGATCATTTCCTGCTTTGTCCGGCCGCCGGTCTGTGGTATGATAGAGGCGGAATCCCGAAGCAGAAAGGACAAATCCATGACTGACCGCTACGAATCACCGCTTTCGACGCGTTACGCCTCCGAATACATGCTGAAGCTCTTCTCGTCCGATACCCGCTATCAGACCTGGCGGAAACTCTGGGTCGCACTGGCGCGGGAGGAAATGAAGCTCGGCCTGCCGATCACCGAAGCGCAGGTCGATGAACTGGCCGCGCACATCGAAGACATCGATTATGAATGCGTCCGGGCGCGCGAAAAGGAAGTCCGCCACGACGTGATGGCGCACATCTACGCCTACGGCAAGGCAGCGCCGTCGGCCGCCGGGATCATCCATCTCGGGGCGACCAGCTGCTACGTGACCGACAACGCGGACCTGATCATTTACCGGGACGGCCTGCGATATATCCGGGAAGAGCTGCGGGGACTGCTGGCGGATCTTGCCGCCTTTGCGGACCGCTGGAAAGCCCTGCCGACGCTCGGCTACACCCATTATCAGCCGGCCCAGTGCGTGACCGTGGGCAAGCGCGCCGCGCTCTGGATGCAGGACTTCCTGTCGGACTATGAGGAGATCGGCCACGTCCTTTCGACGCTGCGTTTCCTCGGCTCGCGGGGCACCACGGGCACCGAAGCGAGCTTCCTGGACCTGTTTGACGGCGACACGGCGAAGATCGACGAGCTGAACCGGGCGCTCGCCGCCTCCTTCGGCTTCGACGAATGCTTCGACGTCTGCGGGCAGACCTATCCGCGGAAGACCGACAGCCGCATCCTGAACGCCCTGTCTTCCGTCGCCCAGAGCGCCTCGCGCATGGCGAACGACATCCGCCTCCTGCAGCATGACCGCCAGATCGAAGAACCCTTCGAGACCTCCCAGATCGGGTCCTCGGCCATGGCCTACAAGCGCAATCCGATGCGCTGCGAGCGGATCTGCTCCCTTTCCCGCTATCTCATGGCGGATGCCCTGAACGCCCCGCTCACCGCCTCCGTGCAGTGGCTGGAGCGGACGCTCGACGATTCCGCGAACCGCCGCATTTCCCTGCCGGAGGGCTTCCTTTGCGCGGATGCGGTCCTGCGGCTTGCCCGGAACGTTGCCGGGGGCCTTCGCGTCAATGAAAAGGTCATCGATAAGACCGTCCGGGAGTATCTCCCCTTCATTGCGACCGAGAACCTGATGATGGAAGCCGTGAAAAAAGGCGGCGACCGCCAGGAGATCCACGAAGTGATACGCCGATGCTCCATGGAAGCCACCGCCCGCCTGAAAAACGGCGAACCCGGCGGCCTGACCGAGCTTCTGGCGAAGGAAGAGGCCTTCGGCCTTTCGCAGGCGGAGATCGACGCCCTCCTGCAGCCGGAGCGCTACATCGGCCGCTGCCCGGAGCAGGTGGAAGCATTTCTTTCGAAATACCGCAGCGTCTGGGAAGGCGCCGGCGCCGAACGGGCAGAGATCAACCTGTAAAAACCTCCCCCGGTTCGCATCTCCGGGAAACAAAACATCGCGCCTTTGCGGCACAGAAAAAGAGAGGCAGTCCCTGAGGACGCCTCTCTTTTTTCGGCTGCAGCTGTATTAATCCAGCTTGATGCCCTTCAGCAGGTCGCCGACGCTCGTCGAGGCCTTGCCGGTCTCCTTGTAGTTGAAGACTTCTTCCTTCTCGCGGCGTTCGCGGCGGGGACGGTCTTCCCCTTCCTTGCGTTCGCGCGGAGCGCGCTCGCGGCGGGCAGGCGCTTCTTCCAGAGCCTTCTTGCTCAGGCTGATCTTGCCGTCCTTCACGCCGATGATCTTCACGGTCAGACGGTCGCCCTTGGTCAGGACGTCAGCGGGCTTCTCCACGCGCTTGTAGGAGATCTGCGACACATGCAGCAGACCGGAAGCGCCGTTGTCGAGCTTGATGAATGCGCCGTAATCCATGACGGAATCGACGGTGCCTTCCATGACCGCGCCTTCCACGCACTCCGCCATGATGGCCGCTCTGGCCGCCTTGGCTTCGGCGCTCTTCTTGCGCAGGACGTCACGCACGGACAGGACCAGCTTCTTGCCGGCTTCTTCCGCGGTGATGACCATGGCTTCGACTTCCTTGCCTTTATATTCTTCCAGGTTCTCCACGTAGCCGTTGGCCAGCTTGGAGGCCGGAATAAATGCGCGAATTCCGTCCACAAAGGCAACCACGCCGCCCTTGACGGCGCTGTCGATCGTGACCTTGATTGCCTCGCGGTTGTTCAGCAGTTCCTCAAAGCGGGCCCAGACGGGATCGCTGGTGGGCTGGCCCTTGTTCAGGGAAGCTTCCAGCTCGGCGGCATAGTCCGCCATGCTCTCCTGTGCTTCTGCAGCCTTCTCTTCGACGGCTTCCTTCACCTCTTCGGCCTTCTCCGTGACAGCTTCCTTCACTTCTTCGGCCTTCTCGGCGACGGCTTCCACTGCTTCCGTCACGGCTTCTTTTGCCGAGGCTTCCGCTGCTTTCACTTCTTCGACCGCCTCGGCCGCAGTTTCCATGACTTCAGTTACTTCGCTCATAGCATCCTCCATATGTATCTTGAGGCACTTTGTGCCCGATGATCGCAAAAAAGTATAGCACTTTTTTCAGGTCAGTGCAATTGATTTCCACTGTTTTCTTAACGTTTTCTAAAGAAAATCCGTGTTTTCTTCCGTATTTGCCCTATCGCGAGGCCTCCACGAGTTCCCTCGTGTACGGGTGCTGCGGATGGTCGAAGATCTCGTCGATCGTGTTGTCTTCCACGATGACGCCCTTCTTCATCACGATCACCCGGTCGCAGAGCTGGTAGACCACGTTCATGTCGTGAGATATGAAAAGGTAGCTCAGCCCGTATTTTTCCCGCATTTCGTTTAAGAGCTGCAGGATCTGCGCCTGGATGGTCACGTCCAGGGCCGAGACCGGCTCATCCGCGATGACGAGCTTCGGCCGCACGATCAGCGCCGCCGCGATGGACACGCGCTGTCTCTGTCCGCCGGACAGTTCCGACGGCCGCCGGGTCATGTATTCCTCCGACAGGCCGACGTTTTCCAGCATCTCCACGATGCGGCGCCGGCGCTCCGCCTTATCGAATTTGCCGTAGATCTTCAGCGGTTCCTCGAGGATCCAGCCCACGGTCCGCGCGGGGTTCAGCGCGGTATAGGGGTCCTGGAAGATCAGCTGCGGCCGCTTCGAATAATGAATGATCTCGCCCTCGTATTTCGGCAGGAAGCCCAGGATCGCGCGGGCGATCGTCGTCTTGCCCGAGCCGCTCTCGCCGACCAGGCCGAGCGCTTCGCCTTCGTACAGGTCGAAGCTCACGTTGTGCAGGACGATCTGCACCTTCTCGCGGGCAAAGGCCCCGCCCTGCGTGGTGTAGGAGGCGCTGACATTTTTGACTTCAAGGATCTTGTTCATGTCATTTCCTCCTCTGCTGCAGGCCCTCGGCCAGCAGCGAAAAGCCCAGGATCAGCAGCACGATGGTGCCGCCGACGCAGAGGGCGTACCAGGGCAGGCCGGTCACCAGATAGTTCTGCGCATCGGACAGCATGCGGCCGAGCGAAGCTTCGGTGGCCGAAACGCCGACGCCGAGAAAGCTCATGCTGGCTTCCGCGAGCACCGCGTTGTTGAAGCCGATCGTGATCGCCGGCAGCAGCACCGGGAAGGCGTTCGGCAGGATATGCAGAGCCATGATGCGGGCGGGGGAAGCGCCCTCGAGCCGCGCCAGGGAAATATAATTCTGTTTCTTGATGCGGACGTATTCCGTGCGCGACACACGCGCAAAGCTCGGGATGAAGAGGATGGCCAGCACCCAGATCACCGTCCATTTGCCGGGCCGGTCGAGCACCTTCAGGATGATCATCGCGAGCAGGATGCTCGGGAAAGCGGTGATCGAGTCGCAGATCTTCATGAGGACCGTATCCACGATGCCGCCCAGGTACCCGGTCAGCGCACCGACCAGGATGCCGGCGGCCGAGCCGAGCAGCACCACGAAGAAGGCGATGAAGAGCGTCGTGCCCGCGCCGTCCATGACGCGCGAGAAGATGTCGCGTCCCAGATAGTCCGTACCCATGATGTGGGCAAGGCTCGGGCCGAGCGCCTTTTCCGCCGCGTTCTGCGCCGACGGGTCGTAGGGCGTCCAGAACTGGCCGATCAGGATGATCGTGACCATAAAGACGGTCAGGACCAGGCCGACCTTGAAGAACCAGGTATTCTGCTGTTTTTTGTCTGCCATGGCCGCCTCCTAGCTCCGCATGCGGGGATCGAAGGTCTCGCTCAGGATCTCGCTGATGAAATGCACCAGCATGACCCAGACGGCCAGGATCATGACGATCGCTTCCACGACCGGGACGTCGCGCTGCCCGATGGAGACCATCAGCAGGCGCCCGATGCCGGGCACGGAAAAGATCTGTTCGATGACGATGCAGCCCGCCAGCATTTCCGCGGCATTCGCCGCCAGGAAGGTGATGACCGGGAGCATCGCGTTCTTCAGCGCGTGAGTTTTCATCGCTCCTGCGCGGCTCATGCCTCTTGCATACGAGGTGCGGACGTAGTTCTTCTGCATTTCCTCGAGGATCGAGGTGCGGAGCATTTTCTCCGTCATGGCCGCGCGCGGCAGGGCAATGGAGATCGCCGGAAAGATCATATACAGAAGGTACCCGCCCAGGGAATCCTTGTAGGACACGAAATTGCCGGGGGTAAAGATCCGGATGAGCAGGCCGAAGATCACCATCAGGAGGATGGCAATGAAGAAGGAGGGGATCGCCATGACGATCTGGTTGAAAACCGTGAGGAAGCGGTCCAGGCCTCGGCCTTCGTTCCGCGCGCTGAGCGCGCCCAGCGGGATCGAGACCAACACGGCCAGGACGAAGCCCATTAGCGTCAGCACCAGGGTGTTGACGAGCTTCTCGCCGAGCATCTGCCGGACCGGCATGCGGTAAATATAGGAGGTCCCGAGGTCGCCCGTGACGAAATGCCCCAGCCACTCGAAATAGCGGACGAAAAGAGAGCGGTCCAGGCCCATCTCCGCGCGCAGTTCGGCCACCGCCTCAGGGGTGGCGTTCGTGCCCAGGATGGTCGTCACCGGATCGCCGATCATCTCAAAAGCCGCGAAGGAAAGGAAAGAAAGCACGAGAAGCGTAGTCACCGCTGCAGCCAGCTTTTTCAGAACATATTGCATGCTTTTTCTCCTTTCCTGCGCATTCTTCCGGCCGGGAAAGGCGGCCGGTGCAAAGTTTTATGCAGACCTGCAGGGCAGGTTTATCAAAAGCCCGCGGAACAGGCCGTTTACTTGTAACCGACGGTGGAAAGATCCATCACATAAAGCGGATAGAACTGATAGCCGGAAAGGGTCGCGCGGATCGCCACGAAATCGGCCATGTCCTGCAGATAGACGTTCGCCGCCTCATCGGACAGGATCTTCTCGGCTGCGCGGTAGCACTCGGTGCGGCGGGCGTCATCCGTGATGGAGGAAGCCTCGGCGATCAGCCTGTCATATTCCACACTGGCAAAGTTGCTGATGTTCTTGCTCGAATTGGACACGAAGCGGTTCAGCATGGCGCCGGCCGTCAGCATGGACGCGTCGAAGCCGACCACGGTCGCCTGATATTTCCGGCCCTGATAGACATCCTTCAGCCAGGTGTTCCATTCCACTTCCTGCACGGTCGCATTCACGCCCACAGCCTTGAGCTGCTCGGCCAGAACGACGGCGGTATCCACATGGTTGGTATAGTTGCCGGGCACCGTGATGACGAGGTCGAAGCTCTCATAGCCGGCCTCTTTCAGCAGGGCTTTGGCCTTCTCCACGTCGTGCGGATAGGCATCAGCCAGGCTCGCGTCAAAATATTTCGTGAAAGCCGGATAAATGGAGGAACCGACACGGGTACCGTGGCCGTTGGCCGTCAGCTTCAGCATATCCTCCACGTCAACGGCATAGCAGAGCGCCTGGCGGACCTTCACGTCGGCCAGCGGGCCTTCGAGGTTGTTCAGGTACAGGGCCTGGACCAGGTTCATGGTGCCTTCCAGCACTTCGTAATCCTTGGAAAGACCGGTGACCTGTGCTTCGGTCAGATGCGCCACGATGTCCACTGCGCCGCCGGCCAGCGCCGTCACCAGCGCCGTCCCGGCCTCGTAGATCTTGTAGGTCACCTTTGCTACCTTGGCCTTGGTCCCGTAGTAATCGTCGTTGCGGACCAGGATGATGTTCTCCTGCACGCTGCGGCTCTCATAGCGGAAGGGTCCGGTCCCGACGGGCTTCGTCTCCTGCTCGGCATAGTCGGCAGGGATCACGTGGGTCGAGGCGACGTAGGCGAGGAAATCGCTGTTCGGCTCCGCAAGGGTGATCTCGACCTTGTTGCCGTAGCCCTTCACGTCGGTCACGGCAGCGAGGCCCACCTTCAGGTTGCTGTCCGTGCTCGACTCGGCATAGGACTTGAAGGTATAGACCACGTCATCCGCGGTCATCGTCTTGCCGTTGTGGAATTTCACGCCTTCGCGAAGTGTGAAGGTATAGATCTTCCCGTCTTCACTGACCTCGTATCCCGTTGCCAGCGCCGGCGCGAAATCACCGGATGCCGTCGGTTTATACAAGCCTTCGAAGACGTTGAACAGAACTTCTCTGGCACCGGCAGAGGCAAGGCTGCGCGGGTCAAGGCTGGAGCCCAGATCCTGGGCGATGCCCACTGCGATCTCATTGTTTTTCTTCCGCTGGTCAGCCGGGGATTTCTGCCCGCAGCCGGAGAGCAGCATGCTCAGCATGAGCACAGACAACAGAACAGACAATACTTTTTTCATGTGTTTTCTCCTGCACAAAAGGTAATGCTTAAGTTTACGGAACGATACCGCGTACGGCTACTATAACTTGATTTCCGCAGATTATCAAGTTTTTCTTTTACGGAACTTATTTCCCGATCTTTTCGATGCCGGTGATGCCTTCGTCGAGCAGGCGGATAAAGCGCGCGCCGTCGCCCGCGGTGCCGACGATGTCATTGTAGTGCGTGGGTACCGCGAATTTCGGCCGGATGGCATTCACGAGCGCCGCCGCTTCTTCCGCGGTCATCGTATACTTGCCGCCCACGGGCACGAGGGCGATGTCGCATTTCACCTTCCGCACGTCCTCGTTGTCGTCGGTGTCGCCCGCGATCCAGAAGCGCAGGCCGCCGAGCGTCACGATAAAGCCGATCCAGCCCCTGTCCTTCGTGTGGAACTGCTTGCCGACGTTGTAGGCCGGGACAGCGGCAACGGACACGCCTTCCGCGACGGTCCTCTCGCCGGGAGCGAGAACGGTGATATTTTCTTCCGGGAAGCCCGCTTCCAGGGCCAGGGCCTTCGTCGAAGCTGGGCAGACCAGTCGGGTGCCCTCCTTCGCGACTTTGGCGACGTCCTCCGCCGAGAAGTGGTCGTAGTGGTCGTGGGTGACCAGGATGATATCCGCGTCATGCGGCGCCTCTTTCAGGTGGAAGGGGTCCGCATAGATGATTTTCTCGCCTTCCAGACGGATGGCGCTGTGGGTCAACACTTTGACGTTCTGAAGATCGCTCATAACTGCCTCCTTGTGGCTTAAGTCTCTCAGATGCCGGTCTCTTGCCGGGATCGATTCGATCAGTTTCTTCGTGTAAGGGTGCTGCGGGCGGAGGAAGACGTTTTCCACCGTTCCCTTCTCCACGATCCTGCCGCGCTGCATGACGATGACGCGCTGGCTGAGTTTGCGGATGACCTGCATGTTGTGGGAAATGAACAGGATTGTCATTCCGGTGCTCTTGTTGATCTTTTTCAGCAGTTCCAGGATCTGCGCCTGGATGGTCACGTCGAGCGCCGTCGTGGGCTCGTCCGCCAGCAGGAGCTTCGGCCGGTGGATGATGGCCGCCGCGATCATGGCGCGCTGCAGCATGCCGCCGGAAAGCTCGTGCGGGTATTTTTCATAGACCGATCCGGGGTCGGGCAGTTCGGCGTCCGCAAGAGCTTTCAAAGCCGCCTGCTTTCTTTCGGCGTCGGACATCTCGGGATGGTGCACGAGGAGGCTCTCCTCCACCTGCCTGCCGACCTTCATGACCGGGTCGAAGGAACTCATCGGTTCCTGGAAAATGACGCCGATGTCCTCGCCCTGGAGTTTTCTCATCTCCTCGCGGGCGCAGTGCAGGATCTCCTTGCCGTCCAGCAGGACCTCGCCGTCGTAAGTGCAGTCGCGGCGGACCAGCAGCCCGCTGATGGCCATGGCCGTAACGGTCTTGCCCGAGCCGCTCTCTCCGACGATCCCGAGGATCCCGCCGGTCTTCACGCGGAAACTGATGCCGTCCACCGCAAAGCGATTCGGCGCCGCATCATTGAAATGTACCCGAAGGTTTTTGACTTCCAGCATATTCTTACTCCTCCGGCAGAGTGCCCGTCATCAGCCTGCCGCCGGTCTCCACCGCAAGACAGAGCTTTGCGCCGGCGACCGTTTCTTCTTTTATGTAAATGGACCAGCCGTTGTCGCAGCCGCCCGCCGTGCCGAGTTTAGCCTCCTCATAGATCGGGAAGGCTTCATACGCCGTCTCCACACCGTCTTTTTCCACGACCAGATATACCCGGCAGTCCAACCCCAGCAGTGCCGCATCGACCGTCCCGAAGAGATGCTGATAACCGCTGACTTTTTCCTGTTTCACGCTCAGCGCGCCGTCCGGCAGCGTCTCCGCCGTGCCGGGCAGGTCCGCCGCCGGCGCTTCCATGACCGGCGCCGAGACCGACAGGTCCCTGATGTTCCGTTCCCCGGTCTCCAGAATGACGAGATCCGCCTTTCTGTCGCGGATATAGTCGGCGCGCCGGGGCTCCGCCCGCGTAAACAGCACGTCGCCGATCGTCTCCGCGATGTATTCCTGCATCGTGTTGCAGAAGGAATCGCGGTAAACGACCGCGCTGCCGGAGGCATTCGCCTGCTTCGTCGTCAGGAGGACCGCATCGACGGCGGTCTCGTGCGAGGTGCGGGTATAGGTAAAGTCACAGTCCGGGTAGGCCTGTTCGGCCAGGCCGTCGTCCAGGCCCGGAAGCATGGCGGAGAGGTCCGCCTTCCAGTCGCGGCGTTCGGTAAAGCTCAGGCCGGCAAAGGTCTCATCGCTCCGTCCGGCTGCTTTGAGGATGCAGCGCCAGCCGATGAGCGCACCTTCGTAGGTCCAGTGGGTATCGGTCGGCTGATAAAGGACCTTCCCTTCCGCAGCCAGCGCGCCTTTGACGTCGGCCGTGTTCACGCCCTCCTTTGCCAGCGCCTTCATTATCAGTTCGTAATTGCCGTCCTGCTCCAGCGCTTTGAAACGGGAAGGCATGTTTTCGCCGTACAGGCTGTTCTTGTTGGGGATGACCGCCAGAACGAAGTCCGCGCCGTTTGCCGCCGCATAGTCCTGCAGCATTTTCAGGCTGTGTGCGGCATTGTTCGCCGCCCGTTCCGTCATCGTGGGGATGTTCAGATAATCGTTGACCGTGCCTTCATAGTACAGCCAGCCGTTTTTCCCGAGGATCACGTCGTCCTCGGCGGATTCCCCGAAAAGTTTCGACATGAGGACGGTATCGGCCTGCACCATCTCGTTCCGGAAGCCGATATGGTCCCGCACGAAGTCATCCAGGTCGCCGGCAAAGCGGCTGTTCAGCGCGCCGTCCTTCATGACCGAAGGGAAGGGCGCCGCTTCCCGTTTTTCCGCACTGACCTGATCCCTGAAGAAGGGCATCGAGAGCATCGGGAGCGCCAGCAGCCCGAACACCAGGACCAGGAATATCAGATTGAGTTTCTTCATCGCTCTTTCCTCCTAGAACCGGTAGTAAATGAACGGGTTGTAGCTGTCCGACGCGAGGCGCAGCAGGCAGAGCACGAGCAGCGCCAGGGTCCCCAGCATCAGGATGCCGTCGACCGCAAGGATCGTATTCTTTTCCCGCGCGCGGCTGCGCCATCTGCGCACCGCGTCACGCAGGGCGGGCGTCGACAGGAAGGCTGCGAGCACGAGCAGCAGGATGCGGTAAGGTCCGACCGTTTCGGTCATGATGCGGTACGTTTCCTGCCCTTCCGTGCCGATCCCGATCAGCGCTTTCCACACGCCCGCCGCCTGCGCGAAGCTGTCCGCGCGGAAGAGGACGAGGCCGACCCAGATCGTGATATCCGTATAAAGTGTCGCGAAGAAACGCGGCCATTTTTCCGAATTGATGATATGCTCCCGCTCCAGGATGATGAAGAGCGCCTGGTACAGGCCCCAGACCGGGAAGGTCCAGCCGGCGCCGTGCCAGATGCCGGTCGCCAGAAAGACGATGAGCAGGTTCAGGACCGTGCGGGCCTCGCCCCTGCGGCTGCCGCCGAGCGGGAAGTACAGGTATTCCCTGAACCAGGTGGACAGGGAAATGTGGTTGCGCTTCCAGTATTCGCGCACGCTCCGCGAAATATACGGGTAGTTGAAGTTCTCGAGGAACTGAAAACCGAACATTTTGCCCAGGCCGATCGCCATGTCGGAATAGGCCGAGAAGTCAAAAAGCAGCTGGAACGCGTAGGCAGCGGTCACGAACCAGGCCGGACCGATGCCGAGCGTCCCCGGATCGAGCGCATAGAGCGCGTCCACTGCGACGGCAAGGCCGTTCGCGATGATGACCTTTTTCCCGAGGCCGGCCGCGAAACGGAACACGCCGTCCTTGACTCCTTCCGACGTCACCGTGCGCCCGGCGATCTGTTCCTCAATGTCGTGGTATTTCACTATCGGGCCGGCGATCAGCTGCGGGAAGAGGGAAATATAGAGCAGCAGCGAAATGTAATTCCTCTGTGCCTTCACCTGCCCGCGGTAAACGTCGATCACATAGGACAGGATCTGGAAGGTGTAAAAGGAAATGCCCACAGGCAGCGTGAAGAGCCCGGTATATTTGAACAGGACCAGCAGGCCGATATTGAAAACGACGGCGGCCGTGAGGGTGCCTTTTGACTTTTTCCGCCCCAGCGACAGGCCGAAGAGGTAGTTGACCGTTGCGGAGACCAGCAGCAGGATGATGTAAACGGGCTCGCCCAGGGCGTAGAAAACCAGGCTCGCCACGGCCAGAAGCACGTTGCGCGCCCGGGTACTGCGGAGCGCCGTATGCAGTACGAAGACCACCGGCAGGAATCCGCACAGAAACAGGAAAGAGCTGAAGACCATCAGGTTCTCCGCCCTGCCGGGCAGGGCTTTCCGTATTACCGGACTTCGTTATCGTGCAGGCCGACCGAGGAAAGGACTTCCCCGTCAAAACCGAAGATCAGTTCCTGCCTGCCGTCAGCGGTATAGCGTACCGAGGTCTCGGAAGCCGAGGCCGGCTCGCCGTAGAGCGCGAGGACTTCGTCACGCGTGCTCTTGCCGATCACGGCGCCTTTCGGCGTCGCAAAACCATCGGAAAGCGTGATGTAGATGTCGTAGACCGACTGCCCGCCGTCCGCGCTGCCCACGGTATAGACGCAGACCGCCTCGCCGCCGTAATAATAATTCCGGTCATTGCCGCCGACGACGCAGGCCTGGCCGACCTGTTCGTCGTAAACGCCGCCCAGGATCTTATCCGCAGCCGGAACAAAGTCCATGCCGAGTTTCAGTTCCACGCCGTCCACGGCAAGGATCAGATCGCTCTCATCAAAAGCCGCCTGCGGCGCCGAAGAACTGTCCGGCAGCGTCTGTGCTGCGGTGCTGACGGCGGCTTCCGTCCCGGTCTCCGTGGCCGGCTCAGTCACCGCGGGCTTTTTTGCGCACGCCGCAAGACCGATTGCCGCAAAAACGGCAGCCGCGAACACTGCGATCTTCTGTCTCGTCAAGGCTTTCATCATGATCCTCCCGGGTCCGGGATTATGGGTCGATTATACATCCCCGCCCGCGCAAGGTCAACCGAGGCGGGCTTTTCTTTTGCCGAAAAAGCGCCTGAGCGGGGCTTTGTCTTGCCTTTTGGCCTTCTTCATTGTATAATGATTTGACGCGCGGCACCGCGCAGTACAGAACGTAATATCTCCCGGGGAGGCAGCCATGAGCGAATTTGCACAGATGTATCAGGATAAGTTAACCACGCCCGATGAGGCGGTAAAAGTCATTAAGTCCGGCGACTGGGTCGATTACGGCTGGTGCGTCGCCCATCCCGTCGCATTGGACAAGGCGCTCGCGGCGCGTATGCCCGAGCTGCAGGACATCAAGATCCGCGGCGGCATCATGCTCTGGCAGCCGGCGATCTTCAACCTTCCGGACGCCGCCGACCATTTCTGCTGGAACTCCTGGCACATGAGCGGCATCGAGCGGAAGGCCATCGACAAGGGCTTCGCCTTCTACATTCCCCTGCGTTATTCCGAACTGCCGCGCCACTACCGTGATTTCATCGAAACACCGGACGTTGCCATGTTCCAGGTGGCGCCGATGGATGAACACGGCTATTTCAATTTCGGGCCGAACGCCTCGCACCTTGCGGCCGTCTGCGAGACCGCAAAGCACGTGATCGTCGAGGTCAACCGCAACATGCCCCGCTGCCTCGGCGGCAGTGAGACCGAGATCCACATCTCGCAGGTGGATGCGGTCGTGGAAGGCGAGAACCCGGCGCTCGGCATCATCCCGCCGGCAAAGCCGTCCGAAGTGGACGAGGCCGTTGCGCGCCTGATCGTGCCCGAGATCCCGAACGGCGCCTGCCTCCAGCTCGGCATCGGCTCCATGCCGAACGCCGTCGGTGCGCTGATCGCCGAATCCGACCTGAAGGACCTGGGCGTGCACACGGAAATGTACGTCGACTCCTTCGTCGACATCGCGAAGGCCGGCAAGATCAACGGCTCGAAGAAGAACATCGACAAGGGCCGCCAGGTCTACGCCTTCGGCGCCGGCACGCAGAAAATGTACGACTACATGGACAACAACCCGGGCCTCATGAGCGCTCCGGTGAACTATACGAATGACGACCGCGTCATCAGCCAACTCGACAACTTCATCTCCATCAACAACGCCGTCGACCTGGACCTCTACGGCCAGATCAATGCCGAGAGCGCGGGGACCAAGCAGATCTCCGGCGCCGGCGGCCAGCTCGACTTCGTGCTCGGCGCGACGCTGTCGAAGGGCGGCAAGAGTTTCATCTGCCTGACCTCGTCCTTCACCGACAAGAGCGGCGTGCGGCACTCCCGCATCCGCCCGACCCTCACCCCCGGCAGCACCGTCACCGACACCCGTCCGAACGTCATGTACGTGGTCACCGAGTACGGCATGGTCAACCTGAAGGGCCTGTCCACCTGGGAAAGAGCTGAGAAACTGATTTCCATCGCCCACCCGGATTTCCGCGACGAGCTGATCCAAGCCGCGCAGGAAATGAAGATCTGGCGGCGCTCCAACCGCCGGTAAGGCCTGCACTGTCCCGATAATTCTCCGCATCCGGCGGCCTCCTGCCGGAGAAAGCATAAGACATGAAACGTCATCCGTTCCTCCGCATCCTGAGCCTGTTCCTGTGCGCTGTCCTCCTTTGTCAGGGCGTCTGCGCGCGGGCGGAGGACCACGCCCCGGAAAAGGCGGAAAAGGCCCTGGCGACACTTTCGGATGCGCTCGAACTGCCCGAAGGCCCGGAGCTCGTCTCCGATTTTGCGATCCTCGCGGAGGCAAAGTCCGGCACGATCCTCTATGAGAAGAACGCCTATGACCGCGCGGCCCCGGCCAGCATCACCAAGATCATGACGGCGCTTCTCACTGCGGAAAGCTGCGATCTGAACGAGACGGTCCTCTTCTCCTACCGTGCCTGCCATGAACTGGCAAAGGGCAGCAGCACCATCGCCCGCACCGAAGACGAGGTGATGTCTGTCCGGGACTGCCTCTATGCGCTGCTCGTCGCCTCCGCGAACGAGGTCGCCCAGGCGCTGGCCGAGCATGTTTCCGGTTCCATCGAAGCCTTTGTGGCCCGGATGAACGACCGTGCGGAAGAGCTCGGCTGCGTGAATACGCATTTCGCCAACACCCACGGTACGCCCGATCCGGACCACTACACCTGCTGCTATGACATGGTGCTGATCATGCAGGCGGCAATGCAGCACAGTTTTCTTCGTGAAGCAATGGGAACGGCGAAGTACCAGATCGCGCCGACCAACAAGCACAGCGAGATCACTTATCTGAACTCCAAGCATCCCCTGATCACAAACACCTACAAGATGAAATACGAAGGCGCCGTCGCCGGCAAGACCGGTTCCAGCTCGGAAGCGCTGAATACGCTCGTGACCTATGCGGTTCGCGGCGAGATGGACCTCATCTGCGTGGTCATGCATGCCAACGGCCAGGCGGTCGTCGGGGAAGATTCCACGGCGCTGTTCAACTACGGTTTTGACCGGTATTTCCGCACGGACATGCTGGCAGCGGCCGCCGACGATCCGGCTGTCGACCCGGTCTTCCTCGGGAGCGACATCCTGGGCCTCATCTCCTCGGGCAGCTGCTATGTGACGCTGCCGAAGGGAGCCGACATCGGGGAACTGGTCTCCTCCGTGCATTACGGGGCCGGCGCCGAAGCCGGCAGCGACGTGATCGCCGTCAGGGAATACAGCCTGAACGGGGTCGTCCTGGCCAGGCTGCCGCTGAAAGTCGAACCCGTCACCTCCCGCCTGCCGATCACGCCGGAGATCGTCCGGGAAAAGACCTCGAAAGAACGGCTGCGCACCCGATACCTCGGCATTCCTCTCATTTACTGGATCATCATCGCCGGCAGCCTGTTGCTGCTGGGGCTTCTGGGCGCTGTCATTTATCTGATCCTCCGCCTTCTTCGGGCAAGCAAAAGGCGCGAGGTCCAGAGACGCCGCGCCTTGAGCCGTATCGAAGAGCCGAACGACAAATTCATATAGGGAAATAAACGAATATCACTGACAGCTGCCGGAGACCTCCAGGTCCTCCGGCACTGTTATTTTGCGGTTTTTCGGGCTGCCGGGGATAAGCTGCACCGGGTAACCGAGCTTTTCCAGCATGCTGCAGTCATCGGTCACCGGCTCGCTGTCCGGGAGGATGAGATGCGCCCTGAGGAGGATGTCCCGGTCGAAGGCCTGCGGAGTCTGCACCAGCCAGGTCCGGCTTCTTTCGGTCGTCGAAATGACCCGGCCGCGCTCATCGGCGAGTTTGACCGTATCCGGTGAAAGGACCGCAACGGAGGCGCCGGGGACTTCATCCAGGGCCGCTGCAAGATCACCGATCCACGCCTCGTCCCAGAAAGGCCGCGCCGCATCGTGGACCAGGACCCGCTCCGAGGAGGCAAGGTCCAGCCCCTTTTTCACGGAATCACGGCGCGTATCGCCGCCGGGCACCGCCAGAAGCGGGATCCCGCTGCCGGCGCCTTTTTCCGCGAGGATCGGCATGAGGACCGCTTCGTCCTCTTTCCGGTAAACGACGATCACCTCCGCGACCAGCGGATGGTGCAGCAGTTTGTCCAGGCTGACGCCGATCACGGTCTGCCCGCAAAGCGGCAGATAGACTTTATTGACCGCTCCGCCGAAACGCGTGCCGCTGCCGCCGGCCGCAAGGATGGCGGAGAATATCTTTTCAGCCATCGTTTTCCTCCTCATTCACCGTGTCAGCCACGAAGACCTGCCAGCTGTCCGGCAGCTTCCGCCGCAGCTTTTCGGCTGCTTCGTCCCGGCCCGCCGCATCGGGAAACACCCCGAAGGACGCCGAGCCCGAGCCGCAAAGGACCGCCTTCTCCGCACCGGCCCTCAGGAGCGCCTGACGGCAGAGGGTGATCTCCTCACCGTCCGCAGCGGCATCAAAAACATTCCACAGCTGCGCTTTCAGGGCAGCCGCATCGCCGGCCCGGAGCGCGGCCTCGGCAAGGCTGCTCCGGCTCTGCGCGGGACCGTTTTCCTGTGCGGCATGCTCCGCAGCCGCATTTCCGCCAAGCCCCATTTCATCCAGTTTCCGGTACATCGCCGGCGTGGACAGACCCACGGGCGGCTTCACGATCAGAAGCGGCAGGGAAAGCGCCGTCGGGATCGGAGCGACTTCCGTACCCGTCCCGCGGCCCCTCGTCGGGCCGTCATACACGAGCGCGGGCACGTCCGCGCCGAGCTTGGCGCCGGTCTCCGCCAGCTGCGCCTTCGTCAGGCCCAGCCCGAAGAGCTCATTGCAGATCTTCAGCACACAGGCCGCATCGCCCGAACCGCCGCCGAGCCCCGCCTGCGAAGGGACCTTCTTTTCCAGATGCAGGGACAGCCCGCCTGCGAAGCCGAAGCGCGCCTGCATGAGCCGGAAGGCGCGGACGGCCAGGTTGCTCTCCGTTTCCAGGGCTTTGTCCGAGCACGAAAAAGCAAGACCGGACGGCAGCCGTTCGGCAAAGATCCGGTCTTCCAGGGACAGCGGCGCAAAGACCGTGTCCAGCATATGCCAGCCGTCATCCCGGCGGCCGGTGACTTCCAGGGTCAGATTGACCTTGGCCCTTGCTTTATAGATCATTCAATCTCCTACCGTGATGATGCAGAAAACGCTGACACCCAGGCCTTTGCCGAAATCGGTCAGGCCCTCGCCGGTGGTCGCGGTGATCCCGACCTGCGAAGGCGCGATCCCGAGCAGCCCGGCCACCGAAGCCCTGATCTCGTCCGCGCGCGGCGCGATCTTCGGGTGCGAGCCTTCCACGGCAAACGACACATGCAGGATGGGCGCGTCAAGATCCTTCAGCGCTTCCGCAAGATAGGCGCGGCTGTCGGTGATCCCGGCCCGGCACATCCGGTCCGCCGGAGCGCCGAGGATGTTCCTCCCGGTGATCCCGCTCACCGCATTCGTCAGGGCATGCAGCAGCACGTCGCCGTCGCTGTTCGCAAGAAAGCCGCAGGGCTCCTCCGGGAACACGACGCCGCCGAGCACGAGCGGCTTGCCCTCTGTTTCTTCAAAACGGTGGCTGTCCTGCCCGATCGCTGCCCTCATGCCTGATTCCTTCTGTATTCTTCCTTCCAGCGGGCAAGGAGCGTGCGGAACGCCTCCTCCCGCTCTTCCGGCTCTTTGTCCATAGCCGTCGCGACCTCAAGCGCCTTGCCGCTGTACATGGCCATTTTCTTGCGGTCCTCAAGGTCCGTGCGGAACTGGCGGCGCATGGCCGGGGAAATGACATCGTCTGCGGCATGCGGAATATGTTCCCCGCCCAGTTCGCTGATCACGAACATTTTCTCGAGAAGCATCGTATCCTTGGTCAGCTGATAGGCCTTTTCCATGCAGTACATGGCCTCGTCGAAGATCTCGAGCCGCGCATTGCAGCAGCCCTTGTTGTGCCAGATCTTTGCCACGAATTCGGAATCTGCCATTTCGCTGCCGCCGCCTTCCATCACCTGGTCGTAGACCCGGATCGCATGGTAGAACTGGCCGCATTCGAAGAGATAGTCGCCCTTGGCCTTCATCCTGACGCCAGGAGAGGCTTCGCTCAGTTCCTCCAGGCGGTGGCGGAAGGCAAAAAGTTCGGCCGTCGTATAGTAACGCAGTTCCTGCAGCAGCAGATAAAGGACATCGTAAAGCCCCGCCTGTTCCTTCAGGCGGCGCGCCCGTTCGCAGAGCCTGGTCTCCCCCAGCTGTTCCAGGAAATCAAAGAGCCGCTCATCGATGAAGTCCTCGTCGATCAGCAGGATATTGTTGCAGATGAAATAGCTGAGTTCTTCTCCGGTATACAGATGGATGCCCAGTTCCGCCACATAGTACGGATGCGTCACCGTCTTTTCCCGGCAAAGGATAAGTCCGCTCACATGCCCTCCTTTCTCCGGCCCTACGAGATCAGGAAATCCTTGCGGATCACGATCCCGCTGGCGGGGAAGAGATCGCCGAAGCCCTTGTCCACGACGCGCACGGTCACGCGGCTTTCGGAAGCAAAGCTCACGATGACCTCGACGCGCGTGGTCTTGTTCGGCCGCGCCGGCAGTTCGGCAAGCGACAGGCTGATCGTTTCCACGCGCTGCGTGGCGAACGGTGTGACCATGAGTTCCAGGGTATGGACGTCATCCAGGATGAATTCCGCCGAGGCCTTTGCCTCGTACCAGTTGCTGCCCGCCTGGGCAAGGATCAGCTGCTCGTTCCGGCCGTCCTTCAGCGCAAAGAGGCTGATGGTGGAGGCGAGCCGCCCTTCGCACAGGCAGAGGTAAGGGAAGCGGCTTTCCGGCAGGGCGCTGTCATAGGCGACGAGCACCGCGCCGTCGGCAAAGAGATGCTGCCCGCCGAAGACCTTCCGCTTCATGCAGAGTTTCCGCAGGAATTCCTTGGCCCAGTCCACGCTGGAAAAGCCTTCGCCGGTCAGGAAGATCGACGAGACCAGTTTTTTCTGCAGCATCCGGTCCGCGCAGGCGGAAAGGATGGTATCCGCCATATGTTCGCCCATCGGCGTTTCCAGAAGGTCCAGGTCGAAGGCCTCATCCAGCGGCTCGCGGTTTGCCTGCAGGATCTGTGGGCGGCGCCCCCGGACCACCTTCATTTCAAAATAATCCAGCCCCGCGTCAGTCAGGTCAAAGGCTGAGACGGTATTCGGCCAGAGTTCCTTCGGCTGGTTCGCCACATAGTAGGCGAAGCATTCGGTATGGCTGAGGAAGCGGACGCGGCTGCGCTCGAGGCCGCATTTGTCGCAGGCCTCCGTCAGGCGGTCCAGAAGGTCCGGATCCAGCTGGCGCAGGCCGAAAGCGATGCTCTCGATTTCCTCTTCCTTGTAAACGATCTTCGGCAGCCGGATAAGCTGGGTGATGAAGGCCGCCATCAGGTCCACGGCGCTGTACTGCACGCCCTCGATGGTGGCACTGGTATTGCGCAGCAGGATCTTGACGAGCTTGTCCACCATGGTGCCCTCGCCCATCAGCGCGCGCTGGTAGGCCTCGGTGCCGATCAGCCAGCGGTCCGCCCCGCGCACCTTGCACAGGGTGGTCGAGATCATGCCGTTCGACTCCGAACCGCCCAGCAGCAGCGGCTCCGGCCCGCGCTTTTCGGGAGAATACACGCTGATCTGACTGAACGAATCACATAAATCGATACCCAGGATAAGTCCCATTCTGCATTCTCCCTCCTCTCTTTAGCGTACGTTGAAATAATCTTTGAGCAGCACGTCTTCCCGGCCGAAGGCCAGCAGCTCGTCGCGCCGGTCTTCCTCGCTCATGTCGCTGTTTTCGGTCAGGATGCGGTTCAAATGGGTAAATCTGTTCTCACGGGGCTCCGCCTCCGCATTCAGTCTGATCTGTCCGTGCGCGACGGTATTTCTTTCTTTGCCGCTTACCGTCCGGACCTCGTATTCCAGTTTTTCATCCGCAAAGAGCAGCACTGGCTTCACGTAGATCCCGCGGAACACATGCGGCATTTCGGTGAAGGTCAGCGGCCTGTCCTTTTCCTGCGGAAGGACACGGAAGCCGATCTCCGTGGAAACGTCTGCGTCGCCGCGGTATTCGATCAGGGTCTTGTCCGCCAGTTCCGCCGGAAGCTGCATGAAGCGGCCCAGCTTCTTCATGTAGGCAAAGAGCAGGCCCTGCTTGTACAGGCCGGACAGCATCTGCTCCGCAAGTTCAGTATCCGCCGCAGAGAGCAGGCGTTTTTCCGAAAAGCGCTTCGTCAGTGCGATCTGGCAGATCACGGGCAGGAATTCCACCTTCTTTTCCCGCTCCGCCCAGGAACGGATCAGCGTGAAGGTCTCTTCCGGCACCCGGACATCGTCATGGAAATAACGCTCGGACTGCACCACCAGATAGGCCTCGGTCACGATGCGGTCCATATGAGACGGCTCTTTCAGATAGGCGGCAAAGACCTCGCCGAGGCCGTCCGTATCCCCGGTAAAGAGCATCTGCGCAAGCAGCCTTGCCGGAAGATCGTGCACCAGCGCTTCGCTGCCTTCCGCACCAGCGACCGCCAGCAGCCGCTTCATTTCCTTAGTTCCGCCGTTGAACCATTTGCACAGATAGGTCAGGGTCAGCGGGTCGTATTCCCCGCCGCGGTAAAGCGAAAGCGACAGCTGGCAGCGGCTCCGGTCATAGGCATAGTCGGTCCTGCGGATCTGGCGGTCCAGAAGCCGCAGCAGAAGATCCGGGCTGTAGCCGCGGCTGCCGAAGCGATGGATCAGTTCGATCGCCGCATCGTCATCCTCCAGGCGGATGAAATTCTCGGCCAGAAGGCGGCCGGACTCCTCATTGAGGTAGGGGCTGTCCTTGATCTTGTACAGCCTCGCCGGACCGTTGTCCGCATCCTTTCCCGCCTCTTCGATGAGCGAGCGCATCAGTTTTTCGCGGTAGGTCTCCGAAAGGCCCTTCGCTGCGAGGAGCCTGACCGGGTCGTCCGCGCCCGCCTGTCTTCCGGTCCGGACCGTTTCCAGGCGGAACGGCAGGCTCTCCGGCGACAGCCGGCGGCAGACCTCAAGGAGGGCCGGAGTGCCGTTCATGAAGCGGCGCCGGCTGAGTTTCGTCCGGGCATAGCGGTTCCCGGCCTCATCCACGAAGACCGCCCGCGCGCTGTCGGACCAGATCGGCACGAAGGCTTCGCCGTGGTTGACGGGGTAGGAGAACTCCTCCTCCAGCTCGCCGTAGACCACCTTGACCTCCCGGATGCGGGCATTTTCAAAATGCAGTTCCTGCGTGTAGAGATATTCGGTGAGCAGCGGGGCCGTCTTGGCGTCCACGACCTCGGGGATGAACATCGCATCGTAGAATTCCGACACGCGCGAGTTCTGCGCGCCGTCCAGGAGCTGTTCCAGCGCGAAGGTCTGCATCTGCTTTTCGTAGAGCCGATACAGGCGGCTGTCCTCCGTGCAGCGGCTCAGGATGTAATGGTACAGATTCAGCTTGGAGGCGAGCCATTTCGGGCTGTTGTAGGTATAGTACAGGAGCACCATCTGCGGGATCTCTTCGTCGCTTCCCTCGGGAATGGTGCTGAGATAGAATTCGTAAAGTTCGCTGAGGCGGATGTCTTCCTCGATGCCCTTCGCGTACCAGTGGTGGAAACGTTCCTCCGGCTGGCCCGAGCGGACCAGCAGCGTCAGCAGGGCCTGCAGGATGCCGTTGTCGGGGAAGCGCGCATACAGAAGTTCCAGCGTCCGTACGGCGTGCGGGTTCTTTTCCTCCTCCCGCGTCAGCAGATCCGCCGCGTGCCGGGCCATTTCTTCGGTCCAGAAGCCGTTCCGCGCACCGAAATGCAGCAGGTAGCGCTCAAACGGGCCGACATTCTGCATCAGGGCAGGGTCTTCGTTGAAAAGATGCACGGCATCCGCCGCCAGAAGGAGCGAGAGCTCGCCGCGCCGGAAGAATTCGCGCATGCGGTCCAGAGACTTTGCCGGCTGGTCGGCCCACTCGGCGTCCACGCGGCGCTGCAGGGGAAATACCTCCGCGCTCCTTAAGTTGGATTCCTTCATCCGGTACAGAAGGCGCAGGAAACCGTCGGCCTGGCGGTCGCCGTGCTCCATTTCCTCTTCCAGATACAGAAGCCACAAGTAGGCCGTCGTGTCCTCGCTGCGCGCCCGCTGCACGTCGGCGCGGATGCTGTCGAGGATCTCCTTTTCTTCATCGCGGCGGCCGATAAGGCGGCAGATCTCCGCCCTGAGGAGTTTGTCGCGGGCGGAAGGTTTCCGGTATTCGTCCAGGGCATCCAGGCATTCGAGCGCCTGTTCCCCCTGGGTCTTTGAAGCTGCCGGATCGCCGTAGAGCGCCAGGAGCGTGCGGTACAGCAGAAGGCTCTGCCGGCGGAACTCACCGCGGCGCTTTTCCTTCTCGTCCGTCCCGTCCTCGACCGTGACCGTGACCTTGATGCTGACGCTCTTCCGGCCGGTCGCGATCCGGACCGAGCCGATATTCTTGCCGCGGTGCATAGCCGAGCGGCCGAAATACAAAGGGATACGGCAGACGTCGCCGGTAAAGTCCGCATTGTTCCAGCGTTCCTTCGACAGGCGGATCCACGGCGATTCGCTTACGGCCGAGATCAGGCAGTAGCCCGCGCCGTTTTTCATGAGCGTGATCTCTCCGGGAATGCCGTCCTGGAAGAGGAAAGTCCGCGGCATCTCGTTCAGCGAGAGCCCCACGGGCTGCTTGGCGCCGCAGGCGGAAAGGAATTCCTCCATTGCCAGCCGCTGGTCGGGGGATCGGCGCAGGCTGATGTACAGCGCCCGCAGCACGTCATCCTCAAAGATCGGCATCTGCAGGAACTCATCCGACTGAAAGAGCTTCATGCACATGTCGGGATCCTGCGCGGCCAGCTCGCCGAGCGCTTTGACATCCTGCGGCAGGTCGTGCTCCAGCAGGATCGGGCGGTTGATATGGAAATGATAGGGGATCTCATAGTCGCCGGCGTTCGTCACCAGCGCAAATTTGCCCGAAAGCTCCGTGTTGTCGCGCAGATCCTCGGCGTGGAGGACATAGGGGATCTGGACGGCCGTGCCGGCATAGGAGTTGTCGGCGATCTCGATGCGGTCGTCGTCCGCATAAATAAGGCCGCGGAAGGAAACGCCGTTGCTGCTTGACAGGGACAGCTCGCCCCTGCTTTGCTGCCCGCAGAGCACTTTTGCCTCCACCGACTCCGTAAGCACACGGATCTCAGGGATCTTCGCATCGATGATCCCTTTCGCCAGCTGCGTAATCTTACGTTTCACGGCCTCTCCTTTCCCGGTTCCTTTATGGTTTTCGATGTCACGGCACGCCAAGCGGCGGGAATACCCCGTTTTAGCCTATTTTACACCAGACGGGACAAAAACTCCATATATTTTTTGATGTCTTTTTCGTAGCCGTTGTCCCCGGGCTCGAAGAATGCCGTCCCGACGAGCTCGTCCGGCAGATACTGCTGCTTCACATAGTGGCCGGGGAAATCGTGCGCATATTTGTACCCGACACCGTGGCCGAAATCCTTCATGCCCTCGATCGGCGCATTGGTCAGGTGCGGCGGGACCTTCTCGATCGCGACGCGGTCCACCGCCTCGAGCGCCCGGTCGATCGCCAGATAGGAGGCATTGCTCTTCGGCGCCGTCGCCACGTAGACCGCCGCTTCGACGAGCGGGATCCTGCCCTCCGGCATGCCCACGCGCTCGACGGTCTCGGCGGCCGCCACAGCCACCGAAAGCGCTCGCGGATCCGCCATCCCGACGTCCTCTGCCGCACAGATCATGATGCGCCGTGCGATGAATTTCGGGTCCTCGCCCGCCCGGATCATCCGCGCGAGCCAGTAGACGGCGGCATCCGGATCGGAGCCGCGCATGCTCTTGATGAAGGCGGAAATGACGTCATAGTGGCTGTCCCCGGTCTTGTCGTAGCGCAGGCTCCGCCGCTGGATGCACTCCTCGGCGACGGGCAGAGTGATGTGGATCTTCCCGTCTTCGGAAGGCGCGGTCGTCAGCACGGCCAGTTCCACCGCATTGATGGCGCGGCGCGCATCGCCGCCTGCCATGTCAGCCAGAAAGTCCACGGCCTCATCGTCGATCACCGGATTATAGACGCCCATGCCGCGCTCCCGGTCTTCCACGGCGCGGCGCACGAGGACCGCAACGTCCTTCTTCTCAAGCGGCTTTAATTCAAACACGTTCGAGCGGGACAGCAGGGCCTTGTTGACCTCGAAGAAGGGATTTTCGGTCGTCGCCCCGATCAGGATCACGGTCCCGTTCTCCACGTAGGGCAGCAGGTAGTCCTGCTGCGCCTTGTTGAAGCGGTGGATCTCGTCGATGAAGAGGATCGTCTTCCGCCCGTAGGCCGCGCGCACCGTCCGCGCTTCCTCCACGACCGCCTCCATGTCTTTCTTTCCCGCCGTCGTTGCATTGATCTGGCGGAAATTGGCCTTCGTCGACGCCGCGATCACCTGCGCGATCGTAGTCTTGCCGGTGCCGGGCGGGCCGAAAAGGATGACGGAGCTCAGCTGGTCCGCCATGATGGCCCGGTAGAGCATCTTGTTTTTACCGAGGATATGCTGCTGCCCGACGACCTCGTCGAGGTTCCGCGGGCGCAGGCGCGAGGCAAGAGGCCCTTCCGTTTCGGCTTTCTGTTCGTTGATATAGTCAAAAAGATCCATGACGCACTCCTTTTTACCGTTTCAGTATAGCACAGATTTGTGCTTTCCGCATTTTATACTTTCGTTTTCGCGCCTTTCCTGCTATAATATTTTAATCGTATTACCCTCCCGGAGGTTTTTATGAAGATCATCATTGCCGGCGCCGGCAAGGTCGGAGCGACGCTCACGAAGTCTCTCTCTGCCGACGGACATGATATTACCCTCATCGATAATAAAAAAGAAGCGCTGACCGCCGCCTGCGAGCTCTATGACGTGATGGGCACGGAAGGCAGCTGTGCCACGCTCGAGACCCTGACGGAGGCGGGCGCCGCCGAGGCTGACCTGCTGATCGCAGTCACCAACGCGGACGAAATGAACCTGCTGTGCTGCGTGACGGCGCGCCGGATCAACCCGAAGATCCACACCATCGTCCGGATCCGCAACGCGGAGTATACCGCGCAGATTCTGGAAATGAGGGACATCTTCGGCATCTCGCTCATCGTCAACCCCGAATACAGCGCCGCACTTGAGATCGAGCGGCTCCTCCGCTACCCGGGCTTTCTGGCCCGTGAATCTTTCGCCAAGGGCAAGGTGGAGCTGGTCGAGTTCCGCCTGGACGCGGGAAGCCCCCTGACCGGGCTGAAGCTGCACCAGATCTCGGGCGTCCTGAAGACCCGGGTCCTGATCTGCGCCGTCATGCGCGGCAGCACCATCACCCTTCCCCGCGGCGATTTCGAACTGAAGGCCGATGACCGCATCTACATGACCGCGCCGGCGCACGAGCTCGGCGGCATCCTCCGCGAGCTGGGCGTCATCACCCGCAAGGTCAAGCGCGTCATCCTCGGCGGCGGCAGCCTGATCAGCCTGAACCTGGCCCAGATGCTCGAAAAGGACGGCATCAAGGTCCAGATCATCGACCGCAACCGCGCCCGCTGCGAGGAAATGGCCAGGCTTCTCCCGCACGCCAGCATCTGCTGCGGCGACATCACCGATACCTCCACGATGGAGCGCGAAGGCCTGTCGTCCTGCGACGCTTTCGTGGCGCTCACCGGCCTGGATGAGCTGAACATCGTCATGTCTCTCTACGCAAACAGCCGGAAGGTCCCCATCGTCATCACGAAACAGGGCCATATCGACGAGCTGCAGGACATCATCGGCGAGCTGTCCCTCGGGAGCGTCGTTTCCCCGAAGCAACTGTGCAGCGACATCGTGGTCCGCTACGTGCGCTCCATGCGCGACAACAGCGGCGACACCGCCGTGACCGTGCAGACCGTGGCCGGCGGCCAGGTGCAGGCCTGCGAGTTCATCATCGGCCCGGGCGCCCCGCACAAAAATACGCCGCTTGCCGATCTGAAGATCCGTCCGGGCGTGCTGATCTCCGCCATTTTCCATGAGGGCGAAGTCACCATCGCCAACGGCTCCTCGGTCTACCGGGAACGCGATTCCGTGATCGTCATCTCCTCCGACGCGAACAATATCCAGCGTTTCGGCGATATCTTCGTATAAGGAGGCAGCATGAACTTCAAATCCCTGAGCCATTTCACCGGGCTGATCCTGTTCGTGGAAGCCGTCCTCATGCTGCCGGCTTTCATTCTGTCGCTCATATTCCGCGAACCCGGATCCGCCGACGCCTACCTGCAGACGCTGCTGATCATCGTGATCCTCGGCGCCCTGCTCTGGCTTTTGTCCCGCGGCGAAAAGGCAAATGATTTCTACGAAAAGGAAGGGCTCGCCTGCGCAGGCATCTCCTGGCTCGTGCTGGGGCTGACCGGCGCGCTGCCGTTCTTCTTCTCCGGACAGATCCCGTCCTACATCGACGCCCTGTTTGAAACGGTCTCCGGCTTCACCACCACGGGGGCATCCATCCTGCCCGAAGTCGAAAGCATGGACAAAAGCCTTCTGTACTGGCGGAGCTTTACGCACTGGATCGGCGGCATGGGCGTGCTCGTGTTCCTGCTGGCCCTGGTCCCGCGCAGCCGCCACGGCGCGGGCTTTACGGTACACATCCTGCGGGCGGAGAGCCCCGGCCCCGACGTCGGCAAGCTGGTGCCCCAGCTCCGCAAGACCGCGCAGCTGCTGTACCTGATCTACATCGGCCTCACCGCGGTCGACATCATCCTGCTGGCGCTTGACATGCCGCTCTTCGATGCCTTCTGCATCGCCTTCGGCACCGCCGGAACGGGCGGCTTTGCCGTGACCAATGCCGGCCTCGGCGGCTACTCGCCGTACATCCAGTGGGTCACGACGATCTTCATGTTCCTCTTCGGCGTCAACTTCAGCTGCTACTACCTGCTGCTGAAAAAGCGCCCCGGGAGCGTCATCCGCGACGAAGAACTGCACACCTACCTTGCCGTCTTTCTCGGCGCCGGCCTGATCATCGCCTTTTCGGTCCGCTCCTATTTCGGGGGCTGGGAGGAAACGCTGCGCCACTCTTTCTTCCAGGCGGCATCCATCATGTCGACCACCGGCTTCGCCACGACTGACTTCAACCTGTGGACGACGCTGGCCAAGGGTATTCTGGTCTTCCTGATGATCCTCGGCGCGAGCGCCGGCAGTACCGGCGGCGGCCTGAAATGCATACGTCTGAACCTGATCGTCAAGGATCTGCGCAGCAATCTCCGGGAAATGATCCGCCCGGGCCGCATCTATCCGGTCCGCAGCAACGGACGGCCCGTGAACCAGTCCGTCCTGACCTCGCTGCGCACTTACCTCGCCGCCTACGTACTGATCGTTCTCACCAGTTTCCTGATCCTCTGCATTGACGGCAGAGACCTGACGACCTCGATCACCGCCGTGCTCGCCTGCTTCAACAACATCGGCCCCGGTCTTTCCGAGGTCGGCCCCATGGGCAACTACGGGAGCCTTTCCGTTCTCTCCAAGCTGGTCCTCATCTTCGACATGCTGGCCGGCCGTCTGGAGATCTTCCCGATGATCGCCCTGATCTCCCGCACCACCTGGCGGCACGAATAAGCCGGAACGCGCAGCAAAAAAGAAGGCACCGGAAAGATTCCGGGCGCCTTCTTTTTTCGTAAAATTTATTTCTTTTTGTACTGTTTATAAAGTTTATGATACTTTATCGCGTGAAAATTTTCCCCGGTCAGTCCCAAATGCCTCTTCTCATAGGTAAAGAGCAGGCTCTTGCCGTAGTACAGCATGTCCATGGCCGGAATACCGCCAAAGAAAAACGTCCTGTTCCCGAATTCCAGGCGGTCCTTATAGCCGGTGAGGTCTCCTTCAGCCAGGTCATGCTGCTTGTGGTCAGGCGTCACCTCATACAGGAGCAGGCCGCTGTCCCGAAACACAGGCCGGTCCGGATCCGCCCCGTCGACATACTGCTCCGTTTCCTTCTCCGCCCACATGCCCCAGTCGTAAACGCTGTCAAAGCGAAGCCCTTCTCCTTCCAGGAAGCCTTCCTCCGTATAGACGCCGGCCTGTCCGCAGGCCGTGCAGCGGAAACTGTCGTCTTTCGTTTCCATCGAATCGAAGGCGCCGCAGGCAGGGCATCTGACCAGATAATTCTCCAGGCCTTCCGCAAGCCTTTCGCCCCGGTATTTCAGACGGTCCTTCCTCTGGCGGACATATGCGTTCTCGTATACGCCGCGGTTGATCGCCTCCGTCAGCTCGCCTGGCGTCATCGCGGCGATCTCAGCAGGGCTGTATTTCCCCGTGATGCGGCCTCTCATCGGGCCGGTCCGGAAGGTATAGGCCCAGCGCGGTGCGACAAAGTAGCCTCCCTCGATCCGGTAGGTCACCAGGCCGCAGCCGGCGATCTTCAGCAGCTTGGCCGCCGATTCCGGAAGCGCCGGAGTCTCCCCGTTAAAAGAGCGGCTCCCTTCCGGGAAGATCATCACGTTATTGCCGCCCTTGATCTTCTCGAGCACTTCCCGGACCGTGTCCAGCGCCACCGAGCCCTTGTATTCGTAAATGGGGCTCTGTGCCCAGGTGATGAGCCGGCCGTGCTTTGAGCGGGTCAGGTGCTCTCCGGCCACGAAGAACATATGCTTCGGAAAGGCCGCCATCAGCATGAACATGTCGACCTCGGTCAGATGGTTGGCCATCACAATGTAAGGCCCCTCGAAATCCTTCAGGACGTCCGTACTGAAATCGTATTTTTTCAGCAGCAGGGGACTGATCAGATGCATGATCCGGTAGATCATCCGGTATCTCCATCCTGCCCTTCGGTTTTTCCTGATCTGTTTTACCCCCTCTTTCATAGGTTGATGCCTCTCCTTTTGCATAAGCTTCCGCATAAGCACTAATCATTTCGCTGACACTCACCTTCGGTGCATAGCCAAGCTCCGTCCTTGCCTTCGTGATGTCAAAGACCTGGCTCCTGCCGAGCGTACAGACGCTGTAGCGGGTGAGGGCAGGCGCCCTGTCCCGGATGCCAAGCCCTTTATATATGCCCTCCAGGACCGCTGCCGAGCCGTACGCAAGGCCGAAGGGGATCCTGAGCGGCTTCACCTTCATCTGCAGCGCACCGAACATCTCGTCCGCCAGGGCTTTCACCGTCCGCGGCTCGCCGTTCGTGATGTGATAGACCTGCCCGAGCGCTTCTTCCTTTTCCAGGCAGAGCCGGAGCGCCAGCGCGGCATTTTCAACGCAGCAAAGGTCCGCCATGACCTCACCGTTCCGGAAATACGGAATGCCGACCGTCCGGTTCGCCCGGATCAGCAGCGGAAGCATGTTCCGGTCCCCGATGCCGCACAGGCCCCGTGGACGGATCGCCGACCAGGGGACTTCGTTCTGGCTCCGGACCAGCTTTTCCGCCAGGATCTTGCTTTCAATATAATAATTCAGGCGGTTGTTCTCATTATAGTCTTTTTCCGTCAGATGTAAATTATTTTCCAGCGGGCGGACGCTCGGCGAGGAAGTATAGACCAGACGCCTGACATGATTGGCTGCGCAGGCATACAGCACGTTTTTCGTGCCGTCCACATTGGTCCGGATGAAATCCTCCCGCCTTCCCCAGCCTTTCAGCAGCGCGCCGCAGTGGATCAGATAGTCTGCGCCTTCGCAGGCCTTCGCGATCTCGTCCGGGCGGCAGAAATCGCCCTGCCGAAGTTCGATATTCTCGCCGGCAAGGGCAGCCAGTTTCTCCTTATCCCTGCCGAACGCGGTCACGCGGTATCCGGCTTCCTGCATTTCTTTGACCGTATGGCGGCCCAGAAATCCGTAGGCGCCCGTGATGAGCACTGTCTCCATCCTTCTCCTCCTTATGCAAACGGCACAGCCTGCCCTTTTGCAAGCTGTGCCGACTATAGAGGCGACGACCGGATTTGAACCGGTGCATCAGGGTTTTGCAGACCCACGCCTTACCACTTGGCTACGTCGCCTTATGAAAAAATGACTCCATCGGGATTCGAACCCGAGTTACCGCCGTGAAAGGGCGATGTCTTAACCGCTTGACCATGGAGCCATGAGCTCCCCGAGCAGGGCTCGAACCTGCAACACCTCGGTTAACAGCCGAGTGCTCTGCCATTGAGCTATCGAGGAAAGCTAAAGGATGTTACAGCACCCTCAAAACCGCACACCGAAGATTTACTGAACTGAAGAGAAAGGGATAAGATCAAGTGTTCGACCGATTAGTAACAGTCAGCTCCACATATTACTATGCTTCCACCTCTGCCCTATCAACCTCGTCGTCTTCAAGGGGTCTCATGGATATCTCATCTTGAGGGGGGCTTCACGCTTAGATGCCTTCAGCGTTTATCCCTTCCGCACTTGGCTACCCGGCTATGCCATTGATATG
>JAFRRD010000011.1 GCA_017428265.1 Lachnospiraceae bacterium | reverse complement strand
GAACGCGCTCCGGCTCAACCTGTTCAATCTCCACGACGCGGACAGGGACAAGCCGCGCAGGCACGCGCCGCAGCCTTCCCGCATCCCGGAGAATCCCGCGGCCGAGACTGCCTGCCCCGCCGCCTGCCCCCTTTCCGGAGAAAAAGAAGCGCCCACGGACACCGTCACCGTCCGGGTGGGCGGGATGATGTGCGGGCACTGCGAGGCGGCTGTCAAAAAAGCGCTGGAAGCGCTGGACTTCGTATCCTCCGCCACAGCCAGCCACGAGGCCGGCACCGCCGTCCTGACCCTCTGCGGGGAAATGGACGAGGACGCCGTCCGGCAGGCCATCGGGAAAGAAGACTACGAATACCTGGGGATCGCCGGGACGGAAGACTGAGTTTTCCGGCTCTCCGGAACGGGAAACCCGTGTTCAGAAACCGCCGGCGGCCAGCAATTTCCCGCGGATGCGGGAAAGCTGCGCGGCAGAAAGGCCTGACTGCCTGAAGTACTCCTCAACGCTCCCGAATCTGTCATATATCAGATCGATAAACCGTTCCATGCTGGTTTCATTCGCGAGCACGATCCGCCTGTCCACTTCGGGGTGCTCCGACAGATACTGTTCGAGCCGGGTCCGGTTATACTCCCGGCTGACGGCGTAATCCTCCACGACGTACCGGCGGTCAACGCCGCAGGCAAGCAGCAGGAGCGCGCTGATGACGCCGGTCCTGTCTTTCCCCGCCGTGCAGCAGACCAGAACGCCGGAATCAGCCTCGGCGATCATCCGGAATACCTGCGCCGCCTGTAGCGCGATTTCCAGATAGGAATACGGCACTTCTTCGAGCGATGCCGGAGGAACGCTGCCGGCGGAAACCGGAACATGATGATATTCAAAGCCCTCAGCGCCCGCATAGGCGCAGGGCTTTTTTTCAGCTTCCCAAGCGGTCCGCAGATCGATGATCGTGGTGATGCCGCGTTTTGTCAGCAGCCTTTCATCCGCTTCGTTCCGGGCTGTCGGGGCGTCGCTGCGCCAGATCCTGTTTTTGACGGTCGATGCTCCGTTCAGGGCCGGATAACCGCCCAGGTCCCTGGTATTGGACGTCGCCGAAAGCAGACTCGTATAATTATTTTGAACGTCCATTCGTGATTCCGCTTCCTTGCTGATATATCTGCCTTGCCTGCCAGCATCTTTTATTCAGTACGGGCAAAAGCGTTGAACCAGGCCCGCTCCCCGAAGGCTTTCTTCCTGGGCGGCACCGGGTCGCTTTCGGCGATCCCGACGGGCAGGAAACAAACCAGTTCGTACTCTTCCGGTACGTTCAGGATTTCCGCCATCCTGTCGCCGATCCGGTCGTTGTCGGTGATATGCCCCTCGTACCAGCAGCTCTGGTAACCCAGGTCCACGATCGTCAGGAGCATGTTCTCGATCGCGGCGGAATAATCCTGCACCGCGAAACACCGGTCCCGGTAAGCGATGATCCGCCGGGTCAGGACACAGATGGCGGCCGGAGCGGACTCCCCGACGTCCGGGATGATGACGCTGTGGAGCTTTTTCAGGACCTCCGGATCGTCGACCGCGATCAGGCTGGTCGTCTGCTTGTTGCAGCCCGACGGCGCGTCAAGCCCCGCCTGCATGATCGTGACCAGGTCCTCCCTCGGCACGAGCGTATCCTTGAATTTACCCCTGTAGCTGTGTCTTACACGGATTGCTTCCTTTACATTCATATCGTTTTCCTCCTCGCCCCGCAGTCGGTTATCGTTCACGGTACAGTATTATTGTACAACAAGGCCCGACTCGGCGCAATCAGATATTCCATTAAAATACAAACCGGGCAGACTCCCCCGGTCTTCAAAAATATCTTCAGACAATCCAAAAAATGTAGGTTTGTCAAACATTTTGGACAGTGAAGTTATGCAGGACATCCACCGGAGAAAGCCAATGGAGAGGCCGCATCGGAAGAGAGTTGCTGTTTCTTTGGTGGGCAGCTAGCTGCCCACCAAAGTCGTCGAGAGAATAGAAAGAGTGCCTGTTATAGAAGCGTTTCTGGTCTTCACGGTGGCTGCGTTCTACCTTGCCATTATGGCGCGGAGTATATGGCCGAATCAGTTTATGCTGAATACCTAATCGCCGTAAGGCTTCTTCGAAGAGCGACAGCTTGTTACGATGGGTAGAAAACCTGTTGGTGAATTCCTGTCCATTATCGGTCTGAATACATTCCACTTCAATTCCTTTCCTGGTGAACTCCAGAACTACTTTCTTGAGGAACTCCGTGGAGGAATAAGTACTTTGTTCCGGATAGGCACCCAGGACACGGTAACGCGAGTATTCATCAATAGCCGTGTATTGGAACAACCGTAATTCAGGATCAGCAATGCATTTCCGTGGCACCACCTTTACATCGATCTGGATGCGTTCTCCTGGATGAGTCATCTGCTGATAGGGTTTGGGCTTGTAGGAATCCTTTTTCTTAACCTTAACAAGGCCTTCACGCTTCAATACCCGGTACAGGGATTCGATACATCTGGAGTATCCTCGTTTCCTCAGCCTGCACCAGAGTTCGACCATACCAAGCCGGGGATTTCGTCGTCTCATGTCATGGATCAGCTTCAGTTCAGCCGGAGTATGTTCATTCGGATGATGGTGAGGTCGTCTGGATTCGGGCCTGAGAGAATCAATACTGCCGTCCCATCGGTTCAGCCAGAAGTAGATGTATGATCTTGGTCTGTTGTATTTCCGGCTGGCCTTGCTTACGCCATAACTAACTGCGTACTTCATTAGGGATTGCTTATACCTCATGTCTTGTGTTATAGTTGTCATGCAAGGTAAGCTCCTTTCGTTTGGTTTTGTGTCGCAGCTCAACTATAACCGATTGACGCTTGCCTTGCACT